>JAZTXE010000079.1:0-4548 GCA_045636205.1 Eubacteriales bacterium
AATATAGATACCGGGCGCACTGCTGCACTACTGACTCTTGTTATGACTCAGCTTATACATGTCTTTGAATGCAAAAGCGAAGTACGGGGGCTTATGTCAATAAACTGGTTTAACAATATACCTCTGCTTTTATCGGTTATAGTATCCGTTGCCGCAATATTTGCAGCAATATATTCTCCGTTTTTGGCAAAGATTTTCTTCATGGTTCCGCTGAGTTTAAATGAACTTGGAATAATTTGCGCTTACTGCGCGGCAGTTCCTGTTTTAAACGGAATATTTTTAAGCATAAAAAGGAAAAGGATAAAAGAATAAAATCAATCCTTCTTATACACAAGTGTAAGCCTGCGTATAACTCCGATATTGGCGCGCCTTTTTATATAAAAATAACCGATAATTGAGAAAACTGCCGCGCCTATAAAATTTACAAACAAGTCTTGCATGGTATCGGTAAGGCCTACATCCAGATACCCCTGCCATTCTTCCCCATTTATTCTTACGTTTTCAATATCCACTACCTTTGGAGAATTCTTACCGTTTTCATTAAGCTCGACTGAGGACACCTGTGAAACATAGGTGTCCTTTTGCATATCCGTCATAAAGAATTTATCCATTCCGTACTCATAAAACTCCCATATCATGCCTATCGTCATTGAAAAGCAAAACGCAACCATCGCGACAAAAAGCGGTGACATCTCAATGGTGAATTTTTTATTGCGGTTTAAAATATCAATAAGCGAAAATCCTATAGCACCCATTAGGAAACCGTTTACAGTATGAAGCATTGTATCCCAATACTCGAAAGTTATATAATACTCCCTGATTTCGCCGAGTATTTCCGCACAGAATATAAAAAGAAGTATAATCACCTCAAGTGTATCCGGTATATCAATTTTTATGCTTTTTTCCACAAATGACGGTATCATAAAAAGAATAAGCGTAAGTGCACAGAGCATCACGTTTGTATAATTTCCTATCCATGCCTGACGCACCATTACCACCACTACAAATGCACGGAGAATAAAGTAAGCCGCCGCAAGTCCACGATTTCTCTTTGTTTTGTTCATAGTTTTATACAACCCCTTATGTATGTTGTTAAGTACTATATAAAAGAATCGCTTAAGCGTCAAGACTCAAACTCAATTATTCATATTATTTTTACGTTTTATTGAAAATATCCTAACATTTTCGGGTATACTACACTTTGAGAAATGTCAAAAGATAGGAAAAAGGAGGAAATATTCGGGTGGAAAAGGAAAAACGCGGGCAATGGTCATCCAAGATAGGCTTTATTTTCGCTGCCGCAGGAAGCGCAATCGGCTTGGGTAATATATGGAAATTCCCCGGAAAAGTAGGCGCCGCAGGCGGTGGAGCTTATATACTTATATATACAGCCATCGTATTTACAATAGGCATCTCCGTAATGCTCGCAGAGTTAACCGTAGGGCGCGCAACTCAGCTAAACACAATAGGTGCATTCCGCAAACTAAACCGAAAATGGACTCTCGTAGGTTATTTGGGTATTGTATGCGGATTCATTGTGCTCGCATATTACAGCATCATTGGCGGTCAGGTGCTTAAATACACGTTTTTATATCTCTTTGGTGCAAACTTTCCCAATACTCCCGCTGAATATTTCAACAGTTTTGCCTCAAGCATATTCGAGCCGATTTTATGGGGAATTTTGTTCCTTGCCGTCACCGGCTTTATAGTGCTGCGCGGAATAGCCGGAGGCATTGAGCGCGCAAACAAAATCCTCATGCCCGCTCTTGTAATTCTTCTCATCGTAATAATGGTACATTCACTCCGAATGCCCGGAGCAGTCGAAGGTGTTAAATTCCTTGTTAACGTCGACTTTTCTTCCCTGACTTCTTCGGATTTTCTCTCCGCTCTCGGGCAAGCTCTTTTCTCCCTATCCATCGGTCTGGGCACCACTTGCACATATGGTTCATATTTGAGCAAAGATGAAAACTTAAGCACCAGCTCAATAATCGTATGTGTGTTTGATACATTTATCGCATTAATCGCCGCCTTCACCATAATCCCCGCAGTTTTTTCAACCGGTACTGAGCTGAGTACCGGTGGTGTTTTCGCATTTGTAGCCTTGCCGCAGGTATTTTCACAAATGTCCGGCGGCACGTTTTACGGTCTCCTATTCTATCTTCTCTTAAGCTTTGCCGCCCTTACAAGCTCAATCGCTCTTTTGGAGGGTACGGTTGCATATCTTAGTGAGGAAAAAAAGCTTTCGCGGTCGAAATCCGTGCTTTACTCATGCCTCGGCATGCTACCTATCAGTATATTATATTCTCTTTCCCAAGGCGCGCTGCCGTTAAAGGGAATATGGTATACCGTGCGTGACGGAATAGTATTCCCGCCGTTAGGCCATATGCTCGAGCTTATAACCGATAATCTCCTCATCCCTTTGGGAAGTCTGGGATTCTGCCTTTTCGCCGGATGGATATGGGGCGCTCATCATGCGGTGGACGAAATATCTCAGAACCGGCGCTTCGCTTTTCCGCTTCATCGCGCTTGGACAACGATGGTTCGCTACATCGCCCCAGTTACAATAACACTTATATTTATTTTAGGAATAATGGGTGTCGTAAATTATTAATCGAAAAAAGGCTGTTGCAACCTTGCGTTTGCAACAGCCTTTTTATCTTACATATTATAATACTTATCGAATTCTGCAGGATGCGGAATTGCCGCAAGCTGACGGCATTCCTCACGCTTTGTTTTAATGAAGTTTGCAATTAGCTCTTTCGGGAATACTCCTCCGGCAGTCAGGTAATCGTTATCAGCCTCAAGAGCATTAAGAGCCGCTTCAAGTGAAGTGGGCAGGCTCTTTAATTTCGCCTTTTCCTCTTCCGGCAGGTTGTAGAGGTTTACGTCATACGGACCCCAGCCGTTTGCATGAGGATCTATCTTATTCTTAATTCCGTCAAGACCTGCCATGAGTATTGCTGCATAGCAGAAATACGGGTTACATGTGGCATCCGGATTTCGAATCTCAAATCGGCGCATATTCGGGCTCTTTGCATATGCAGGAATTCTTATAACCGCGCTGCGGTTTGATGTTGCATATCCGACGGTTACCGGAGCTTCGAAGCCCGGAACCAATCTCTTAAATGAGTTTGTGCTCGGGTTTGTTATAGCGCAAAGAGATGCGATATGCTTTAACAATCCGCCCATGAAATAATGAGCCGTCTCACTTAAGTTTGAATATCCGTTGTCATCCGAGAACACGGGTTGACCGTCTTTCATAAGCAGAATATGCACGTGCATACCGTTGCCGGCTTCGCCGTACACGGGTTTAGGCATAAGCGTCGCAGTCTTTCCGTATTTAAGCGCGGTATTGCGTATAATATACTTAATCATCATTGATGCGTCCGCCATCTTTGACATCTGTCCCAGATTCGGCTCAATTTCGAACTGACCGGAAGCACCAACCTCCGGATGATGATACTTTATCGGTATTCCCGCCTCTTCCATAAGCATGCACATCTCACTGCGGCATTCATACGTCGGGTCAAACGGCTTTGCAATATGGTAATTCTTCTGTTTTGGAACCACGCAACCCATTCCGTCAGACGCACTGTTCCAGTAGGACTGATTTGCATCAAGCGTCATGCCAATGCTGTTGGGCTGAACATCCCATGCAACCTGGTCAAAGAGATAGAACTCAAACTCCGGAAGGATAAGCATGGTATCTGCTATTCCACTATCCTTCATATACTGCTCTGCAGCCAGAACAATGTTTCTCGGATACTGAGCGAGTGGGCGGTTTTCGGGATTATCTATAATCATTGCATTACCCGTCATCGAAAGTGTGGGGACATCACAGAACGGGTCTATCATGGCAGTGTCCGGGTCCGGGATAAATACCATGTCACTTTTTTCGACAACCGCGTAACCGTAGTTTGATGCGTCAAATCCGATGCCGCTTTTCATGGTTTCCTCTGAAAAGTTCTTTGCAGGAATTGTGACGTGGCGGTATTGACCGTTGATGTCAACCATCTTAAAGTCAACCATCTTAATATCTTTTTCTTTGATAAGCGCGATAATATCATTTACACTTTTGGACATATTCCTTCACTCCTGTTTCTTTATTGTTATAAGTATACCAATATTTTAAGTTTTCGTCAATTACTGCATATTTAATACATCTGCTTTTTTGTGGCGCGCCCGAAGGGACCACGGTTGCTTCACACCCGCACTGCTTGACGACCGAAAGGCTTTGCCTTTCAGTACCCGTCTGCGCACCACTCGCCTGCATAACAGTCCACCGGACTGTTATGCTTTACGGCTCGTGCCCTCTCAGGGTTCGAGTCCCTTTCCTACCATTTTCAAAACAAAACAAAAAAGCACCGACTATCGTCGATGCTTTTTTGTGGCGCGCCCGAAGGGACTCGAACCCCTGACCTACTGGTTCGTAGTGAGATTTTGCACTTATTCTTAACCCGCACTAAACCCACATAACCCTTGCAACAACACTGTTTTGAGCATTTGTTATTTTTTGGCAATTTAGCGCACATATCGGCATTTTCGGTA
>JAZTXE010000080.1:0-33861 GCA_045636205.1 Eubacteriales bacterium
TGAGGTTTACAACAAAAAGGGTCAGCCCCTGCCCATGGGTTGGGTTGTTGACGCTGAAGGACGTGACACCAACAACGCAGGCGAAGTTATCCAGAACATCATAAACAAGGCCGGCGGCGGAATTCTCCCCATCGGCGGTTCCTCTGAGGAGACCGGCTCTCATAAGGGCTACGGCTTAGGTCTTATCGTTGAGGTTATGACGGCTATCCTGTCAGGCGGTGTTACTTCAAACCATGTTTCACACTGCGGAAACGGTGATACCTCCGAGTCCTTCTGGGCAATTGACTACGGTATGTTCGGCGATAAGAAGGTTATGCGCGAGCGCATGAGCACCCTGCTCGACGAGTTGCGCAACAGCGAAAAGGCTGCAGGTCAGACTCGTATCTACACCCACGGTGAAAAAGAGTTCGAGTCTACCGCTGCAAAGCTGAAGGAAGGTCTGCCGGCAAACGAAAAGACGATTGCTGAGATGGAGATGATCGGCAAGACCGTTGGCATCAACTTCGAGGACTACTTCGGAAAAGTAATAGATTAATTTTATTAATTGATCAAATGACCTTTGCGATTCTTTCGCAAAGGTCATTTTTCTCTTGCGCATATGCCCGGTTATCGTTTATAATATATTGGAACTACTATTAAAGGGGTGAGATAAATAAACAGCCAACTTAAAAGCAAAATCAAAGAAGCTCTGTCCTCAGTCTTGCCTATTACCATTATTGTATTCATACTCAGCGGTACGATCACCCCAATGCCGATAAGTATGCTGCTGATGTTTTTATTGGGTGCAATGATGCTCATTATGGGCATGGGCTTTTTCTCATTGGGCGCTGATATTTCAATGATGCCGATGGGACGCGCACTTGGTGCACGGGTAACGCGAACCAAAAAGCTTGGATTTATCATACCCGCGTTTCTTATACTCGGCATTATAATAACAATCGCAGAGCCTGACCTTCAGGTTCTTGCCGAGCAGGTTCCTGCAATCCCGAATGCGGTGCTGGTATGGACGGTTGCGGCAGGTGTTGGCATTTTCACCGTAACTTCCCTGTTACGCACGCTTTTTAAAATAAAGCTTAAATATCTGTTGCTTGTTTTTTATGGAATTGTATTTATAACCGCTGCGTTTGCACCTGCAGATTTTCTCGCAGTCGCGTTCGACTCCGGCGGTGTCACGACCGGACCTATAACCGTTCCGTTTATAATGGCACTCGGCGTAGGTCTCGCCTCTCTCAGTGACGATGTTTCCACGCAGGAAGATAGCTTCGGAATGGTTGCACTTTCAAGTATCGGACCGATTCTTGCGGTTTTATTGCTCGGCATATTCTTTAATCCGTCCACTGCAAACTATCAGCCACCGGTTATTTCAAATGTGCGTACGAGTCAGGATGTATTCAATGAATTCGCACAAACATTCCCGCACTATTTCACAGAAGTAGCATTTGCACTTCTTCCGATAATTGTCGTTTTCATACTTTTGCAGGTTCTTGCCCACACATTTCCGAAAAGGCAGTGCATAAAAGTCGCAATCGGAATTGTATACACAACCGTCGGTCTTATTCTTTTCCTGACCGGAGTAAACGTAGGCTTTATGCCCGCAGGATATTTCATCGGTATGACTATTGCAGCATCCCCTTATCCATGGATGCTTATACTACTGGCTATGATAATGGGCTGGTTCATAGTTTCCGCTGAGCCTGCGGTTCATGTCCTTGTCTGTCAGGTAGAAGAAATTACAAACGGTGCAATAAGTCAGAAGCCCCTGCTTTACAGCTTATCACTCGGCATGGTTGTAGCTCTGTCACTCGGTATGATACGAATACTCACCGGAATTTCGCTGTTCTGGTTTATTATACCCGGATATGCAATTGCAATTGCTCTTACTTTTGTTGTTCCCCCGATTTTTACCGGTATCGCATTTGACTCCGGCGGCGTAGCCAGCGGACCTATGACTGCTACGTTTTTGTTGCCGTTTGCCATGGGCGCATGCCGTGCAATTGGCGGGAATATACTTACCGACGCTTTTGGAATTGTGGCACTCGTCGCAATGACCCCGCTTGTCACAATTCAGTTGTTCGGACTATATTATACTATTAAAGCCAAGCACGCTGCACCTGTTTGCGAAACTGAGGTTGCAAGCGATGACGAGCTTATCGATTTTGAAGATACGGAGGTGTCTTAACCGTGGAATCACAATGTTCATGCTCATACCCCATAAAACTCATGGCCACTATTGTAAGCCGTGAGAAGGCCGAGCAGGTTATCTCTATATGCAACGAATTTGAATTGCCATATCACATGATACTTTTGGCAGAAGGAACCGCCACCGGCGAGATTTTAGATTACTTTGGTCTTGCATCTACGAACAAGGCACTTATCTTAAGCCTTATAAGCGAAGGTGTCCTGCCCGATGTACGCGCGGCACTGCGTGCCGAGCTGCAGCTTCGCCGCAAAGGGCACGGTATACTATTTACCATGCCGGTCTCCTGCATAAGCAAAATGGCGGCAAGTGTACTCAATAACCTTTCATGTCAAACCACAAGAACGGAAGTGAAACAAATGGAAATCACACAACATGATTTAATTTTAGCTATAGTAAACCAAGGCTTCAGCGACCAGGCAATGGAAGCTGCAAAAGCTGCAGGTGCAGGCGGCGGTACGCTCCTGCACGCACGCAAGATAAACGCAAACCATGAGGACGAATTTTTCGGAATATCCATTAAGCAGGAAAAGGAGATAGTCGCAATTCTCACTCATGTGGAAAAGAGAAACTGCATTATGAAGGCTCTTCTTTCCGCAATAGGCGCAAGCACCCCTGCGCAGGGCACTGTACTCTCCCTGCCGGTTGACTCCGTGGAAGGAATAAACACGGTAAATCAATAGCACACCTGCTCAGCCGTTGCAATCACGGCTGAGCTTTTTTGAGCTAAGTATTGAATTTAGTCGAAAATACTGGTATACTATTTTAATCAAAAAGTACATAGGAGGAAAATATGAGCAACAGAACATTATCATCCGGCACACGCGAAAAATTCTCAGGCAGGCTCGGATATCTCATGGCGACTGCAGGCTCGGCGGTCGGATTAGGAAATATTTGGAGGTTTCCATATCTCGTCGCGCAATACGGTGGCGGAATCTTTATTTTGGTCTATCTTCTTTTGATAGTTATCTTCGGGTATTCACTCGTAGTTACCGAAACCGCACTCGGACGAAAAACCGGCAAAAGCCCGCTTGGCGCTTTCGGCACATTCGGCCAAAAGCCGTGGATGAAAACCGGTGCATGGATAAATGCTATCGTTCCGGCAATCATCGTACCTTACTACTGCGCAATAGGTGGCTGGGTAGTCAAATATCTTGTTGAGTATGTAAAAGGAAACTCATCTCTTTTGGCAACCGATGCATATTTCGGAAACTTTATTTCAAACTCGCTTTCCTCAGAGATATGCTTTGCGGTGTTTACTCTTGCCACTTTCTTCTTCGTTGTTTTCGGCGTAAAGAAAGGAATAGAGGCGGGTTCAAAGATTATGATGCCTCTTCTAATTGTTTTGGCGGTAATCATCGCAGTTTATTCGGTCACACGTCCGGGTGCGATAGAGGGCGTAAAGTACATGTTCATCCCCAACTTCAAGAACTTCTCTGCTATGACATTAGTTGCTGCGATGGGGCAGATGTTCTACTCAATGTCGCTTGCTATGGGTATTCTTATAACCTACGGTTCGTATCTTGACAAAGATGTGGATATTGAAAAGAGTTCAATTCAGCTCGGCGCGTTTGACACAGGTATCGCAATTTTAGCAGGTCTTATGATTATCCCTGCGGTTTTCGCATTCTCCGGTGGTTCATCGGATGCACTCAACTCAGGTCCGTCACTCATGTTTGTGACTATCCCGAAGGTTTTTGAGAGCATGGGATTTGGAAACGCAGTCGGCGCAGTATTCTTTATCATGGTACTCTTTGCTGCACTTACCAGTTCAATTTCTCTGATGGAGACCTGCGTTGCAACGCTTGCTGACCAGTTCAAGTGGTCACGCCTTCGTTGCTGCATAGTAGTTCTTGTATATATGCTGATAGTCGGCACTGCAAGTGTTCTCGGTTACGGTCCGTGGAAGCTTGTAACTATCTTCGGTATGCAAATTTTGGACTTCTTCGATTTCCTTTCAAACTCACTTATGATGCCGATTGCAGCACTGTTTACTTGCTTATTCATCACACGCATTGTCGGTCTTAACAAGATCGAAAACGAGGTTTTGCAATCCTCTTCTTTCAAGCTCCAGAAGCTCTATCGTATATCTATTAAGTACATCGCACCTGTAATTCTTGTTATAATTCTCATAAGCTCAATTGCAAGCGTTCTGGGAATTATTAAAATGTAAAAGCAAAAACTTAAGCACCGGTTTGAACAGAATTCAAATCGGTGCTTTTTTGTATATTCTACTTTTCAACCAAACCGTATTTAGCCTTTATTCTCTCAAGCTTGTCTATCATAGGCTCTGATATTAACCATAGGAAAAACGCAGTTGCAAACGCAAGAATCAAGTCAAACGGGAATCCCATAACATATGAGGACACAAGCATTTCCCAGTTGATTTTATGCTGCCACATAATAACAGATGCCGGATTCATGATTCCGCCGTGTATAACAAGTGTTGCCAAAAATCCAAATATGCAAAGCGATGCTCTGTTTTTTCCTATAATGCCTTTCTCAAAAAGGAGACCTGCGATAAATCCCACTATTCCCATCGCAAACATTTGCCATGGTGTCCAGGGACCTTGACCGAGGAAGAAATTCGAAACAAAGCAGGTTATCGCACCGACCAAAAAACCGGTTTCACCGCCGAAGCACACACCTGCGATAATAACAAGCGCCATGACCGGCTTAAACTGTGGAAACATGAAAAATGCAGATTTTCCCGCTACCGCAATCGCGCAGAGAACACTTATCACTACTATCTCACGCGCCTTTGGTTTTCTTGCTTCAAACACCATAGCAAACGGTATCATGGTTTCAATTATAATAAGGAGACTTATAAAATAATACTTCCTATCACCCAAAAAGAAAATTCCGACAAAAATAGTAAGTGGTATCAAAAGCAATATCATCAATGCTGCCCACCGTGTTCTCCTCTTAAGCTTTTGGTTATGTTTGCTATCTTTATCTTTTTCTACCCTAATCTCTTTTCGTGGAATAAAAGATAAAAAAGCAACGGAGAATCCGATTATCTGCAATGTTTCAAGGCTATACAAACCAGTCCTTGCAAGGCCGGGAATTTCCGCACCTATAAGCAAAATCAAAGATATCAGAACAAAAAGGAGCGAGAACACACAACCTGTTATAATTCTTGCTTGGGATATTTTTTTCGTTTTCTCTTTATGTATGAGGGTTTTGCTTTCAGGTTTATACACATCTGCGCCCCGATGTTTTACCTCCCGCTTTTTGACTTCACCGCCGCAAGCTAAGATTATATCCTCAGCCAAAACTGCATTTGGAAGTTTCCCTCTGGCCATGCGGTTTGCCGCTGTGGTATAAAAATTCTTACCGCAGAAAAACTCACGCGGCGCACCTTCTGATGTAATACTTCCGTCAAAGACCATAGCGCATCTGTCGGAATGTTCTGCGCAGAACTCTATATCGTGGGATACAATAACAACAGTAACACCGTTTTGCTTAAGCTTTTCGATAATATCTGAAAATTTCTCTTTAAAGCATGCGTCCATACCCTTTGTCGGCTCGTCAAGCAACAGAATTTCCGGTTCAATAAGAAGCACCTTCGCAAGTGCAGCGCGTTGCTGTTCACCGCCGGACAAATCATATGGGTGTCTGTCAAGGAGATTTCCGATATTGCAAAGAGACGCGATATTATTGACCTTTTGCTCCTTCACTTCGTTTGCAAGCTTACTCTCGGCGAGGCTTTCCATCAAATCAAGGTAAACTGTTTTTTTTACAAAAACGCTCTGTGGGTCCTGCGGGAGAAAGCCAATAAGTCCGTTGTACAGATTTGGTGTTTCGGAAATGTTTTTACCATTTAAAATAACCTTTCCCCGATACGGCACATTAAGCCCGGAAATAAGTGACAGCGTTGTGGTTTTACCCGCACCGTTTCCGCCGACAATTGCAAAAAGTTCACCTTTTCCGACTCTCATGTTAAGCCCCTTTATAACGTCGTGGGAATTCTTTTCATAGCGAAACCATGCGTCTTTAATTTCAATGACCGCATCGCGATTTTCATTTTGCGCGTTATCACAAGCAATTACCTCTGGGGTTAATATGTTCTCCTGCGAATGCTCCTCGAGCCATTGTCTGCCCTCTCTGACGGTTAACGGACACGGAAGTGAGCTTTCAACCCGGCTATGTACTCTGACGGGAGTCGGAAAAGCCTCCCACATATCGTGGTTTGCAACTTTGAGAATTTTTCCAACCTCTCTCGGGGGTGCATCTGCAAAAATTTTACCGCTGTCGATAATGATTACTCTGTCGGCCATGTGGAATGCATCCTCAAGGCGGTGTTCGGTTAGTATGACGCTCGTTCCGAGTTCGCGGTTAATTTTCTTGAGGGCATTTAAAAACTCCTGCGCGGCAATCGGGTCAAGCTGGCTGGTAGGCTCGTCAAGAATCAGAACCGATGGCTGCATTACCATGATTGACGCAAGATTTAAAAGTTGCTTCTGCCCGCCTGACAACTCGGCTACATTCTTATAAAACCATGTTTCAATCCCGAAAAACGATGCCATTTCTGATACTCTGGTTCTGATTTCAGGGGTTTTATATCCAAGACTTTCAAGTCCGAAGGCAAGCTCGTGCCACACCTTGTCCGTGACAATCTGATTGTCCGGTTTCTGCATAACAAAACCGATGCCCGCCGCCTGCTCTTTTAAATCACAAGATGCGAGGCTCTTTCCGTTAAAATAAATTTTTCCCTCTGTCTCACCCGTCGGTGCAAGGCAGGACTTTAAAAGCCTCAAAAGCGTGGTTTTGCCGCACCCAGACTTTCCGCAAATAAGAACAAATTCGCCTTGATTTACTGTTAGATTTATATCGCAGAGAGCCTTATCATCTCTGCCGGGATACGTAAAGCTTAAATTTTCGATCTTAAAGCTTTCCATCTTTTCACCTCCCAAATCTCAATAATTATCGGGCACATACAAAGAAGCAAATACGCAATAAACACGCTTACGCCATATGGTGAAATTCCCGCTGATTTCAAGGCCGGGAAATAAGCGAATGATATAGCGTCTTTCAATTTTCCTATAAGCGTATATGCGCCTAAAACGAGGATACACACAAGTGCTTTTTTATCGCGCTTGTCAAACCTGAATATTGAAAATGCGGTGCGTCCCTTAAGCCCGTAGCCGCGTGATTTCATGCTATCCGCGGTTTCAATCGCATTCTCCAAGGACCACGTTATCATAATTGAAAGTATGCCCAGTGCATGCTTTAGGCGCTTTATTATGCCGCCCTTTGATACATCCCGCCCAAGGCACTTCTGAGCATTTGCGACTACCCTCAGGTGCGCGGAAAATTTCGGCACAAAGCGGAGCGTCATCGAAATTACAAGTGACATTGCGGGAATGACTTTCCCGAACAGATATATAAATTTGTCGCTCGTCATAACCTGGTTATAGCACGAAAAATGGCATATTACGCTTACAAGCATTGTCGCCGCCGCGAGTCCGTAGAACACCGATTCCAATGTCAGAGGATTACCACTCGGAAAATAAGCCATAATTGTAACCCCCGCGTGATTGAAAGTAGGGTTCATAACCGCTGTTATAATAAGCATCGGGAGCATATATATCAAATTCGTCTTTATAGCCTTTTTGCCCTTTAGCATCACTGAATATGTAAAAGCGCAAAAAAGCGAAATTCCAAGACATACCGGATGCATAAAAAAGCAACTAAACCCGATCACCAGTATAAAATACATAAAATTCACAATTGGGTGATATGTTTTAAATTCATTCATACCATCATCTTCCGTTCCTTGCAGAATAACTACCGCCTACATCAGCGCCCAAATCACAGGTATACACCAATTCAATCTTATCTCCGTCTTTGAGCTGGTAGCTCGAGCAACCGTAGTTTGGAAACCAACCATTTACCTTATACATCCATCCGGAAAGCTCTCCGCAATCGAACTCATAAAGATTAGCTATACCTTCGATATAAGCACTATTATACAACGGAACGTTTACAAATTCCATATGTATGTTATTCTTTTTCATTTCGCGCACAAGAACATTGAAGACACTCTCACCCTCGTAAAAGACTACTTTTTGCTCTGAAAAGATTATCCCGTTTTCCGGGATAATGCTTTCTTTTTCTCTCGTTTTACCGATTGCATTATCGCATCTTACCGTAAGAGTGCAGCTCTTATCATTTGCAGCATCTGATTTGACCGTCGGCGTCGGAGCAGGTTCCGGAATTTTATCGGCAACATAAGCTTTGATGTCACTTGCCGCCTGACTTTCTGCAACAGAGTCTATATTTGACTTTTGAGTCTCTTCGCGTGCATTTTTAATTGCTGCAGGAGCTTTAATCTCCTCTTTTGCGGACTCCGGCACTTCTGTTTCCTGCACTTTTTCAGGTGCACTTATAGGCTCATTTTGAAACTGTGTTATTTCTTCTTCCGAATCATTCGTTAAACTTTCCGGTGCAATACTTTTATTCTTATCACCGCAGAAAAAAACGATAGTCAACATCGCGATGATACAAGCAATTCCTATAATTTCAGCCTTATGTTTTCTTATAAAACTCATATTAACTGCGCTCCTTTGAGCATGTTATAAAGCATTTGTGCTATACAGCATCTTTTTACCGCGTCACGCGGTTTTATTTCAATTACGCTTCCGTCGGAAATTCCGTTTTCAAAGCAAAACGCAACGCTCTTCTTTGCCCATTCCGCAACCGTCACATAATCCGTAAATTCTGCTAATACATTTCTCACTGCAACCGCACCAAGGTTATTCACCATTCCGCATAATTTAGCGGCTCTTTCAATAATCGCGCAAGCTTGCTCAGTTGTTACCCTGCCGTTTGGGTTGAACTTAGTTTCGGAAACTCCGTTTATTATTCCGTAGCTGTATGCAGTGTTTACATAGGATGCATACCAATCAGAAGAGCTGACATCCTCAAACTTAAACGTATTTTTTATTGGAAGCCCAAGAGCTCTGACGGTTATTGCCGCAAACTCTGCCCTTGTCATATTCCCATTCGGCGTAAAGGCATTTTCACTTGCACCGTTTATAATATCCCTTGCTGCCAAAGCTTCAATCGCAGTTTGATTTTCATGCCCTGCAATATCTGCAAACGTCTTGCCGTTATGCTTTATTTCGGGAATTTTAACATCGGCGCTCTTACCTGAAAGCCCGGTAGTGTCGTTATTCCCTTTTTTAACATCGCTCATATCAAAAAGCGCTGTTTTGTTCTCTTCAAATCTTTTGGCAGCAACTAACGCATAAAAGCATTGCTCAGTCGCCATTAAATTTGTTTCCGATGTGTGCGAAAAGCTACCGTCGCTTTTTGCGAATGAATATATACTGTCAATTAAGCTCTTTCCATTTTTAACAAAACGCACGTCCTTATATGATATTCCAAGTGAAGATAGCGCCGTGAGCACCTGCGCCGTACTTTCAGACGCTTCTGTGTTATATGCCGAATATCCGCCGTTTTCTTTTTGCATATCGGACAGAACTCTTATTGCGCGCTCTGTTGCCTCGCTGACATCCGCTCTTCCTCTGTATTTTGAAAGGGCAATCAAAGCCATTGCGGTTATATCCGCATCGGCATCGGCTTGTTTTTCCGAAATCGCCCAACCGCCGTTTTCCTTTTCATATTCCAAAATACGCGTAATATATTTATCACGTATTTCCGATGTTGCGTAATTTCCGCTGTCAAGCGCAATGAGTGCCCATATTGGGCCGTTTATTCCCTGCCATATTGTTTTCTCATAATCAAGAAGCGGAGTTACAAGATTATATCCCAAAATGTCTTCGGGATTTTTCCCTATCGCAGTAAGCGCTATGATTACACGCGAGTATTCCGTGCATTTTCTCGAATGCAAAACACCGTCTTTTAATTTTACATAGTTTAAAACATTTGCATAGTAGTTCACGAAATATTCATCATCTACACGCATGCCGCTTCTTGCAAGACCTATTACTGCCCATTCACCACCTATTGAAGCGACTGTCGGATTCTTTACTGTATTTATCAAGTAATCCGCCGTAAATCCAAGACTGTCTATGGCAGTAACATTTACTGCCATAGACATAATAACTATTGTTAAACTCAGAATTAAAGAAACTATTTTTTTCATTTACCAAAGGCCTCACAAAAACGCATAATCATAGTTGCAACCTGTGCCCGTGTAGCATACTCCGTAGGCAAAAGCTTATTGCCTGTGCCGTTTATAATACCCTCGGCAACCGCCCATTTCATCGCATCTGCGGCATATGCGGAAACATCATCCTCATCGTCAAAAGAGTTGATACTTGCATCTTCTGAAACGTCGGGCGCAATATATCTCATAAGTATCGTTGCAATTTGTTCACGCGTGATTTTCTTATTTACGCCAAAGTTATTTTCATCTTCACCGAGTATTATTTTTTCACTCGCCGCCCATCTTATGGCTTCAGTGTACCACTCATCTGCCTGCACATCATCAAAGGTCATAAGATAATTGACGATAGGTTGTTTTTCAAGCCGCCACAGCACAGTGACAAGCATTTCCCTTGTCATCGAAATATCGGGCGCAAATTTTCCGGCCATTCCTTGCATCAAATTGTTTTCATAAGCATATTTTACCGCGTTATAATACCAGTGGCTCGGTTTGATGTCATTGTATATGTTTTCCGTAAATATTGGGTTTTGTACTGTTTTGTCTGTTTCATCCTCTGTTTTTTCTTCTTTCGGTTTTATATTCACCGATGAAGAACCACTGTAAGAATTATCTCCCAGATCTTCACCCAGATCTCGTGTATACAGCCATTCCACAAAATCTCCGTCAGATAAAGAATATAAGGATGCTGATTTGTCAGAAAAATTACCGTTTACGCGATACATCCATCCGCTTCCTTCTCCCTCATCGAGCTCGCCCAAACCCTCGATTGCTTTAATATAAACGCCATATGCGCTTTCTGTCGCCTTAATATTTAACTCGGTTTTCCGAAGAAGTTCATATACCGATGTCCCTTTTCTGACAGAATAACCGGTCTTTTCCAAATATGTATTTCCTTCGGGATCTGCAACTCTGATATACACGGAAATGTTTCTTGATACACTCCCGCCCGAGTCACCACCGCTTCCCGCAGTCACATTGATTTTACATACAGTCGGAACAATTGAGTTATCATCTTTATATGCCATTACATAATATTTTCCAACGCTTAAATCCCCTGTAAAGCTAAGCTTAACTTTTCCGTCTTTGTCTGTAGTAAATATTTTTTGTAAACTGTTCTCATCGCCCAACAACTCAACTTTTGCACCGCTGCACGGCGATATAATCGGCGCATACGTTGTTGCATCATATCCCGATACATAGTTTAATGTCAGCGTTACAGTTTCCCCGCTTTGGGTTTCTACTTCATTTTCATTAAAATACGAGTATGCATCGCTCCAATATATTGCATCAAAATAATTAAATGCAGTAAGATAATCGCCTTCTTTTACGGTATCGTTAAGACTCCAGCAACTTATGTTGTTAAGGTAGTATGACGCCAACGCAGTTGTTTCCGGTGTTCCTTTACCCCAAAGCACGGCAAGCGAAAGGCCTAAATCGCCGACAAATGTGCTGTACCCCGCTTCTGCTCCTCCGTCATAATATCTTTCATGCGTTGCATGCAAAGCCTCATCAACCGTAAGAGTTCCATTCTTGTCAAAGTCCGTGACCGTCACTTTTGCCTGCGCCACATATTCTCCGTTTTTATCCGCAACAATTTTGCCATCATCTACAATTGTTACATATATATCTGCAGGCTCCGCCTCTTTTTCTTCAGGCTTGGTTTCTTCGTTTTCAATCTCATCGTCGTACGCTTGACCGTCTGTTCCAAAATCCCAGTATTGAATCCCTTCCTTATAGGTCTTTCTGTACGCATCATATGCCTGCATGACCTGAACGGTGGCCATAGAATTTACGGAAGATGAGTAAACATATCCGCTTCCGTCTGTGTTGCGATATTTTTCAAGTGCTGTAATTATATTTTCCTGTGCACTGTTTCCGAACCCGTTGCTCGGATTTGTTACATCAATTCCGAGGGTTGCAAGTGCCAGCAAAACCTGCGCGGTGGAATTCGGGTTATCTGCGTAATTCCATTTATCCGAAGCGTTCTCACTCAGATACGTAAGAGCCTTATCAATGGAATTCTTTACGGCTTCCTCTTCCTTATAAGGAGCCAAGGCTTGCACGCATATCGCAGTTATATCAACATTCGAGATTGTATCGTCACTCAAGCCGAAGCCGCCGTCTGTTGCCTGAAACCCCAAAAGCTCGTCAATTATATCGCGCTCATTCCATTTGGCATCATTGGGAGTTACTTTACCTGAAGCATAAATTGCAATAAGGGCATATGCAAGTTCATTTGCACCATCACCGAGCTTTTCGCTGTTGCAGATAATGCTGATTAAATCCACGCCTTCAACATCTGTAATATTCTTGTCCATAACAGCAAGTGCCAAAGCTACCTTTTCTACATCCGTAGGCTTGACATCTGCCCCCCATCCTTTTACCGTTTCACTCACAGAAGCATAATATTCATCAAGTATATCCGAATCCACGACTTTCCCCGCGCGAAGCATGGATATAATATACCATTCAAAACCGTATGAAACTCCGCCGTTATTATGTACTTCCTGCAGTTGTTCTCCAAGATAATCTTCGGCACTTCCTATACCCGTGCTTATAATATGATAAATATCATTTCCTTCAGCGGTTACATCTTCGCTTGCACGTGTTATCGGTGACACACCGATAATGATAATTGCCGATAATAACAAACACAAAATTCTTTTAGCCTTCATTTTTATTGTCCTTTCTAAAATTTAATTTGACTATAGCGCGTGTATATGTTTTTTCTCATCACCTCACACACCGCAGACAATAAAAAACTGCGGTAATTTTAAAAATTACCACAGCAGCGTTTTTCTGTGTCTGTCACAATCCGATTGAGCACGTCAATCGAAACTATCGCTCCTATACATTGCTGTACTTGCGGAGCAACATCAAAGCAGGTCTTCTGACTTATGTTTTAGCGCTTATATCCTGCCTTCTCGGTTTCCCAATGACTGACTTTCGTCAACGAATATAAGCAAAACACATACAGCGACTGGTATCGTTCAGGATTCTAACCCGATTCCCTTTTCACCAACCGTATCCAATGCAATACGGTTGACACTCTGTGTGAACTATTTAATTTATTATAAAGTTTACCACAAATTCGCATAAAAAACAAGCACCCACGAAAGTGAGTGCTTGAATATTCTGCAAACTATCTCTTTGAGAACTGCGGTGC
This sequence comes from Eubacteriales bacterium, assembly GCA_045636205.1. GTDB lineage: Bacteria > Bacillota > Clostridia > Oscillospirales > JAAYXM01 > JAZRUF01. The sequence continues at coordinate 13,501 of JAZTXE010000080.1, forward strand.
GCGACGTGCAGCCTTTAAGCCGTACTTCTTACGCTCCTTCATTCTCGGGTCACGAGTCAGGAAGCCTGCCTTCTTAAGTACCGGACGGAACTCCTCGTTGAGACCAAGAAGAGCACGAGCGATACCGTGACGGATAGCACCTGCCTGACCGGTGAAGCCACCGCCGACAACCTTTGCTTCGATGTCAACCTTCTCAAGTGTCTCGGTAGCAACCAGCGGCTGACGAACGATGAGCTTAAGGGTATCAAGACCAAAGTACTGGTCGATGGTACGACCATTGATCTTGATCTCACCGCTGCCGTTGGGATAAACATGAACACGAGCTACAGAAGATTTTCTTCTGCCTGTGCCATAAAAATAAGGTTTCTTAGACTTATACATAATTCACTTTACCTCCCCGGATTACTCAGCCGCGTATGCGACGGGCTTCTGAGCCGCATGAACATGATTCTCGCCTACGCAGGGTTTAAGACGCTTGAGAGCGTTTCTTCCCAGGCTGTTGCTCGGGAGCATACCCTTAACTGCAAGCTCCATTGCCTTTGCCGGATCTTCCTGCATGAGAATACGGTACTGAACTTCCTTCAGACCGCCAACCCATCCGGAGTGACGACGGTAATACTTCTGCTCGAGCTTATTGCCGGTGAGTATTGCCTTTTCAACGTTGATTACGATGACGAAGTCGCCGCAGTCAACATGCGGGGTGTAGCTGGGTTTGTGCTTACCGCGGAGCAGAACTGCTGCCTGAGCCGCAGTGCGGCCTAAGGGCTTATTAGCAGCGTCAAGGATATACCATTTGCGCTCCACAGTCTTGTCATTTGCCATAAATGTGGACATTAGATAGCCTCCAATCACGCATTACACGTTTCATATTTTTGCGCCTGAAAGGATAACCCAATATACCAACGCATATAAAAAGCGAAATAAAACACTTCACTTTCCATATGACTTGGTATATAATACCCTTAACAGGCACTTTATATTTATACCACAAGCGAAGCAAACTGTCAACACCTTTTTTTGATTATTTTAATTTAGCTTTTGCAACTCTTTGATTTACTCCGTTTTTCTCGCGTTTTCTCTCGTTTTCTCAAAACGCAATTTAAAATTTTTATTTAGGCAGGTATCCCGAATGAAGCGAATTTTAAGTCTTACGCGCAAATGTGTGCAGGACTATGACATGATTGCCCCGGGCGATAAGATAGCTGTTGGCGTATCCGGTGGCAAGGATTCTCTGGTGCTTTTAAAAGCACTTGCCGAGCTGCGCGAATTCTACCCGGCTGAGTTTTCAATAGTCGCTGTAACGGTCGACCCGGGTATACCGGGCATGGACTTTGCGCCGATAGTTGAGTATTGCAATAATTTGAATATAGAATACAAAATAGTAAAATCGCAGTTGTATGACATTATTTTCAATATCCGCAAGGAGTCTAACCCATGCTCGCTATGCGCCAAAATGCGGCGTGGGATGCTCCATGACGCAGCGATAGCCGAGGGTTGCAACAAGGTCGCTCTCGGGCATCATTTTGACGATGCTGTGGAAACCTTTATGCTCTCACAAGTGTACGAAGGCCGCTTATCCTGCTTCTTCCCGGTAACATGGCTTGACAGAAAGCAGATTACCATGATACGCCCGATGCTCTACGTAACCGAATCTATTATACGCGGCGCAGCACGGCGGCTTGAACTTCCGGTAGTTGAAAATCCGTGCCCGGCTGACGGGAACACAAAACGTCAGGAGATAAAAGACCTGTTGCGCGACTTAAACTCTAAATACCCGGGCATCCGTGAACGCATCTTCGGCGCGATAGAGCGCCTGCCTCTCCCCGGCTGGGAAAAGCCCGGTAAGTAGAAAATACCCCCTTGTTATCATTTGGATAACAAGGGGGTATTTTATAACATCATATATTATCTGCCTGGACTTTGTCATCGGTGAGTTTAGAAAATGCAAAGCTCTGACCGGTATACAGACTTGCATAGCCTGAGAGCAGGAAGCTGACCGCCACGCTGAGCGCATAGAAAACCATACCCTGAGCGCCAAACAGCTCGATTGACAGCAGAATAGTCGCAAGCGGACAATTAGTCACACCGCACAGAAGCGCGGAGATTCCTACCGCGGCACCAAATCCCGGATTAAGTCCTATAAACGTCGCAATCGCGCCGCCCATTGTTGCGCCGATAAACATGGTAGGCACTATTTCGCCGCCTTTAAATCCGGCACCGATGGTTATCGCCGTGAAAACAATCTTCATAATAAACGCAACGTTTGACACCTCACCGGTTTCAAATATCCGGGCTATTACGTGAATTCCGCCGCCGTTATAGTCCGTGGTGTTCACAGCCAAGGTAAGCAAGATAACCGCAATACCGCCGACTGCTGCACGCAAGAACTCGTTTTTTAAAAGCCGTTTTAATTTCTCGCCCGCAAAGTGCATAGCTTTACAGAATATAACACTTACAACCGCGCCGACTACCGCTATCGCAACTACCTTCAAAAGCGGCATAAGCGCAAGTTCGGGCACTGCAGACGGGATAAATCGCTCAGGCGTTGTACCGAGCATTACCGAAACACCGTAAGCGGTTATGCTGGCAACGAGTCCAGGGAAAACCGCAGCGGAGCAGAAGCGCCCAACACTAACCACCTCTATAGCGAAAACCCACGCGCCGAGCGGTGTTCCAAACAGCGCGGAAAAAAGCGCACCCATTCCGCACATAGTAAGCACGTGCCGCGCGTTTTCATTTAAGCGGAACACCTTTGCAAGCGCGGTTGATATACTTCCGCCAAGCTGCAGCGCTGCACCCTCACGTCCCGCCGAGCCGCCGAACATATGGGTTATGACCGAGCCAATAAATATGGCAGGCGCCAGGAGTGGACTCACAGGCTTTTCCGAGCGAACGCTTTCAAATACATGGTTTGTACCTATATCGGTAACATTACAGAGCTTGTAGAGCCACACTATAGCCACACCGCCGACCGGAAGCAGATACAGAAGCCAAAAAGTCTCCTGACGCAGACCCGTAACAACCTCGATGGACTTTGCAAAAGCCGCGCCAACAACGCCGCATACCGCGCCTGTAACTATACCGAGCCCGAGCCAGCACAAAAATGCTATAATATATATTTTTGAAATTCGAATTATTCGATTCATAAACTTATCACCAATAAAGATTATATCTTTATTTTTACCTAAATTCAATCGTTATATATAAAAACTAAAGAAATACTTTTTCTGTTTTATTTTTTAATCTCTACGCGGGGGATTTCCATTTGCCCTTGAGGATATGCAAACTCAAGCTTTGATTCCAACTGACCAACAGATATGTCGCGATAAAGAATTTGCTTTTGACCCATTGTCCCCTTTGCGGTCACGCCATCCGCGCTTACACCGTTAATTTTAATATCCACCTGAATTTGCGCACTTGCAAGCTCATCTGATGAATATGTTATGCATACAAGGCATCTGCCCGCCTGCGACAGTGGAAGTTCATCACCGCTCTCCACATTTTCAAATACGTCTGATACCTTAAGGCTATCCATATCCTCGGTAAGTGATTTCATCATCATGCCGCCGTTTTCGATAAAACGTTCAAAGGCATGTGTGCTCATCAAGTAACGGAGTATATTTTTAGTGTTGCGTTGGAGTTGAGAGAGGGTTATTCTTCCCTTTTCAAATGCGCGTTTTAAATCATCCTCATACGTAATCGCGTCCGGCGTAAGCATATACAAATCGTTCTGCGCTCTTACCATCTCACTGAGAATTACAAGTCCCTCATCGTCATAGCCGACCTTCGGCCACCAGTCGGACACTACCATTCCCTCATATCCCCACTCATCACGCAGTATTGTCGTGTTAAGCATATAGTCATTTACGGTAGAGCGTCCGTTAATTTTATTGTATGATGTCATAAGCGTGGTAGCTCCGCCTTCTTTGACCGCGTACTCAAACGCTTTTAAATATATCTCGCGCAAAGCGCGCTGTGATACAACTGAATCGCCGCCGAGACGTCCGAATTCCTGAGAATTCGCCGCAAAGTGCTTGACGGTAGCCGAGTTTCCATACGCACCGATTCCCCTGATAAATGCCGCGGCAAGTTTTCCGGTAAGATGCGGGTCCTCGGAAAAATATTCGAAATTTCTGCCGTTTAACGGAGAGCGATGAATATTTATTCCGGGCGACAAAATCGCGTCCGCCTGATGAGTGCAAAGTTCTATACTCAGTGCCTCGCCAATCTCGCGCATAAGTTCTTCATCCCACGTGCATGCAAGCGCAGTACCTATAGGTATGGCGGTGGCTTTTTCGCCACTGTCAATGCGTATGCCGGACGGACCGTCATGCATAGCTGCAGCGGGTATACCAAACGCACTCAGGCGTGAGCTCAATCCGCCCAAAGCGCCGGTGCTTCCGGGTCGGACCTTGGGTGAGCGCATCCCCTCGCCTTTGACGAGGAGCATAAGGAGCTCAGGCTCAAGCTGGGCGACAAACTCATCAAGCGTATTTTTACCGTCCTTGACATCCTTTAACTTTATACCGCAATCGCCGGCATACGCAATTCCCGCAGGCAGCTCACTTTCTATCTTTTCATCGTAGCAAACAGTAGCGGTTGCAACCCGACGAAATGCAGGCATAAGCCTTCCGCCTTGCTCTGTTGGGTACATTACATCAAAACGCTCGCTCGGTGCAAGAGCTTCGGAAAGCTCTTTTGTAACTGTGCAGACTTTTATTTCATATGCGTACACTTTCTTTGCGCTATGGGCATCTCCGCCGAGGTATATGCCGTATTCCCCTGCCTCGAGAATATAGCAATTTTTGTTTCCGGTCACACCGCTGTCATCATACGCAGACATGGCGGATATATCAAACTCTAAGCGCACTGTTTCACATTCGCCCGGAGCGATAATTCCGGTTTTCGCAAAGCATATGAGCTCACGCACACTTTTCCCCAGCTCTCCTTGTGGCGCGGAGAAGTACACAGAAACCACTTCTTTTCCTGCACGCACTCCGGTGTTTTTAACGCAAGCGTCAATCATGATTTGCCCCTCTTTAACTTGCACATGCTGCGCGCAAATGTCAAACGAGGTATAGGAAAGACCGAAACCGAATGGGTAGCGCACCCTCTCGCGAGCAAAGGTTTCAAAGTATCTGTAGCCTACATATATATCTTCTTTATAAACATTGCGTTCGGGATGACCGAAGTTTTCAGTTGAGGGATAGTCGGAAATATGGTGTGCAATTGTGTCTGTAAGTTTACCGCACGGTGAAACATCGCCGCAGAGCACGTCCGCCACCGCTCGCCCGCCTTCCTGACCGCCCTGCCATACATACATAACGGATTTTACATTATACTTTTCCACCCAACTCATATCGATAATATTGCCGGTGTTTAAAAGAACAACCGTCTTTTCAAAATGCGTGCTGACAGCTTCAAGCAGAGCTTCCTCACTGTCACTTAAATACCAACTGCCTTTTTCAGGCGCATTGTCGCGGTTCTCGCCCGCAGTACGACCTATGACTATTACGGCGACATCGCTTACTTCACGTGCTCGTCTTAGCGTTTCATTATCCGGTACATACTCGGTCTGTGACCACGGTATGCTATCCCACGCAGAAGTTGTAGCCGGAGGATTTTCCGCAATCCAGCTTTTGTACACCTGACAAAGCTCATGGTTTATCTTTATCCTGCCGTTTTCCATGATGCCATCTAAGATATTTATTTGGTACGGCACGTTTACCTGTCCGCCTGAGCCTATCCCGCTTTTGTAATACTCTATCTGACATCTGCCAAAAAGAGAGACACCTGTTTGCTCGTCAAACGGCAAAATCCCCGTGTCATTTTTCAAAAGCACGCATCCTTCAGCTGCAGCGCGGCGCGATAGCGCTGCCAGCTCGGGGTAGGGCTCGGATTTTAAATTTTTCCAATCCACCTTGTTCATACTACTGCTCCCGAACTTGTTTTTACAAATTATAATTGATGCATTTTAAAATGTCAATAAATCGTGCAATTCAGGCTAAAATAGGACAAAATTAAGTCAATTTAGTGTTATTTTAAGAGTGAGAATTCTCACAAATCACCAAACAAAAAACACACCAACTGTAGGTTGGTGTGTTTTTTGTTTGGTGGAGACGGTGGGGATCGAACCCTTGACCTCTGCGTTGCGAACGCAGCGCTCTCCCAGCTGAGCTACGCCCCCACGTATATTTAATATACAATGCACCTTTTTCTTAGAGTATAATTATACTCTAAGATTCAAAAAAAGTAAAGTGTAAATTTCAATTTTTACTTATTTTACGTGCCTCAGTTTGCCATTACTAATATGCAAAAACCGCGCGAGTGCAGATATTTGCATTCCGTGCGGTTTGAATTTTTTATTAGATTCCAAGTTTTTTGCGGATATATTCACCGACTTTTGATTCAGGTATGCCGAGAGACCAGCTCATCTCCTCGCTTATCATTTTTTCGACAGACTGGAGAAGAGCCTCATCACATGCCCAAAGCTTACGGCCTGCGGCTTCCTTCTCTTTCTTGGCATTATATATGCAATGCGCGAGGAGCAGGATTTGATGAGGGTCACCACCGTTTATGATAGCGCGAAAAGCGTCATTACGCTGCTTTTTATCCTCTACCCAGTCTATGCTCTTATCTTTTGCCGAATCGAGCACTGCATCAATCTCCTCTTTTGTCATGACTCTACGCATTTTGGAGATAAGGACAGGTGAATCTATCGGAACAAAAAAGGTGGCATTCTTATCGCGCAGCGGTGAAAGGATATAATACTCGCGCTCGTCTGACCTGTCAAACTTCATATTTCTTATTTCGGTTATGCGGCAAATACCGTTTTTTCCATAGCTTACAACATCGTCTATATTATATGTGCTCACAGCAGCACACCCCCTATTCGATTATATTATACTAACTTTTAACAAACATTTCAAAGGGTATTTTTAACAAAAATAATTTTTTTTACATTTTTTATTACAGTCGTATAACATATTTGTATATTGTTTGACTTTTTTTCTTTGAGATGTTATCATGTATTCACGGAACAAAAGAAATATTTTTTCGTCTGAAGAAATGCAAATCAATTACAAAGGAGAATTTTTTATGAAACGTTTAATTGCATCTGTTTTAGCCGCTGCAATGCTTATTGCTCTTTGCGCATGCGGTGCCAAGGACGAGGTCGATACTCAGGTTGACGCTGAAGTTGAAAACGAAGAGCTTGAACTCGTAGGTGACGAGGACAACGCAGAGGTTGAAGTTGAGACCGAGGCTGACGTTGACACATCAGCAGGTGAAACCGCAGAGGATACCAAGGCTCCGAGCAAAGGTGATAACAAACCCGCTGCTGATAAAAAACCGCAGTCAAACGGCGGTGGACTCAAGGTTGAGTCAGGCGAGAACATTGTCATTGAGGGTGAGATGCTCGAGATAACTCCGGTTGAGCCGTCAAAGCCTCAGGAAAGCAAACCGCAAGAAAGCACTCCGGCAGCTTCCACGGTAGGCGGTAAGCTTCAGGCAGCGTTTAAGGCAGAGGTTTCGGCAAACGCTTCCATTTCCGCACAGGCTTTGGCTGACAAGCTTTTAGCAAATGAGGTTATCAAGTTTTCAGGCGGTGCTATGCCGGTTGAGCCGGGTATGCTTACCGGGTTTGACAATGCGGAAATTAAAGGTTTTTCCGAGGGTGTTATGTTTGCTCCGATGATAGGCTCAATTCCGTTTGTCGGCTACGTATTTACGTTAGATGCCGGAACCGATGCTGCGGCATTCGTTTCCACACTCAAGGCAAACGCAAATCCGCGTTGGAACATTTGCACTGAAGCTGAGGAGACTGTAGCGCTCAACGTGGGTAACAAGGTATTCTTTGTCATGTGCCCGAAGGACATGAGCGAATAAGAAAAACCATTAATGTAAACACTAACGGCGCGGGAAAATATTCCGCGCCGTAGTTATTGTATAAATGACATTGGAGAAAATGTGACATGGTATTTTCAAGCTTAACATTTCTTTTCTACTTCCTGCCCGCAGCACTTATTTTATATACGCTCACGCCAAAGAAGTTGAAAAACTTTACGCTTCTTGTCATAAGTCTTATTTTCTATGCATGGGGCGAGCCGAGGTATGTGGTTATAATGCTTGCATCGGTTACTGCGGGATATATTTTTGCACTGCTGTGTGAAAAGGCGCGCAGTTGCGTGATGCGTCGGGTATGGCTCGGGTGCGCAGTCGTGGTCACGCTCGGCTTTTTGATATATTTTAAGTATGCGGATTTCTTTATAGAAAACTTTGCGGCGGTGACCGGGCTTTCTATCCCGCTTTTAGGTGTTACGCTGCCTATCGGCATAAGTTTTTATACATTCCAGATTCTAAGTTATGTGATTGACGTATACCGCGGTACTCCCGCACAAAAAAATCCAATAAGTTTGGCGGCATATATTTCGCTTTTTCCGCAGCTCATTGCAGGTCCTATCGTGCGTTATTCGGACATTGCAGAACAGATGCACGAGCGTTCGCACTCATTCGAAAAAACCGCGGAAGGAATACGCAGATTTGTTTTAGGTCTTTCAAAAAAGGTACTTATTGCAAACACACTGGGTGAGCTCTGCAGTGTTTACGTGGCATCGGGCGAAAAATCCGTACTTTTTGCTTGGCTGTATGCAATAGCGTATGCGTTGCAGATTTACTTTGATTTTTCGGGTTATTCGGACATGGCGATAGGCTTGGGGAAAATGCTCGGCTTTGATTTTCTTGAAAATTTCAATTATCCGTATATTTCAAAAAGCATAACCGAGTTTTGGCGCAGGTGGCATATTTCGCTCGGCACCTGGTTCAGGGACTATGTTTATATCCCGCTCGGTGGGAACCGCGTCGGTCGCATAAAACACCTCCGCAATATAATAATTGTATGGCTGCTCACCGGCTTCTGGCACGGTGCGGAATGGAATTTTATTCTGTGGGGTGCACTGTTTGCGGTTTTATTGGTCTCAGAAAAGTTATACTTAGGCAAATATTTAGCTAAAACAAAGATTATATGCCGTGTCTATGTACTGTTTTTCATCTTGATAAGCTTTGTAATTTTTGCATCACCGAATGTGGCAGCAATTTCCGGGCATCTTTCTGCAATGTTCGGCGCAAGCGGATTGCCTGCAAGCACGGCTGAATTTGTTTATTATATTAAATCATACGGCATTACACTTGCACTCGCGATAATCGGAGCTACCCCCATGCCTGCGCGGATTGTCGGCAAAATTAGAGATAGTAAGATAATGTGGGTTTTAGAGCCGGCAATTCTTTTGCTGCTTCTTGCAATATGCGCGGCATACTTAATTGATGGGTCTTTCAATCCGTTTTTGTATTTCAGATTTTAACGCGGAGGCTGGAATTAGATATGAAGGCAAAAATAATTACGCTTTTTTTAGGCGCAGCACTGCTTATCACCTCGCTTGCCGCATGGTTTAAGCCGGTTGACGATTTCTCGGAATCCGAGCGCAGGGTGCTCAGCGCACTGCCGGAATTTAATCTTGATACGCTTGCGAATGGCGAGTTCATGACCTCGTTTGAAGGATACGCACTGGACCAATTCCCGATGCGCGACTTCTTCCGCGGTGTAAAAAGTGCGACCGCGCTGGGCATTTTCCGAAATATGGACAACAATGGGATTTATTTTAAAAATGGGCATATTTCAAAGCTTGAGTATCCTCTCAATATTCAAATGCTCGACCATGCAGCCGAGCGTTTTGGATATATTAAAAAGACATATTTAAGTGAAGAAAACAATATTTACTTCTCGATTATTCCGGACAAGGGGTATTTTTTATCCGACGGAAGGCTTAAGCTTGACTATGATGCTTTAGTATCTTATATGCGCGAAAGGACACAGTATATGACGTATATTGACGTGTTTGACCTTTTGAGCATTGAAGATTATTACCGCACAGACAGCCACTGGCGGCAAGAGAAGATATTAAAAATAGCCGAGCGATTTGGTGACGCGATGGGCTTTGAGCTTAAGGAAAGATTTGAGGAAAGCACGGTTAAAACTCCGTTTTACGGCGTATACTCTGGCCAGGTTGCTCTGCCGGTCGAGCCGGACACGATTATGTATCTCAAAAGCCCCGGGCTCGACGGATGCACACTAATAAGCTATGATACAGGTACTCCGCAAGAAGTTCCGATATATGATGAAGTGGCAACTCTCGGACGTGACCCTTATGAGATGTTTATGTCCGGCGCGGATGCTCTTATGGTTCTTGAAAACCCGAACGCGCAGGTTAAGCGTGAGCTTGTAATGTTCCGTGACTCATTTGCATCAAGCCTTGTTCCGCTCATGCATGAAGCATACTCAAAAATCACACTTGTGGATATACGCTATATTCAGCCGCAGATGTTAGGCAATTTCATAGATTTTTCGGATGCTGATGTACTGTTTATGTACAGCACAACACTTCTTAATAATAGCTTGGCATTTAAATAACGACAAAAGGAGAGGGAGCCGAACAATCGGCTCCCTTAAAAAAATGAAGAAGATATTTAAAGACCCCATCAGGGTAACTTTAACAAAAATTAATAGCTAACACCGTGGGAGAGCATAGCGTCTGCCACCTTGTTAAATCCTGCAATGTTAGCACCCATTACAAGGTTTCCCGCATAGCCGTATTCCTTTGCGGCGTTGGCGGAGTTCATGTATATATTTATCATTATTTCGCGCAAGCGGCTTTCGACTTTCTCATAATGCCATGCATAGCGCATACTATTTTGCGCCATTTCAAGTGCCGATGTTGCAACGCCGCCGGCATTTGCCGCTTTTGCAGGTCCGTAAAGCAGACCATTGCCCATAATCTCACGTATAGCATCCGGTGTAGATGGCATATTAGCGCCTTCAGATACGCAGAAGCATCCGTTTTTAACAAGCGTTTTTGCACTCTCTTCATCCAGTTCATTCTGCGTTGCACACGGCAGAGCAATGTCGCACGGAATATTCCAGATTCCGCGGCATCCCTCATGGTATGAAGAGCCGGGAACTAATTTCTCGTACTCGGAAATACGCCCGCGACGACCTTCCTTAATCTCGCGTACAACTTCCAGCTTTATACCCTCAGGGTCGTAAATGTAGCCGTTAGAATCGCTCATTGCAATTACATTAGCACCCATCTGGCGCGCTTTGTCATGCGCGAAAATCGCAACATTTCCGGAGCCGGACACTATTACGCGCTGACCTTCAAACGATTTGCCCGCATCTCGCAGCATTTCGTTTGTAAAATAGCACAAACCGTAGCCTGTAGCCTCCGGGCGCACCAAAGAGCCACCGTAGGTTTCCCCCTTACCGGTAATAGCTCCGGTAAACTCATTTCTCAAGCGCTTATATTGACCGTACAGGTAACCGATTTCGCGGCTTCCTACGCCGATATCTCCTGCCGGAACGTCCGTATCCGCACCAATATGCTTTGATAATTCAGTCATGAAGCTTTGGCAGAAGCGCATGATTTCCATATCACTTTTACCCTTCGGGTCAAAGTCCGCGCCGCCTTTAGCTCCGCCGATTGGCAGACCTGTAAGCGAGTTTTTAAATATCTGCTCAAAGCCCAAGAACTTAATAACCGATGCGTTTACTGACGGATGGAAGCGAAGACCGCCTTTATACGGACCAATTGCCGAGTTAAACTGCACGCGGTAACCGCGGTTTACACGTACTCTGTTTTTATCATCCACCCACGACACTCTGAATGCTATCATGCGCTCAGGTTCCACTATTCGCTCGACGATGCCGAGTTCACGCAATTCGCTTCTACGCTCTATAACCGGCTCTATTGAGGACAGGACCTCTGCAACCGCCTGCTGAAATTCTGCCTCTGCAGGATTACGGCGAACTACGGTTTCAAAAACTTTTGCAGAATATTCGTTGCTAAATTTCATTTATGCTTGGTCTCCCTTGCGTAAAACGCATTGATTTTGCTGACTTTATACATTAAAACCAGCAACCGTATATTATTATAATATGCAATTTTTGATTTGTCAACTTGCAAATCGAAATTTACAGAAATTTAATTGACGATTGCCCCAAAAGATAATATAATTAATGTAGTAGCAAAACACAGAAAGGGGATATTTACTATGTATTGTGCTAACTGCGGAAGCTCTATGGATTCCAACGCAGTGGTTTGCATCCACTGCGGATATAAGACGGGGTGCGGAACAAATTACTGCACCAATTGCGGAAATGCGGCAATCGCTGGTGCAACCATGTGCACCCACTGTGGCAGCTTACTTGCAAGTTACGTGCAGCAAAATGCAAAATCCAAATTAGCAGCAGGTCTTTTGGGTATTTTTCTCGGCAGCCTTGGTGTTCACAATTTTTATTTAGGGTACACCGGCAAGGCGGTCGCGCAACTTCTTATCTCTTTACTCACCTGCGGTTTCGGTTCTGTGGTAAGTTCTGTTTGGGGACTTATAGAGGGAATTTTGCTTCTGACCGGCAGCATAACGGTTGACGGCAATGGTCTGCCGCTCAAGGATTAATTTGCGCACATAGCATTGTATTCAATTTTAAACAAAACAGTGAACACCTGCTGGCAAATTGTCAGCAGGTGTTCTTTTTTACCCTTATTTAAAACATATCCGGAATAGTTCCGCCGCTTGCCAAAATGCCAAATGCATCAACAAGCTCATTAACTTCATTTACATTTACGTAGAACTTTGCAGGCTTATCATCCACAGATGCTGCATACTGGCGTTCATTGATGCGTGAGAGCTTAAAGGATGTCTTCTGACCGTTTTTGAGAGTCATATACATCTCAATTTCAGGCGCGCCGTATTTCATGGATTTGTCTATAGCGCCCTGGAGTGTAAATCTGATGCTCAGCAAGAACAGATTGCTTGCATTTTCCTTTGCAATCTCGCCACCGTCAAAACTTGCCTTAATCTCGGTTCCGTTGACATCTAAAGCTAAAACATGGCGGCTGCCATCGGGCAAACGATATTCAATAGACGATACTTGATCCATGTTATGCAACCACAAAAGCTGCATCATAAGATCAGTGTAATCAAGCGAATCCCATGCAATTTCAGCTTCCGTCACCATAACTGCGGGTACATCGTCACGCATTACGTAACGTCCGCCTTCAGGTGCCTTTGATCCTATCATGAAGGAACCTTTTTGCTTCTCAGTAGTTTCAAATTCTACCTTAATCGGCTTATCCAGACCATATTGCGCTAAATCCTTCGGGTCATCCTCCACAAGGCTTTTAACCTTAATGGAGATAAGCTGTTCAAGAAGTTTGGTTTTGACCGGATCATTATTCGCATCTGCTTTGACCGGTTTTGTAATCTGATACTGAGCTGCATATGGATTGGTTTCACTAACGGGCTCTGCATCTTCCTTGACTTCAACCGTAAATTTATCCTGCCCCGGATGAGTTACGGATACAGACTTTATAAGTGAAATGTCAGAAATCGGGTCAAAGAGCTTTGCAAGGCGATAATCCTTAAGACTCTTCATAAGCATATCAGTGGTGCTTCCGCCAACAAGATATACCTTTTCAGTGTCCACCCTCTTTAAATACACGCCTTCTCCCAAAGGAGAATCTGCGCCGAGAAGGAGCTCTATTTCGGTTCCGTCCGTATAACTTATCTTAATTCTGCGCTTAGGCTTTTTAAAACCGAACTCTTCATCGCGCCCCTTAGTATCGGGTATTTCCTCCATACCCGCCATTATTCCGAGGTAACCGGCAAGCGTATACATCTCGCTCGAGTTATACTCAAAGCGTTTATCTGCCTTTTTAAGACTTGCAATCTGGTCGCCGTTTTCATCAATTGTATACTCAATTGTAAACTTTTCGCCCCAGTCAGTCTCAATATCGACTTCCTTTACAGAGTTTGCAGATTTCTGAATTATATTAATAGCTCCGCTGGTCGTGCTGCTATTTGTAACAGGCGGCGTAGGTTGCTCTTCCGGCATAAGCTTGACTGCTGCAAACATGATACCTGCAAGAACCAAGCATATAATCGCCGTGATAATAACCGGTTTAAACTGTTTCATTTCTTTTCACCCATCCGTTTTTTACTGATATCTTCTGCGAATGAAGATATAAATTCCTGCCGCAATAATTACAAGCGGCATAATTACTATGAGAAGCCACCAGTACACGGTCATGCTTGAACGGTAGATGTTCAAATCGTTATCCTTTATGACCTTTGGCATAACCTGCATAGTCTTTATTCCCTCGTTACCGTATCCGACAAGTGCGGTCATAAAGCTGCGGTTTGAGAGAACAGACATTGCACTCTCATCACACATGATATATGAACCGAAAACAAAAATACGTGAGGAATTATATTCGAGCTTTCCGCCCGGTTTTTGCTGATTCTTTTCAGACATGATAGCCGCGTAGAACGGGCCCGCCTGCTCATTTGCCTGCTTTGCAGCGTAGACATCCGCATCATCCGTCATTACACGCGCATAAGACTGGGTGCTGGTATTTGCAAGCGGAACTACACGAGTATAGCTTTTCTCCGTCCACAGCATATCGAGAGGACGGCAGTATGGTAAGAAAATTCTAGTTTCCTGATTTGCAGCCATCGACTGAGTAGCATCGTTATCCGTATACTGAGCGAACACACCTGCGGGCATCTGATACGCCTGCTGCTGGTCGAGGATAATCTGATTTCCTACAGAAACACCCCATTCACCCAAATAACGCTCGAAGACTTCAAGCTTAGGTGATAAGAAGTTCCAGAATACGAATATATTGTTTCCGTCCTCTTTAAGGAACTCATCTATCTTTGCGATTTCCTGTGCGGTAAAGTCAGTAGTCGGCGCCATAATAACAAGGTTACTTACATCCTCCGGAATGTCCTCACTCAGGAGATTCACCGGAACCTGTTCCATGCCATTGGAACTGAGCAGCTTATTAAATCCTTCAACGGACACCTCATTATGCCCGCTTACCATGCCCGCTTTTGTCGAGCGGTCGGAAAGCACATAGAGAAGAGCTGTATCGATAGCTGACTCTACGTTAATATACAGCGATGATCCCTTTTCAGAGGCTGAGAGCATTTCATTTGAATTAATTACTTTATAACGTGTGTCACTGGAAACTATGACCATGGCATTTTCATTGCCTTTTGCGTTTGCGTACTTATCAAAAAATGCCGGATTCTTATTTGGACTTATAAATTCGTACTTTATTTTTCCGCCGGATGCCGTCGCCATCTGGTAGATGGTTTCGAGCACATAATTATTACTGCCCTGCTGCATTTGGGTCTCTTCACGCAGCATGTATATAGTTACATCTTTTTCCATTTCGGAGAGCATTTCCTTAGTTGACGCATCCAACTGATAAATCTTGTCGGGTGTCATATCCAACTTAAGAGAAAAGCGGGTAGACATAAAGTTTACAAATACATTTGCAAGCATTACAAATACCGCAAAAAACACGATAAAGAGCACCGAAACGGATGCGTGCTTGATTTTTTTCATATTTATCTTCATTGTACGCCTCCCCCTCTCTTAGCTCCAACGCTGCTTTTCAATGACACGTGAGGTCAGGAAAAGGAACAGCGCAGTAAGGCTTAGGAAGTAGAAAATATCAGACAACGACAAAACACCCGCCAAAAGATTTGCAAAGCGTGATACGATTGACAGGAACGCAAGAGTATTTGCAATCCATGAAATCTCTATACGCACTGCAAACATATCCATGAGAAGAAAAAGAACCAGAGCAAGGATTGAGCCGAGCGCCGCAACCAACTGGCTCTTTGTAAGTGATGAGAAGAACATGGAAATTGCAATATACGCACTCGCCGCAAGGAAGAGAGCGAGGTAGTTTCCGACTATCATTCCCACCTGCGCGGTTCCGTGCATTACAACTATCAGCGGCTGTACTAACGTAAGGAGCATGCTGATTGCAAGAACCACAAGAGCCGAAAAGAACTTACCCATCACAACCGCAGTAGTGCTTACCGGAGCGGTAAGCAGAAGCTGGTCGGTTCTCTGGCGTTTTTCCTCACTCCACAGACGCATTGTCATAAGCGGGATGAGAATCATAAGCGCGATAATTGCAACAAGGAAAATCGAGCTTATGTCACTACTGTAATTCTGGATATTCATATAGTAGAAGCACAGATTAGTCACCAATAGATAAATCGCACAGAATATGTATGCGATAGGGCCGGTAAAATAAGAGTGCAATTCACGTTTAAATACTGCTAACATTACTCATCGCCCTCCTTTTCCTCGGCATCTTCCTGTATAATCTCTACCTCTATTTCGTCATCGTCCAGAGCCTCATTCTCTGCGACCGTCTCCTCGTTTTTCGGCTGAGCAACAGTTTCGCCACCTACGGTGAGCGCCGCAAATACATCCTCAAGGGATACAGTGTCCTCGGTAATACCGAGAAGCGGCATATTATTTTCAGCAAGCGCAAAGAACAGGTCTTTTCTGATATCTGCATCCGTCTCCGGAATGATGATATACTCAAAAGCACCCTCTTCTGCAGCTTTGCCGCAGGTTACCTCAGCAACACCCGGCACTGCGCTAACGGTTGCAATTACTTGGTCGCGTACACCGGAAATTCTTGCAATAAAACGATTTTCCTGACGCACTGCATGAGTCAGTTCATCCGTCGAGCCGTCTGCCACGATTACGCCGTTATTGATAACCACAACTCTTTCGCAAACAGCTTTGACCTCTTGAAGTATATGCGTAGACAGGATAATTGTGCGCTGTTTACCCAGACTTCTTATCATATTGCGAATTTCAGTAATCTGATTCGGGTCAAGGCCTACGGTAGGCTCGTCGAGTATCAGCACATCCGGGTCACCTATAAGCGCTTGCGCAAGACCTACGCGCTGCTTATAACCCTTGGATAGGTTTCCGATAATTCGGTTGGACACGTGACCAATGTCCACAAGCTCGCAAACCTCATTGATATGAGCTTTGCGTCCCTTGCCTTTTACCTTTTTCAAATCGTAGACAAATCCGAGGTACTCACGCACCGTCATTTCCATGTACAGTGGCGGAAGCTCGGGCAGGTATCCGATGTGGCGGCGCGCCTCGATAGGATCGTCAAGCACATCAAACCCCGCTATCTGAGCAGTTCCTCCGGTAGCTGAGATATACCCGGTTATCATATTCATCGTGGTGCTCTTGCCTGCACCGTTCGGCCCCAAAAAGCCGACTATCTCGCCTTTTTTTATCTCAAATGAGATATTGTTTACCGCGAGCTTACTTCCGTACTTTTTGGTCAGACCGTTTATTTTTATCATCTCTGTCCCTCCTTAGTTTAGGCTCTGCTAATTACAGTAGCACACTTCACAATCCAGAGTGTTAAAAAACTGTTAAATCATTCGGGTAAATCGGTTTTAATATGCAAATCGCGCAGCTGCGACTCGTCAACCACGTCCGGCGATGCCATCATAAGCTCAGATGCATTCTGAACCTTCGGGAATGCGATAACATCGCGGATAGAATCGCGGCCACCGAGCAACATAACCAGTCGGTCAAGACCGAATGCGAGACCACCATGGGGCGGAGCACCGTATGAAAACGCTTCAATCAGGTGACCAAACTGAGCATGAGCGGCTTCTTTTGTAAAGCCAAGTGCCTGGAACATACGCTCCTGAAGCTCAGACGAGTAAATTCTTATAGAACCGCCACCGGCTTCAGAGCCGTTAATTACCATATCGTACGCTTTTGCGCGAACTCTTCCCGGGTCAGATTCAAGATACTGCACGTCCTCGTCCATCGGAGAAGTAAACGGATGGTGCTTTGCAACGTATCTGTTTTCTTCCTCGTCATACTCAAGAAGCGGGAACTCGGTTACCCACAGAAGTTCGTATTTATCCTTATCAATTACATCAAGGCGTTTTGCGCATTCGCAACGAAGTGCGCCGAGAGCTGCAAATACTACGTCATCCTTTGCATCTGCAACTATGCAGATAAGGTCTCCGTCCTGAGCCTGCATTGCAGTTTTAATCGCTTCAAGCTCCTCTTCGGTCATAAATTTAGCAAAGCTTGACGTGGTTTCCGCACCGTTTAATTTAAGCCATGCGAGACCCTTTGCACGGTATGTTTTTACAAATTCGCCTAAGCTGTCAATCTCCTTGCGGGTAAACTTGGATGCGCCGCCGTCAATCTTTATGCCGCGCACACTGCCACCTGCAGCGACTGCGCCGGCAAACACCTGAAATCCGCAATTTTTAACCGCGTCGGATAAATTGCGAAGCTCATATCCGAAACGAAGGTCAGGCTTGTCTGATCCGAAGCGCTCCATAGCCTCTTTATAAGGCATACGGCGAAGCGGAAGCTCAATCTCACGTCCCAGCACTTCGCGGAACAGGCGTGCAATATACCCCTCATTTATAGCAAGTACATCATCCACGTCAACAAATGACATTTCAAGGTCAACCTGTGTAAACTCCGGCTGACGGTCTGCGCGCAAGTCCTCGTCGCGGAAGCAGCGGGTAATCTGCATATAGCGGTCAAAGCCTGAAAGCATAAGAAGCTGCTTATACTGTTGCGGCGACTGCGGCAGAGCATAGAACTTGCCCGGGTGGACACGTGAAGGAACCAGATAGTCGCGTGCGCCCTCGGGAGTTGATTTGGTAAGCATCGGGGTTTCAATTTCATAGAATCCCTGCTCATCAAAGTAATCGCGGGTGACCTTGGTCACGCGATGACGCAGAGCAATGGTACGCTGCATATCCGGGCGACGAAGGTCAAGGTATCTGTACTTAAGGCGCAGAACGTCGTTAACGTCACTGTCCTCAACGATTTCAAACGGGGTGGTTGCGGCGCTATTGAGTATACGCAGCTCATGTGCCAAAATCTCAATACCGCCTGTGGGTATTTTATCGTTTATCGCACCCTCGCCACGGCTGCGCACTACTCCGCGCACTGCGAGGACAAACTCACTTCTGACGGTAAATGCACGGTCAAACATTTCCTTGTCGTCAGCTTCGTCAAACGTACACTGTACGATGCCGGTTCGATCACGCAAATCAATAAAAATCAGTCCGCCCAAGTTTCGCATACGCTGAACCCAGCCGAAAACCGTGACCTCCTGACCGATATGCTCCGGACGGAACATACCGCAATAGTCGGTGCGTTTAAGACCCTGTAGATTTTCCATGGTTTAAAACCTCTTCTCCTTCTAATTTAAAACCGCGCGGCAGATTTCTTCCGCGTCGATTGAACATTCTGTAGTTTCGCGTGTTTCCATATTCTTAAGCGTTATCTTTCCCTGACTGAGCTCATCGTCACCGATTACCACGCTAAAACGTGCGCCGAGCTTATCAGCAAATTTCATCTGAGCCTTGAGCGACCTACCTATTATATCGCGCTCTGCCGCACAGCCCATGCCGCGAAGCTTGCAGGTAAGCGTCTGCACTGCTTTGTCCGCCGCATCGCCCATAGCTGCAATAAACAGGTCTGGCGCTCCTTCTTTGGGAATTTCGACACCCTGAGCTTCCATGGTTATAAGCAAGCGCTCCAAGCCGCAGCCGAAACCGAGTCCCGGAGTCGGTTGACCGCCGAGTGACTCAACCAATCCGTTATAGCGACCGCCGCCGCAAATTGTTGACTGCGCGCCAATGCAATCTACTATGAACTCAAAAACCGTATTTGTATAATAATCCAAACCGCGGACAATACGCGGGTCTACTACATAGCTTATCCCGCATCCGTCCAGATAATCCTTGAGAGCATTAAAATGCTCGGTGCATTCATCGCACAGATAATCGAGAATAATCGGAGCATCCTTGGCAACCTCCTGACAGACCGAGCTTTTGCAATCTAAAATACGCATTGGATTGCGTCCCAAACGGTCAAGACATGTTCCGCACAGCTTGTCCTGTCTGTCAGCAAAATACTCTTTAAGTGCGGAGTGGTATGCCGTACGGCACTTCGGACATCCGCATGAATTTATATGGAGTTCTACCCCGGTTATACCGAGTTCACCGAGCATTGTATGCGCAAGTGAAATAACTTCAGCATCCGCCGCCGCTCCGGTTGCACCAAAGCACTCAATTCCGAACTGGTGATGCTCACGCAGACGTCCTGCCTGCGGCTTTTCATAACGGAAGTTGGGTGCAATGTAGTACACCTTGACAGGCAGACCCTGCGCGCAAAGTGAGTTTTCAATAACACTTCGAACAACCGATGCGGTTCCCTCCGGACGCAGCGCCATATGGCGCCCGCCCTTATCGACAAAATCGTACATTTCCTTCTGCACAACATCGGTAGTATCACCCACGCCGCGTTGGAAGAGACCAATTTCCTCAAAAGTCGGGAAACGGATTTCAGTAAAGCCAAAACGCCGCGCAATATCACGCAGTTTGTTTTCAACATAGTGCCATTTATATGCGTCTGCCGGG
>JAZTXE010000081.1:0-17888 GCA_045636205.1 Eubacteriales bacterium
CACTGTTGATTTCAATTCGCCCTCAAATTGTGAGCCGCGGAAAACATCCTGCAATTCACCCAATGCACGGTTTGAGCTTGAGAGCTTTTTCCTATAATTATTCTCTTCCTCTTCCTTACCCAGCAGTCCTGATAAAAAAGCGCGGTCGGTGTCGTCGTGGAGATGCGGATTTAATATGCCGTTTGTCTTTTCCCTGAATAAATCAAGAATCCGCCTGCTTTCTTCCTGCTCACCGTAATACTTTTTATTGTATTCACGGTCTTCAAAGAAAGGGAGACCGGTGTTTGCAAGAAAGTTTTTTGCTTTGTCACGATTATTTTTGCAATAAAGGGAATCGAGTGCAGATTTTGCAAGGATATCGTTTGAAAATATGTTTTTGTTTTTGCGTGGTAAGTTGCTTTCATTATACCCCTTTTTATAAGTTTTGTCGAGCCGGAAGAGAACATCAATAGAAGATGCCCGATAGTTTTTCTTATTCATTGTGTAATCTCCTTTTAAAATTAATATTTTTTGCCGGCACAAAGAGATTATCACATAAAAATAGTGGCTTGCAATGACGCGTTTTAAAGGGAAATAGCGGTGGGATTCTACCCGCGGGCTAAAAAGCTTGCCACCGGCAACCTTTTTGCTCTCTGCGAAGAGCCGCCCTGTTCTCATCTCCTCCTTCTTTGCCGCAAACAAAAAACACACCAACCTTCGGATGGTGTGTTTCCTGTTTGGCGGAGAAGGTGGGATTCGAACCCACGCGCCCGTTAAGGCAAACGGTTTTCAAGACCGCCTCGTTATGACCACTTCGATACTTCTCCGTATTCGATTGCAGTACATAAAATTTTATCAAATAACTTTGAATTTGTCAATATCTAATTGCAATTTTTATTGACTCTTTTTTAATAATACATCAATAGCATTCAATGTATTTATTTTCTCGCTTTCGGTTATACTTGAAATAACAAAAAATATAATCGGAGGCAATTATGAAAGAAAAAGCATTTGGAGTACTGCAAAGGGTAGGGCGGTCGTTTATGCTGCCGATTGCACTTTTACCGGTTGCAGGTCTTCTTCTGGGCATAGGAAGTTCTTTTACCAACCCGACAACGCTTGAGGCGTACGGTCTTAGCAATGTAATTCGCGAGGGCGGTTTTTTATATACACTCCTCGATATAATGAGCAAGACCGGAAGCGTTGTGTTTGACAACTTAGCGCTCCTGTTTGCAATGGGTGTCGCAATAGGTATGGCAAAGCGTGAAAAAGAGGTCGCGGCACTGTCCGGTGCGATTGCGTATCTTGTAATGAACGCGGCAATAAGTACGCTTATCGCATCTCGCGGAGGCGTCGAGGCGATGCCTTTAAACTCAACCACATCCGCACTCGGCATTACAACACTGCAGATGGGCGTTTTCGGCGGAATTATAGTCGGCCTGGGTGTCGCGGCACTGCATAACAGGTTTTATAAAATTGAGCTGCCGCAGGTGCTCTCATTCTTTGGCGGCACAAGATTTGTTCCGATAATCTCAAGCGTTGTGTATCTTGTTGTCGGTGTGCTGATGTTCTTTATCTGGCCGACGGTTCAGAACGCGATAGCAAGCCTTGGCTCGCTTGTTTTAAGGTCCGGCTATGCTGGCACATGGATTTACGGAATAATCGAGCGTGCGCTGATACCGTTTGGTCTACACCACGTATTCTATATGCCGTTCTGGCAAACCGAGCTTGGCGGTGCAATGATGATAGACGGCGTAATGGTTCAGGGCGCGCAGAATATATTCTTTGCCGAGCTTGCATCAAAATCCACAGAGACATTCTCGGTTGCCGCGACCAGATTTATGTCCGGCAAGTTCCCGTTTATGATTTTCGGTCTCCCTGCCGCGGCATATGCGATGTATAGAAACGCGCGACCGGAAAAGAAAAAACTGGTTGGCGGACTTTTACTCTCCGCGGCACTTACCTCAATGCTCACGGGTATTACCGAGCCTATTGAGTTTACGTTCTTGTTCGTCGCTCCTATAATGTATGCGGTACACTGCGTACTCGCGGGACTTTCGTATATGCTCATGCATATTTTCGGTGTCGGCGTGGGCATGACCTTCTCAGGCGGTATAATAGACCTTACCCTTTTCGGCATACTGCAGGGAAATGCCAAGACAAACTGGATATGGATTGTAATAGTCGGCGCGGTTTACGCGGTAATATACTATTTCGTATTCAACTTCATGATACGCAAGTTTAATTACAAGACCCCGGGCAGAGAAGCGGATGACGAGGAAACAAAGCTCTACACCCGCGCGGATGTCAATGCAAAAAAAGAAGAAAAGAAGGGCTTTGACACCCAAAGTGCGTATATCCTCAAGGGTCTTGGCGGAAAAGACAATATTTCAGATATTGACTGCTGCGCTACGCGGCTTAGAATTACGGTTGTAAACCCTGATGCGGTAGACGATGAGATTATTAAGAAAAGCGGTGCGTCAGGCGTAATTCACAAGGGTAACGGCGTGCAGATTGTCTACGGCCCGCAGGTGAGCGTAGTGCGCTCAAAATTCGAAGATTTCCTGGATAGCCCGGTATCCGGCGATATAGAAAAATTAATCTAAAAAAGAGGGTGGTTTATGCCACCCTCTTTAAATTATTCTGCGTATTGGAGAAGCGATGCCGCATCGAGTTTATCATAGCCTTTTAAGAAGCCTGAAAGCTCTCCGGCAATCTTCTTTGCACCGCCTGCGCTGTTTGATTCAATATTGAGCGGCAGAAGCGGGTCGTGAAGTGAGAGACGCAGCAGGAACCAACCGTTTCCGTGCGCGTCGTCCAAATTTACGCGTACACCCTCGTAATTTGACGGGGCAATGGACCAACCCTCGCGCGATTGAGCGTACTTATTGAGCTCATCAATAACTTTCTCGCCGTAGGATTTAAAGTCGTCAAGGAGGATGTTCATTCTAAACTCGACGCTCTCTGCCGGCTCTTCGAGCGAAGAAAGAAGCGACTCAAGTGTATACCCCTCTTTTTTACCGCGTGCAAGCTCGATTAAAAGTTTCGTGACCAGGTATGCACCGTCGTCTAAGAAATAGTTTTCCTTAAGAGCGCCGTGACCTGATGTTTCAATCGCAAGCTGGGAGTCCTGACCTGCGTTGTTTAAACGTATCGACTCGTTTATAACATTGCGGTAGCCGCGTTTGAAGCGGTGATGGATGCCACCCTTTTGCTCGATAAACTTTGCAAGACCGGTTGAGGTTATCGAGTCGGTTACAATAGTGGTGCCCGGATGCTCGCGCAGAAGGATTGCCGCAAGCATTGCAATAATGCGGTTGCGGTTTAGCTCACTTCCGTCTGCGAGAACCGCACCTGCACGGTCAACGTCCGTGTCAAATATTATGCCGAGGTCGGCATTTACTTCGCGTACCGCTTCGGTGATGCTCTCCATCGCCTCTTTGTTCTCGGGATTCGGGATGTGGTTTGGGAAGCTTCCGTCAGGATCTAAGAAACGGCTGCCCGCGGTATCCGCGCCCAGCGGTTTTAAAACCTTATCGACGAAAAATCCGCCCGCGCCGTTACCCGCGTCAACCACTATGCGGAAGCCCGCAAGCGGCTTATCCTCACCGGTAGCTTTGCGGATTTTATCCGCAAGACCTTTGGCATATGTATCCATAAACTCGCCGGTTTTCAGGCTTCCCGCGGAAAGACCCGTCACCTCGGCACCCTCGGCATATTCAAGGATTTCCTTAATATCGCCCTTTTCAAGGCCGCCATCTGCGGTAAAAAACTTAAAACCGTTGCGGTTAAAGGGCAGATGGCTTGCGGTAATCATAACCGAGCCGTCAAACTCAAAACCGTCCGTAACTGTGGACATAAACATGGCCGGCGTGCTCGCCATGCCAAAGTCAGTCACCTCAAGACCTGCCTGAACCATTGCGCCGCAGAGCCACTCCGCGAGAGTCGGGCCCGAAAGGCGCGAATCGCGGCCGACTGCTACGCGCAGATTCCCCTTTTTGCCGCATTTTTTGATAAGCCACAGCGCGAAGCCGCGGCCAATGTCACGGCAGACTTGCTCGGTAAGGTTTATATGCTGACCTTCGATACCCTCAAGCGCTACGCCGCGAATGTCACTTCCGTTTTGAAGCTTTTTATAATCCATGTTTTCTTCCTCCTTTTGGTAAGACCGTTATGCATATATTCTATTACATTTTAAAGAAAAAAACAAGTAGCGTATGGTGGCGAAAATTCCATTGTTTTTGCGTTTTAAAAAAGTACAACTATAGTACCGAGTATAGTACAAATCGGCGACAGATACCTTATTTATAAAAACTAAACTAAACGAAACTAAACATAAGTTTTAAAAATTTTTTCCTTGTACATATGAGTTACTTGACATATCAAGTGCATCGGGATAAAATTATTTTAAGCTTAAAGAAAAATATGGGGATATGGTGATATGCTATGAGGAGACTTAAATATTTGCTCCGCAGATTAAGAAAGATAAATCTCGGCGGAATGCGCGAGCGTGTAAATGAAGCGTACAGACGCTCGGGCAAAAACCGCGTTTTAATAGTGCTGGATATGATACTCTGCGCGGTTTTGTACCAGGCAGGGTATATAGAGTACGTTATCTACGGAATGTACGATATGACCGCAAAGGAGCGCCGCACCGTGCTCACCGCGGGTAAGAACAACCGCTATGTCGCCGCGCTCAACCTCAAGCGCGACTGGGACTATTTTGAAAACAAAGTAAAGTTTTTAAACACCTTCCGTGAAGAGGCAGGCAGGGCTTTTATAGACCTTACCGCTGCCAGCTTTGACGAGTTTAAGGCTTTTTCTGAAAAACACCAGACTTTTATGGCAAAGCCGTATGACGGCATTTGCGGCAAGGGCATAGAGAAAATCGACTCATCCGAAAAGGATTTAGACGCGCTCTACCGTGGCTTTAAAGAGTCAGGTCAGACGCTTCTTGAAGAGGTTATAGAGCAGCACCCCGAGGTCAGCAGATTGAACCCCTCGGCTATCAATACCATCCGAATAGTAACTATAGTTGACGGTGAAACCCCGCATGTAGTTTTTGCAGGTCTTCGCTGCGGTCGCGCAGGGAGCGTGGTTGATAATTTTGTCGCCGGTGGCATGACCGTGCCGATTGATATTAAAACCGGCGTGATACATAATGTAGCGGTTGACAAGGTCGGAAACGTCTTTGCAATCCACCCGGATACAAATGTGGCTTTTGATGGCTTTGGGATGCCAAACTGGCAGGCTTGCCTTGAGCTTGCGAAGAAAGCCGCCATGCGCGTCAAAACCGTGCGATATGTAGGGTGGGACATCGCGTCTACTCCCACAGGGCCCGTGCTTGTCGAGGGAAACCACTTTCCGGGTCAGGTGCTCTACCAGCTCAAGGCGCAGACACCTGATAAAATCGGTATGCTCCCCGCGTATGAGGCGGTAATACCCTATAAAAGCCTTAAGCCGCTTAAAAACAAATAGCGCTTTTTAATGAAAAACAGTTGACAAAACGCAGCTTTTTATGGTATATTCTTTTAGTCAGCAATGGCATAATTGAATATACATGGGGTTATAGCGCAGTTGGTAGCGCACCACACTGGCAGTGTGGGGGTCAGGGGTTCGAATCCCCTTAGCTCCACCAAAAAAAGAGAAGGGCACACGAGCGGTGTTCTTCTCTTTTTTGATGATGTAATGTTTTGGAGGATTCGAAAGGCGGCTCTTAGCGGGGTGCCGGTGGTACGCCGCAACCGCCGTGGCTTTTCCGCAGAAAAGCGAATCCCCTTAGCTCCACCAAAAAATCCGTACACGATAGTGTGCGGATTTTTTACTTATTACCTCTTCACTCTTCACTATTCCTTAAATTTCGCTTCCCGATAAAATAAAAAACTGCACACACTTTACCATATATTGGCACAATATACTATTGACAGGTTATATCCGGTTATGTATAATTTATCAAAAAATATACAACGGAGGAATAATTATGATTTGGGCATTATATGCAGAGCTCGGTCAGAACATGTGGTTTACCGAAAGCCAAAAGCTTGAATTTGAAGATTCCGCTTGGAAAAAACTTGTTGACTCAGTGGTGGAGAACGGATTTAACACGATAATTCTCGACCTTGGCGAGGGTGTGCGCTATGCATCACATCCGGAGCTTGCCAAAGAGGGCGCATGGACGCGCGAGCGTGTGCGCGAGGAAGTACGTGAACTGCGTGAACGTGGCATTACACTCATCCCGAAGTTTAATTTCTCCGCATGCCATCACATGTGGCTGGGTGACTATCGCAAAATGATGGGGCTTCCGAAATACTACGAGGTCTGCCGCGACCTGATAACTGAAATATATAATTTATTTGACAAGCCTGAGTACATACACATCGGTATGGACGAAGAAGGCGACGAGCGTTTCTTCAGGCAAATGGACCTTGTCGCATACCGTCAAGGCGAGCTTTTGTGGCACGACTTGCAGTTCTTGCTCGACTGTGTGCGTGACACGGGCGCAAAGCCCTGGATTTGGGCAGACATCGCATTTACCGAAGCTGACGAATTCCAAAAACGCATCAAACCCGGAAGTGTTATGCTCTCACCGTGGAATTACCGCGGCTTAAAGCCTGAGCACTACACTCCGATTGCAGGCTCGGAATATGAAGAATATTACAATGGCACCGGCTATACATACGTCGAAGAGGACCCGCTCTGCGTAAGATATATGGAACGCTCACTCCCGACCGCCAACGCAGGGTATGATATTGTCCCCTGCGCATCCGTAATATGGAATGAGTACAATGCCGATGACGTTGTCGAGTACTTTACGGAAAATATGACCGACCACACTGCAGGCTTCATGATTGCACCGTGGAGGACAACCTCATCCGCCCATATTGACGAAATTATAAAAAACATAACCGCGCTCAAATCAGCGCGCGATAAATTCTGTAAATAATTTAACAGCAAAACAGCGTATGGGAACCTGATTCCCATACGCTGTTATTTTCACTTTTAAAAAACATTCTTTGTCAGCGCGTGGTCGAGCATATACCGCGCGCAACCCTGCGTTACCGGGTTACCCTGCACCGCGGATAGCGAAATAATCGGCTTTTTATCGCCGGATTTGACGCTTATTTTAGAAACATGCTCATTGACGCAATTTAAGAATATATCCCCCAGCCGCGTGGCACCGCCGCCTATTACTATCGCATCGGGGTTTAAAATATTTATGACGTTATTTATTCCCGCGGCAAGTGTGCGGCAAATACCGTCGAGCACGTTATACGCGTCACGGTTGCCCGCCTCAAGCTCTCCGCGAGCAAGACAAAGGTCGCACTCCTCACCTAACACGTTTTTAAATCCGTCACGTATCGCGGATAGATTTACCTCTGCCTCAAGGCAGCCGCGGTTTCCGCACTTGCACTTCTTTCCGTTTAAATCCACGGAAATATGCCCGAACTCGCCCGCATTTCCGAACGCACCGGTAAAAATTCTATCCTCAATTATAATACCTGCGCCGATGCCCTCGTTTAACTCGATGTATACCAGACTGTGCACCTCGCGCGCCATGTGCGTCTTTTCAATATATGCGCAGAAGCCGGACTCATTTCCCATCCTGAGACTTACGTCCGGAAAACGCGCGCGGATAACATCGTAAAAATCGTTTTTCTCGTCAATTGGTATAACAGTTGAGGACACAACGCGCCGCGTTTCATTGTCCATAAGACCCGGAACGCCTATGCACACGCCGTTTAATCGCCGCTCATCCGCATCAAGCCGCGCGAGAATCTGCTCGATGCCGGATATAATCTCCTGACCTATCAGCTTATAATCAGAAACCGCCCTGTCAATCTGCGCAACCTGATTCATGCGCAGGTCAAACGCCGCCATGCTAAATCCCTCGGGCGTGAGCTCAACACCCACCATATACCCGCCGTCCGGATTTACTTTAAGCATTATCGGCCTTCTTCCACTCGTGGTAGTCTTTGCTGCGCCGACGATGTTTACCATGCCGTCACTTACAAGCTCATCCACAAGCGACGAAACCGTAGTCGGGCTTAAGCCGGTGATATGCGCGAGGTCCACGCGACTCACCGGCTCCTTTGCGTATATCAGGCGAAACAGCAGCGTCAGATTATTCTGCTTGACAAGCTGCAAATTCGCGCTCTTAAGTTGTCCTCTTTTTGCAGCCATTGCAAATTCACCCTCCGCTTCTCCGTTCTTATGATAACAAGTCACAGTCTTCCCCTTGAGGTAGCTTTAGCGGCGGTTTGGCAATGAATGACAATCCGGTGGATTGTCAGAACCAAACCGTGACCGAGCCGCAGCGAGACTGATGAGGTGTTTAGGATGCGATGCCACCTCATCCACCGCTTACGCGGTCCCCCTTCCCCTCAAGGGGAAGGCTTTTTTACGAATTAGCCTTGATAAACTCGCAAATCTCCTCATATGTCTTCGCGCCGCTTGTAGCACCTACGCTTAATACGCACTGCGTACCCGTCGCGTTACCCACAACGCATGCCTCCTCAATCGAAAGACCGATTGAAATTCCGTACAGGAAGCCCGAACAGAACGAATCACCCGCGCCGGTAGTATCAACCGGCTTACCCGGGAAGGTAGGCATGGTCTTGCCCGCGGTCTCCGCGCTCTCGCGGTAGTAGCAGCCTTCCTTGCCGACCTTTATGATAACGTGCTTTGCACCCTTTTTAAAGAACACGTCTGAAATCTTGTCAAGCTCAGTCTCGCCTGAGAGCTCAATAGCTTCCTCGATGCTGGGCAGGAAGTAATCAACGTACGGAAGTGACGGACCTACAAGCTCCATCCAACGTCCGCTGTCATCCCACGCGAGGTCAAGCGCGGTTATCTTGCCCATCTCCTTGCACTTTTTGAGAAGCTGGGCAGTCGGCTCGCCGTCAATTGCATCCATAAGCGTAGAGCCTGTGAAAAATACGATTTTAGACTGCTCAATAATATCAAAATCAACGTCCTCAAGGCGATATGCACCGTTGGAGCCCTTGCAGTGGAGGAATGTACGCTCTCCGCCGCCGTCAACGATAACAACGGATGCCGAGGTATCAACCTCCGGGTCAATTACCAGACCGTCAGTGTTTACCTTCTTTGAATCGAGTATGCCCTTTAAGAACATGCCCAGACCGTCCTCACCGACCTTACCTAAAATTGCGGTATTTGCGCCAAGCTTCTTTAAGTTGATTGCCGCGGTCATCGCGCCGCCGCCATTATAGAGCTTTACGCTGTCAATAAATCCGAGCTTGCCGCGCTCGGGGATTTTGTGAACGGGTTTGCAGATTACGTCTGCAACCAAAATTCCAATACATGCTATATCGTACATGGTTTTTTCCGCCTTTCCGAAATATGTTTTATAATAGTATAACATATCCTGCAATAAATTTCCAACCCCAAAAAGTGCTGAGTTTTGCACTATTTTAACATTTCAATCGTCGAGGCGGCGATTTTGCCGCCGCCTTTGCAAAAAGCGGGTCAAACACACCGGTATTTATACGTTTTTCAAAATATCCCCTGTTTTTTCATTCTCGCATCAAACAAAATCAGGTCAGGAAGCAATGCTTCCCGACCTGATTAAAAACTTTCTTACTTTACGTCTACAAACTTGCGAGTTGCCTGAGACTCATAAGCTGCATACATAACCTTCTGAACCTGGATTGCATCCTGCGCGGGAACCTGAATTTCCTGACCGTCCAGAATGGAGCGACCAAAGGACTCAATCTCCTTGGTGTACATGTTGCCAAACTCAACATTTACCTCAAGCGGCTGGGCAGGTGCACGGTTCTGAGCTGCATCGTATCCGCGGTCCTCACACAGCAGGACCTTGAGCGAACCGCCCTCTACCTGGCTGAGCGTACCCTCTGCCATCATGCTTCCTGAAGTTCCGTAGAATTCCATGCGGCAAAATGCTGCGTCATCCGGGATATTGAAGTTAGCATCAACATACGCGTATGCGCCGTTTTCCAACTCCATCAGAGTTGAAGCCTGGTCATCAACCTCGTAATTGAATACGTTGGTGCTGCTCATGCCTGCAACCGTCTTAACCTTAGAACCGGAGATGTACTGGAGAAGGTCAATCGCGTGAACACCGAGGTCAACCAGAGCGCCGCCGCCGGATTCACTCTTAATCTGACGCCATGCACCTGGGATGTCCGGATACCAGCAGGTAAACTGAGCGCGGCAGGTGGTGAGCTTTCCGAGCTTTCCTTCGTCGATAATCTTCTTCATCTCCTGATGATATGCGTGGTAGCGCATCATAAGACCGGTAGCAATCTTTACGCCCTCAGCCTCACACACACGCAGAACCTCTTCGCCGTCCTCAACCGTCATGCAGATAGGCTTTTCGATGAGGATGTGCTTTTTAGCCTTTGCAGCTGCGATAGCCTGAGTCTTGTGGTAGTTAACCGGGGATGCGATGTAAACCGCATCAATCTCCGGGTCAGCAAGCAGAGCGTCAACATTGTCATATGCGCGCTTTGCATTGTACTTTGCACGGATTTTCTCCGCAAGCTCCATGTTTATCTCCATAACCGCGACAAGCTCTGCATTGTCAGCAAGCATCATGCCCGGAATGGTTCTTCTGTCAGCAATACCGCCTGCAGCGATAACGCCCCATCTAACTTTTTTCATTGGATTATACCTCCGATAAATTTCAGTTTAATATTAGTTGCACTCTGCAACCAGCGGACCTGCGAGTTCCTCGAGGAAGAAGAGCTTGCCCGGGATGGTCGGCATGAATGAGGAAGTTACCCACTTATCCGGACCGTAGCGCAGCGTCATCCACAGGCTCATGCCCTGCCACTGCATTCCGCGGGAAAGTGCACCGTCACATCCGCCGATGATGCGGTCAGACTGCAGGAAGATGCCTGGGCCGATGGTGTTAGCACGGCACGGAACCAAGGTTGTGCGGCTCTTGAAGCTTGTGATAGCGTTCTGCTCAATGGTCAGCGGGTGCAGCTGAGCGCCGATGCGGTACTCCTGCTTCTTCCACTCCTCAACCGAGTTAAACTCGCCTGCAAACTGGGGCTCCCAGAATGCAATGTGGCACATACGTCCGATACCAAAGGTGGTAATCATGCGAGCACCCTCAGCCTTTAATTTAGCAATCTTCTCCGGATAAGTCGGGAGATTTTCCTTAGTAGCAAAGTTTCTCTGCTCGACCGGAACCGTCTTGTTGAGCTTTGAGTAGAAAGCGTCGGTCATAGCATAGGTAAATGAACCCGGATTTGTCTTCTCAAGGGTGTTGCCCTCGCCGTCAGACCACTCGTCCATGTTAAAGCCGTAGACGTGTGAGCAGTCAACATCCCAGTCATTTAAGAAATATGTAGCCCAGCGGTACATGCCCATCGGACCTGCGGGAAGAATCATGATGAGCTTCTTTCCGTCGTCACGTGCGCGCTTGATTTCGATTGCCATCTCATGGCCCATCATCATATCAAACTCGGTTACGTTCTTGCAAGCTACCGGCTTAAAGTCCGGATGCCAGAAGTCCTGACGCTCGGTGATGGACTCAGGCGGGTTGGAGCAGCATTTGTCAATCTTTGCAAAATCCCAACCTGCCGGGTAGAAGTTTTCCAGAAGTGAACCCTTAACTGTGCTTAAAAAATCCATTTTTTTGTCCTCCATCTATATATGTATTTTGATTTATTTTATTGGTTTAAAAACCAAATTTTACGGCAGCATTCTCTTGGTGGCCTTGCGCATATGTGCCATGCAGCCGCGGAATCCCTCGGCGTACTGCACTCCGCACTGCAAGCCGCGGAAGCGTGAGCAGGATTTTACAAACTCCGCAAAATCAATCTTGTCATGCTCAAGCATCCACTTAAGCTGGCTTTCGTGGCACTCAAGAGCTTTTATCTTAACGTCAATATACTCCGTAACGTCTACATAATCCTCAGGCAAGAAATTATGCCCGGCCAGATTATCCATATAATAAATCGGGACAACCTCGTATGCCGGATACTCCGGATACATGTGTGCAACCGACGCGGTAAAGCTTGTTTCAAAAACAAGCTGGCTCACCTGAAGGTGGTCCTCCATATAGTCATTCGGGTCGTGAGTGATGATAAAGTCCGGACGTACCTCGCGGATGATTCTTACCATCTCACGACGGACATTGTCATCATGCGAATATGTACGGCAGTCACCGGAATCTACATTGTAAACCTTCTTTGCGCCGAGGATTGCGCCGGCGTTCTCCGCCTCGCCCTCGCGCAGCTTTCCGAGCTCATCGGGCATAATTACCATGTGGCCCATGTCACCATTGCACACGTGGCACATATAAACCTCATGCCCCTCAGCCGCCATACGTGCAAGCGTTCCGCCGCAACCGATTTCCAAATCGTCCGGATGGCATCCAACAGCCAATACTCTCATTTACAATCTGCTCCTTTTTTTCACAAAAGTGATTTATAGTAAAATTATTGAAAAACCTGAACTAATTGTATCACACAACCTGAATTTTGTACACACTTATTTTAATAAAAATGAACCCCGAGAGGAGATTTTCTCTCCCCTCGGGAATAAAAAGAGCAGTGAAATTACTTTGTATGGCGTTCGAGAACTTCCTTGAGAGCGTTGATGCAGCGCTCGATGTGATGTCTCTCCCAGGTCGGATGGAGGAAGAGGCTTACAGTGCGTGCACGCAAAGATTTTGCCATCGGGCAGAGCACCTTGTCGTACTGCACGGAATCTGCATTCGTAAACTCCTTGGACTCAAACGGGAACTTCGCCTCGCCAAAGCCGTTGTGATCGCGGTATGCGCGCTCCTCGTATGCTTCCGGCCACTGGATTCCGTAGCACGGAATGCTCATTGCGAGAAGGTCCTTTACGATAACGTCTGCGTCGCAGTCGAGAACATCCAGGTCGAGGAGAATCGGGTACCACCAGTATGAATTCTTTCTCTCCGGGGTGTTGACCGGCAGCTTCTTAATCTGCTTCATCGGACTGAATGCCCAATCGTACATTGCAGCGTACTCAAGGCGACGTTTAAGGTTCCAATCGTCAAAGCGCTTAAGCTCATTAAGACCAATAAGAGACTGCATCTCGGTCATGCGGTAGTTAAATCCTACGCGATTGTGGATGTACGGAAGTTTCTCCTCAAGAGCCAGCATGTTCATGCGCTGGCGTACATCATAGCCGTGGTCACGGAAGGAGCGGCACTCCCAGCCGAGGTCCTCGTTATTGGTGACAACCATGCCACCCTCGCCGCCGGTGGTGAAGTGCTTGCTCTGGCAGAAGCTGAAGCAGCCAACGTCGCCGATAAGACCTGCCTTGGTGCCCTTATACTCACCGCCGAAGCACTGAGCACAGTCCTCAATAATCTTTAAGTTGTGCTTCTTTGCAATTTCAAGAATCGGGCCCATATCTGCAACGATACCATACAGATGAACAACAACGATAGCCTTGGTGCGCTCTGTGATAAGAGCCTCAATGGAAGCAGGGTCAATAGTGTGGTCCTCGGTAACGTCAGCAAATACCGGGATTGCGCCCGCCTGAACAACCGAGAAAGAAGATGCGATAAATGAGTATGAGGGAACAATAACCTCATCCCCAGGCCCGATGCCGAGTGAAGAAACCGCGATATGCAAAGCTGCGGTGCCGTTTGTGCAGCTGATTGCCATCTTAGCACCAATCCACTTTGCCCATTTCTCCTCAAATTCCATACCGACAGGACCTGTCCAATAGTTGACCTTACCTGTGCGCAGAAGCTCTGCAACCTGGTCGGGAGTCTCCTCTGCGAACTGGGGCCACATCGGGAATCCTGCATCTACGATACCTGTTCCGTTCATTGCGCCGTCTTTTTGATTAGCCATGATTATATATCCTCCTTAATTATTTCAGTGACTGGATTAATTACATCATACAACATTCTCCCCGGAAATGTCAATCTGTATTTTGACTATTTTATACGTCATTTTGCACAAACTTTATTCGACCTGCCGGAGTATGCGGTCGATGTCAAACCCGTGCGGGCGATTAAACCGTTTTAAATCGTAGAGCTCCTCCGCGCCACCTGTGAGTATGTTCACCCGCTCGTACGTGCCAAGACTTGCCAGAAATCCGAAATCCTTTACGTGCTTTAGCAAATTTTCGTCCGTACTGCCGAAAGGATAGGTAAAGCACGTGGGCTCGTAACCCATATTCTCTGCGTAGAGCTGCTGCGAGAGCTCAAAATCCTCGCGCAGTAAATTGTCGTAATGCCACTGGCTTTCACTGCGGTTTTTAAGGCAACCCTTGCGGTTGTAGTCGTAATTATGCAGGTTGTACGAGTGGTTCTGGAATTCGACAAGCCCGCTCTCCGCCATCTCACGCATCTCATCCCAGCACAGGTGCGCGTAGTTTACGTGCTTGTGCACATCCCCGGAATAAAGCTCAGTGTATGTGCCGACAGTCGATGATACCATTTTAACATTATATTTCTTGAGAATCGGGAACACATACACGTAATCGCTCTCGTATCCGTCATCAAAGGTTATCATGACAGGCTTTTCCGGCATCTCAAATTCACCCCGGGTGTACGCAATCAAATCGTTTACCGTAATCGTCGTAAACCCGCGCTCGCATATAAGGCGCACATCGTTTTCAAACTCCTTGGGCGATATAACAAACTTCCCCCATTTTGATGCCTTTTCTGACACCTGATGATACATCAGTATTGGAAGCTTTACCATGTCCGAGTCTCCTTTAAATACGCTCACCGACGGGCGCGCCATAACACACAGTCCGCACACAATAACGCATATGTATATAAATGCGAAATATATTTTTTTCTTAGCTTTCAAAAAAATTCACTCCCCCGCGTTTCTAAAAAGCACTACCATGTATATTCCAAAAAAACTTATACTATGACTGCGCGGGCAGACAGCATATTGTGTGATACAATTAATATGCACCCTGAAAGCGTATAGCTTTCAGGGTGCATATCATATACGTATTTTTCCTCTTATTTGGTTGCCTGAAGTGCTTTCTGACCAATGTCTGTTCTGCGGTAAGCACCTTCAAACTTAACACCGTCAGACAGGCGATAAGCTTCCTTTATAGCTTCTGCCAAAGAGTCTGCTACAGCGGTTGTGCCGGTAACACGGCCGCCGGAGGTGACGAGTTTTCCGCCGTCTGACTTTGCGCCTGCGACAAAAGTGGCTGCCAGCGCCTCATCGGTAAAGGTCATCTCAAAGCCTTTTTCATAGGCGGTCGGATAACCCTTGGAAGCTAAGATGACACAGCAGGCATGCTTATCTGCAAATTTAACCTCTGCATCTGCCAGAGTCCCGTTTGTCGTCGCCTGCATAATTGTGAGCAGGTCGCTCTCCAAGAGCGGAAGAACTACCTGGGTTTCAGGGTCGCCGAAGCGGCAGTTATACTCAATAACCTTAGGACCGTTAGGTGTAAGCATCAGGCCGAAGTAAAGACAGCCTTTGAACGTACGGCCTTCTGCGTTCATAGCACGGATTGTAGGAAGGAAAATCGTTTCCATACATTCATCGGCTATTTCCTTTGTATAATACGGGTTAGGCGCTACAGTGCCCATACCGCCGGTATTGAGGCCTGTATCATTATCTCCGATGCGCTTGTGGTCCATAGAAGAGACCATCGGCTTTACAACATTTCCGTCGGTAAAGGCAAGCACAGATACTTCGGGGCCTGTGAGGAATTCTTCAACTACCACGCGGGAGCCTGACTTTCCGAAAATGCCGCCTTCCATCATATCACGCACGGCGTTTTTTGCTTCATCGCGGGTCTCCGCGATGATAACGCCTTTGCCGAGTGCCAGACCGTCAGCTTTAACAACAGTCGGAATCGGGGCGGTTTCGAGATAACTGAGTGCAGCTTGCATATCCTCAAACACTTCATAGGAAGCGGGCGGGATATTGTACTTCTTCATCAGGTTCTTAGAAAAGACCTTGCTGCCCTCGATAATAGCTGCATTGGCACGTGGACCGAAGCAAGGGATACCCTTCTCTTCCAGTGCATCGACACAACCTAAAACCAGCGGGTCATCGGGTGCGACGACTGCATAGTCGATTTTATTCTCGACTGCAAAAGCTACTATCTTATCAATTTCGGTAGCGCCGATGCCTGTACAAGTAGCATCAGCTGCGATACCGCCGTTACCCGGGCATGCAAAAACTTCGGTAACATCGGAATTCTTTTTTAAAGAGCGAATAATGGCGTGTTCACGTCCGCCACCGCCGACAACAAGAATTTTCATAATTACCTCCCAATTAGTGATGGAACAGACGCATTCCGGTAAATGCCATAACCATATCGTGGTTATTTGCACATGCGATTACATTGTCATCACGGATAGAACCGCCGGGTTCTGCAATGTATTTAACACCTGATTTGAATGCGCGCTCAATATTATCGCCAAACGGGAAGAATGCGTCGCTTCCAAGAGCTACATCCTTCATTGTTGCAATCCATGCTTTCTTCTCTTCCGCGGTCAGGACTTCCGGCTTTGACGTAAATGTTTCCTGCCAGACGCCCTCTGCCAATACGTCCTCATACTCGTCGGAGATATATACATCAATCGCATTGTCACGACCCGGACGGCGGACATCGTCACGGAAAGGCAGAGCCAATACCTTCGGATGCTGACGAAGCATCCAGTTATCCGCTTTGCTTCCTGCCAGGCGCACGCAGTGGACACGGCTTTGCTGACC
Source organism: Eubacteriales bacterium (assembly GCA_045636205.1). Taxonomy (GTDB): domain Bacteria; phylum Bacillota; class Clostridia; order Oscillospirales; family JAAYXM01; genus JAZRUF01. Next base: position 16,656 of record JAZTXE010000081.1, read on the forward strand.
CGCGCCGACACCGATGGTCTGACCGTTCTTGACGTAGCAAACAGAGTTTGACTGGGTGTATTTAAGCGTAATCAGAGCAATAATCAGGTCGATTTTTGCAGATTCGGGAAGGTCCTTGTTTTCGGTTACGATATTCTCAAGCAGGGATTCGTTGAGTTCAAAGAAGTTATGACCCTGCTCAAATACGATACCGAAAATCTCTCTGCGCTCCTGCGCCTTGGGTACATAATTGGGGTCTATCTGGACTATGTTATAGCCACCTTTTTTCTTTTCTTTCAAAATCTCAAGGGCTTCCGGAGTATAACCCGGAGCGATAACACCGTCAGAAACCTCCGGCTTTAAGTAATTTGCAGTTGCAGCATCGCAAATATCCGATAATGCCGCCCAGTCACCGTAAGAGCAAAGACGGTCCGCACCGCGCGCGCGGATGTAGGCACATGCGATAGGGGTAAGCTCCTGATCCGGCTCGACAAAATAAATCTTCTTTTCCACATCCGTCAGAGGAAGACCTACTGCAGCGCCGGCGGGTGAAACATGCTTAAAAGAAGCAGCTGCCGGAAGTCCGGTTGCGTCACGAAGCTCCTTTACCAGCTGCCAGCTGTTTAACGCATCCATAAAGTTAATATAGCCCGGGCGGCCGTTTAACACGGTAATAGGCAAATCACTTCCGTCATCCATGTACAGGCAAGACGGTTTCTGATTCGGGTTGCATCCATATTTGAGTTCCAAGTTTTTCATCTGTTTATACACACCTTTCTTTTACAGGCAATGTTTGTTGATAATACGCTGCTCGGTTTCGCGGGTGGCAATATCCGTATAGCGGACGAACAACGAGATTTTATTATTCTCATCCAGGTTTGACCACAACTCATCGGTAAATTCATCAATATCATCCGGGATTGACACTCGCTCCGGCTCACCCTGGAAGGTCGGGATTACCGGGTTACCGTCGCATACATACGTATGCAGGAAGTGACCCATACCTGCGGTTGCCGGATACTCCCAAAAGAAGCGTGCGCAATTATTGCCTTCGGGGTCTGCAGCCTTGAGGATTGACATCTTATAAGAGCCGTCCGCTGCCTGAATGCCTGAAATACGCGGAGTCCAGTTAGGACCGTCATCCTCAAACATTCTGGTTCTGAGTGCCGCTTCCCAGCTTTCGCCCTTTGCAAGGTATTCCCAGATGGTGTCCGTCTGATCGCCGTTTGTAACTATAAGACCGTTGCCAATCTC
>JAZTXE010000082.1:0-5027 GCA_045636205.1 Eubacteriales bacterium
CGCATCCACCTCCGCAATGAGTTGTTTATTGGAAAATCCCTGCAGGTCCATAGCACCGGACGGACAGGTTACGGTACATGCACCGCAGCCCTGACACAGCGCACTGTTTACCTGAGCCACGCGGCGATCCTCGCGGATGCCCTGGTCATTAATTTGTTTTACCTCATAGGTGATAGCACCGTAAGGACATACGTTAGCACAGTTGGAGCAGCCGTTGCACAAAAGCTCATCCGGCTTTGCAGTGCACGGATTTGTAAGGAGCTTATCCTTTGCAAGCAGTCCTATGGCTTTTACCGCCGCCGCGCCCGCCTGAGCTACGGTTTCCGGAATATCCTTGGGTCCCTGACATACGCCGGAGAGGAATATACCCGCGGTGGGTGACTCTACCGGGCGAAGCTTCGGATGCGCCTCGGTTAAGAAATCGTTTGTATCAATGCTCGCGGTGAGCATGGTTGCAATCTTTCTTACGCCGTCAGACGGTTCAATCGCAGCAGCCAGAACCACCATATCCGCATCCATCATAATCTGGCGGTTGTCAATAAGGTCAACGCCCTTTACCTTGAGCGTTCCGTCAGGCTGCGGCAGAACCTTGCCGACCTGACCTTTGATATAGTTTACGCCGTATTCTTCAACCGCACGGCGGTAGAACTCGTCGAAGTTCTTACCCGGGGTACGCACGTCAATATAGAATACCGTCACGTTTACATCCGGGTACTTGTCGCGTATGAGCATCGCGTGCTTTGCAGTGTACATGCAGCAAATCTTAGAGCAGTAGCTCTTGCCGCGTCCGTCGTCTGAGCAACGGCTGCCCACACACTGGATGAACACGATGTTCTTGGGTGCCTTACCGTCGGACAAACGCTCTAAATGTCCCTTGGTCGGACCCGCCGCGTTCATTATACGCTCAAGCTCGAGCGAGGTTATAACGTCCTTTGACTGGTTGTAGGCATACTCGTCGTAGTTATCAAGCTTAATAACGTCAAAGCCGGTTGCGACGACAATCGCGCCGTACTTCTCTGTTACAATCTCATCCTGCTGGTTATAATCTATAGCGCCTGCCTGGCACACCTTTTCGCACAGTCCGCACTTTCCGGTCTTAAACTTAATGCAGCTTTCGCGGTCGATAACCGGAACATTCGGGATAGCCTGCGCAAACGGAGTGTATATCGCGCTTCTGGTGTTAAGGCCGCGGTTAAATTCGCTCAGTGCCTTCTTGGACGGGCACTTTTCCTGGCACAGACCGCAGCCGGTACACTTGTTAGCGTCAACACTGCGCGCTTTCTTGCGGATGTCAACCGTAAAGTCACCCACGAAGCCGGATACCTTCTCAACCTCACTGTAGGTATAGATATTAATCTTCTCATGCGCGGATGCCTCAACCATCTTCGGTGTTAAGATACACGCGGAGCAGTCAAGCGTCGGGAAGGTCTTGTCAAGCTGAGACATTCTTCCGCCGATGGACGGTGTTCTCTCAACAATGTCAACCTCATATCCCGCGTCTGCAATGTCAATCGCGGTCTGAATACCCGCGATGCCGCCGCCGATTACCAGCGCACGCTTGGTTACCAGGCTCTCGCCCGGCTTAAGAGGCGCGTTTAAGTTTACCTTTGCAATCGCCGCACGCGCGAGGATTACAGCCTTTTTGGTCGCCTCTTCCATATCCTTATGAATCCATGAGCAGTGCTCGCGGATGTTTGCAATCTCAACCATGTACGGGTTTAAGCCCGCACGCTCTGCCGCCTTGCGGAAGGTCGCCTCATGCATGCGCGGGGAGCAGGAGCATACGACGATACCCGTAAGTCCCTTTTCCTTAATAGCCGCGGCGATGAGAGCCTGACCTGCCTCGGAGCACATGTACTGATAGTCCTCGGCATGTACAACGCCGGGCTCGAGCAGTACGGTTTCTACAACTTTTTTAACGTCCACCGTTGCGGCGATATTACTTCCGCAGTGGCAGACAAATACACCTATTCTCTGCACCTGACTCACCTCTTATATCTACGGTATGCGCTGACTAACAGCTGCTGCGGAAGCTCGGGGTCTAAATTCTCCGGAATTTCCTCCGCCTTAAGATAATCCTGACCGCGCTGACGTACCACCAGCTGACGTGCCGCGTCAATAAGACGTCCGGGCTGGACATCTCTCGGGCAGCGCTCTATGCACGCAAAGCAGGACAGGCATTTCCAAAGTGACTTTGAATTTACCAGTGCCTCAATCTCACCGTTAATTATGTATGAGGCAAACTGATGGGGTTTAATATCCATCTCCTCATACGCCATGCAGGACGCCGAGCACTTTCCGCACTTCATGCACTTGTACGGGTTTGCGCCGCTTATCTCGCGGATTTGCTCAACTTGCTTTTCAATACTGTTCACTCTGCTCTACGCCTCCTCTTTAACACCCAAAGCCTCTGCCAGAAGCTCGGTAAAATAGTAAACCGGAAGAGAGCTCTTTTCACTCATATTGAGATTGTACATGCACAGCGGGCACGCGGTTATAAGCATCTCGGCTCCGAATCCCGCAGCACTCTGACAAATATTGTCGCACATGGACTTTGAAAGCTCTTTCTCTTTAAGCGAAATATATCCGCCGCAGCACTCGTTTCTGTACGGGTAAATAACCGGCTCAGCACCCAGTGCGCGGATAAAGTCCTCAATAATACTCGGGTTTTCAGGATTGTCAAACCCTAAAATCTTGCCCGGACGCAGAAGCAGGCATCCGTAATACGCGCCTATCTTCTTTCCGGTAAGCGGGTTTACTACCTTCTCCTTTAAAGCATCAAACCCGACGCGGTCGCGCAGCACCTCAAGAAAATGCAGCACGTTTGTCTCCCCCGCATAGGGCTCTGAAAGCTTCATATAATTGTTGGCGCGGTTGCGGATGTCCTCGACATTCTTCATATCATCGTTTACGCGCTTAATTACATGGTGGCAAGCTGAGCAGAGCGTTACAAGCTCCTGCCCCTTTTCCTTTGCCTCATTGAGCGCACGCACGGACGAGAGCTTTGTCGCAATCTCATCACTGCCGAGCGGATACACACCGCCACAGCACTGCCAATTTTCGATCTCCTCAAGCTCAAAGCCCAACGCACGAGCCGAAGCTCTTGCGTACTTGTCAAGATCCTTGGCTTTGGTCCTGAGTGTACATCCCGGGTAATAACTGTACTTCATACTTTCGCATCCTTCTTCCTTTTGCCGCCCTTTCCCCTCGCGCGGCAGTAATTGCTGTTTTGGGAAACATTGTTATTTATTTAACATTCTTGCCTAAAAATAAAACCTGCGCTGCATTGCCGCTGCTTTTTTTACCGTTTTTCGGCGCAATTCGGCAAAATACAAACAGTATATATAAGTATATCACATTGACAATTCTTTGACAAGCATTATTTCTGCAATTCTTTAAATTTTTTTATTCCATAGGCTTCTCCTATGCAGGGAACGACCGGTGTGTCGTTCCCTACAGACAATAAAAAACCTAACATAGCCTTCCCCTAAGAGGGGAAGGTGGGTTGCGTAAGCAACTCGGATGAGGTGATACGTCGCGTCTTCCACCCACGCAAAAGGGCACCGCATACAATGCGATGCCCTTTTCAACGTTCAACTTACAGATTAAAATGTGTCGTACACAGCAGCGTCTGTCAAACCTTCAAAATTATAGCTCGGTTTTTCTGTGTTGAATGTTATCTTCGGTTCTACAACCGATGTCGTGATAACATCTTCTGCTGCAAATTTCGCAATCTCCATCTCGGGAGCAATATACTTTTTCATTATTCTATTCCTCCTCTATGATTACTTCGTCAACGTAAGCTCAAGCGCGGTTTTATCTGCCTTAAGGTGATAATCTCTGTCATCACCATTTGCCGCATACGGTTTGATGGTGATGCTCTGCCACTCTCCGAGTCCCTCAAGCTTGGTTACGAATACGTACTTTGAACCAAACTCGGTAGCTGCATCATGAGTAACATCGCCAATCTTAAAGCTTGTGTAAACCTGATTTGCCTTGATATCATCTGCTTCGTTACCGTCTACTTTTACCTCAAAGCCAACCTCGGTATAATCATCAATTGCATCTTCTTCAATGCCGCCGATGAAGTATACAGCGTTGTCTTTTACATATGCATAGGTATCGCCGAAAATGCCGGATACAGGAATGTCCTCCTTGGGAGCTTCAGGCTCTTCGTCTTCAATCCGAGTCAGCTTTACTGCCTTTGGATGAATATATGCGTTAGTTAGCCCAGGAGGAGTATTGACACCGCCACCGGTGGGGGTGCGGAGCGTAATTGTATTCACGCCCGCCGAAAGCTCGACGTTTGACATTGTCTTTGTCAACGGATTTGCTTCCGAAGCATCGGAAAAATCGTAATATCCTACATTTTCTCCTTCGACATCAAAAAACACCTTACCGTAATCTCTATGATTTCCGCCGGAGATAAATTCAACTTGATATGTTCCAGTCTGCGGTACCAATATGTTATAGTCGATTGTTGACTCCTTTGTGTAAAAGTAAGAGTATCTGAAGAATCCGTTTACTGTAGTCCATGTACCAAGACTTCCGGTTGAAGTACCCGCCCATACAAGTCCGGCATTGGCATAACTGAGCTGATTTGTATAAGCGTCACTCCATTTGGTTACAACTGCGCCCCTTTCAAAGTTTCCGGAAATGTTTCCATTCGGGTCATAACTGAACGCCGCATTGACAACATCAACCGGAACAAAGTAGAGCGCTTCGATTTTGGCACCCGACCAGTTGAGGCCTGCATTGTTGCAGATTGCAAGCTGATGCAGATTTCCTTCGGTTTCCGGCAGCGTCACGGTGTTCTCAAACATATGCAGGTTGTTCATTGCGCCCTCAGCTTTAAAATCGTAGCTGCCGAGAACCTGAATGTTATCGCCTACATAATCCCATGCTTTGTTTCCTACATATCCGCCGATTTTAAACGTAGCCTTGCCCTGATGGTCGTCGGGGAGGGTTCCTGCAGGTGTTTTCATGAACACTCTGTACGTACCTGCGGGGACTTTTATTGCAAGCGG
>JAZTXE010000083.1:0-7612 GCA_045636205.1 Eubacteriales bacterium
TATTTGAGCCGGAGTTTCGCAACCCCGATGCGTTTCGCGGTTTGGAAGGGTTTTCGCATATTTGGCTTATATGGCAATTCTCCGAGGCAGTGCGTGACGGATGGTCGCCGACAGTTCGCCCGCCAAGACTCGGAGGAAATACGCGAATGGGTGTATTTGCAACACGCTCGCCGTTTCGCCCTAATCCGATAGGCTTAAGCGCGGTAAAGCTTGAGGAGATAGTTTTAAATTCGCCTGACGGTCCCTTGCTGCGAGTGTCGGGCGCGGATTTGATGGACGGCACGCCGATTTTTGACATAAAGCCGTATCTTCCTTATGCGGATATACGCTTAGATGCCATGGGCGGGTTTGCACCTGCGGCGGATGAGCGGGTTGAGGTTAAAATCCCCGATGAGCTTACAAATAAAATTCCGCAGGACAAGCGCGCAGCGCTTTGCGCAGTGCTCGCGCAGGACCCCAGACCTAAATATCAGAACGCGCCTGAGCGCGTGTACGGCTTTGCATTTTCAGGTTATGAAGTACGTTTTACCGTGGCAGACGGCTGCCTTACGGTTTGCGATATTGAAAAAATTTAGTTACGGAGTGTGTTGATATGTTCAGTGTAAAGAAAATTGAAGGAAGTAATTTAAACGAATATTTACTCAGCGATGAAAGTTCAAATTCATCCGCTAAGGTAGCAGTAGGACGCGGCGGAATTCTGACAAGCTTTAAGGTAAACGGCAAGGAGCGCATTTACCTTGACGCGGATTTCTACGATGAGTCCGAAGAAAAATTCCGTGGCGGTAATCCGATACTGTTCCCGGCATGTGGCAGACTTCCCGACCAGGCATACACGTTAAACGGAAAAAGATACGAAATGCCAATACATGGCTTTGTGCGTGATTATCCGTGGGAAGTTGTTTCAACAAACGAAAATGGCGTTGCAGAGCTTACCATTTCACTGAAAGACAATGCGGAAACGCTTGAGATATATCCGTTTGAATTTGAACTTGAGTTTACATATCGCTTGAAAGACGGCGTGATCAGTATTATCCAAAAAGTTGTGAATAATTCAGATTCCGAAATGCCGTTCTCAATAGGATTGCATCCTTATTTCCTCGCCGATACTTCTAAGGCGAGTGCCGAGGTGCCGTCAAAGCTTGCATATTTTTTTAATGATCGTGTAGAGTTTGACGGTGTTTTGAATGCATGCGATAATTTGGATCATGTTTGCGTAAATTTAAGCGGAACAAAATCTGTGCTGGATACGGGACTTGGATATTCCGTTGAAGTAACTTACAAGGGTAAGTACACTTGCGTAGTGATTTGGTCTCCTATGAATACGGATTTTGTATGCGTTGAGCCGTGGTCTGCAGCACCTAATGCGCTAAACACAGGGGAAAACATTATATACCTTGCAGCGGGTGAGAGCGAAACCTTTGTCATGGATTTTGCTGTTTCGGAATAAGTGTTCTCAAATAACGAGCAGGACTTGTGCCTTGCGCGCGAAGTAAAATAAGATATATTGTAATTGCCGCGCCGATGCAAATTGCGACATCTGCAATCGGCGCAATTTGTTCAGCTTTAAAAATCATGTGCAGCCAATTTGCAAAGAGTCCTGCCGGGCATGCGCTTATAGATGGGATGAAGAACCAGTTGCGCCGGCGCATGCGGATGTTCAGATTGCGTACAATCAAAAGAAGGCTTATACCGGCACATAGCGCGCAGGATACAATGCGCCCGGCAAGAAATGCGTAAATTCCAATCCCCTTGATGCCTACGCACCATGTAAAGAAAAGCTCAATTAGGCCGCCTGCAAGGATAACCACTGCTGCATGCCGCTGCATACCGATGCCGTTTAGAATTGCCGAGGTTGTTATTTGATAGTATAAAAACAGAGTGGAGATGCACAGCGGAAGCATGTAGGCGCCTGCGGAGGAATCCGCGTAAATAAGCGTACATAGAGCTGAACCCAAAGGAATAAGAATAGCGATAGCGGGAAAAGCAAGCAGGCCGGTGGCATGTATTGCCTTTCCCGCTTTTCTTCTCACCTGTGTGAAGTTTCTGACGGCAACCGCTTCGGAAAGTTTGGGCACAGTTACGGTTGTAAGCGGGGCAATAAAGGCTATCGGGAAGGTAAGAAGAGGCATCGTCATGCCGAAAAGAGTGCCAAAAAGACTCAGTGCGCTATCATGCGCCATGCCGGATGCAATAAGTCGCCGAGGTATCAGCACCGAGTTTGCCGAACCCAGAAGGTTGGTAATGAGGCTTGTTAGCATGACCGGTATTGCAACGGATAGGATTTTGCGGTAAAGTCCGGTGTACTTGTGTTGCCTATGCGGAAGGCGCGGGGTACATTTTTTGTAAAACGCGCTTAAAAGGGACGAGCTTACAATTTCGCTTATAACCATGCCGCATGCGATGAGAGCTGCTGCGTCTCCGGGATTTTCAGGAGAAAAAACAATCAGCAACACCGCGACCGCCAGAATACGCACGCTTTGCTCGGTAAGCTCGGATATTATGGGTGCCTTTAGAAAGTTAACCCCGAAAAAGTAGTTTTTAAAAATGTTCTCTATGCCGGTACACAGAAGGCATGGAATAAATATTAATAGCGCGGTGCGCGTGCGCTCATCGCCGAGCAAATGAACGCTTATATACTCTGAATACAGAAACGTCGGCACCGCGACGGCGGTAAAAAGAGCGGCAAAAAGAACGAAACAGAGCCGTACTGTGCGGCGGGTACTGTGAGCGTCCCCAAAAGCGTGGAATTCGGCGGATATTTGATTGACTGCCAGTGTAAGGCCTGAGAGTGCCAACGCGTGCATTATTGAGTAGTAGGGCGACACCAACTGAAAAACGCCCATGCCCTCCGCACCAATCAGGCGGCTGAGTATAATCCGATAGAGAAATCCCAGAACCTGAAGTGCGATATTTGAGAGGGTAAGGGCGAAAATGTTGTAAAAAACCGAGCTTTGGCTTATACGCAACAAACTCCGCCTCCGATCACCTTTGGATATATTATGTCTATTCAAAAGGTTGCGGAGTAATGCGTAGAGAAAAGCCTGCAATGCGGATAATTTAGAATCCGCCTGCAGGCATTTTTTTATTCTTCTGTTCCCGATACTTTAACCGACTTGCGGTACTGCGTAGGTGATATACCCACGATGCGGCGAAACGCGCTTGAAAAATACGTGCAGTCGCCAAAACCGCAGGAAAGGGCAATTTCCTGCGCGGGAAGCTCAGTGTGTTTTAAAAGCTCCTGCGCTTTGGAAACTCGCAGACGCATTAAATATTCCGTGAAGGTAAAGCCGGTAACCTGCTTGAAAATATACGAAAAGGATGACTGACTCATAAGCGATATTTTGCACACATCCTCAAGATAAAGCTTTTCGGAAAAATGCAGATCAAGATATGCAAGTGCACTGTCAATCGCCGAGTGGTACTTGTCAAGCAAGAGTACCTTGTCATAGCTTTGGGTTTCCTCATACTCTGAGGCAATTATCGCAAGAAGCTTCAAAAGGTCTGCTTTTATAAAAAGCATCGAATACTTATTGTTGTTTCTGAAATGCTTTAACAGCTCTAACATCAGATTTTCAACTTGGATTCGGCTATCAGGTTTTAATTGGAACAAGCTGTCAGTGAGTCGTTCGTGCATGAAAAACGGCTCAAGATACGCAAAGTCAAACAGAATATTCCGGTCAGTACCTACAAGAGCTTCATTTATAAAGCTCTCAGAAAACTCACAGCAGATAACTGTGGAGTCCTGTGTCAGAGTTTCAAGGGAATGCTCTGCATATGGGGGCACTATAAAGAGACCAAATCGCTTGTAGCCGTATTCATGGGCATTGAGCACATGCGTGCACGAGCCACGCAGAACATACCAAAGCTGCAGATACTCGTGCGAATGCGGCTGCTGCTTAAACTTTCCCATGCTGGAAAAAATTTTAAAAGGAAGAGGTCCTTGCATGCTCTCATGCGTGTGATAAACGTAACCACTCATTTTGACCACCGCCTTGGCTTTGTTTTGAGGTTATTGATTACATCCCAACAGTAATCGTTAAACTTATTCGCACCGACAAGGTTTAAATGCCCCTGGTCTGCAAAGTCATGGTCTGTAAGGGGAAGTTTACCGGATAACTGGTCGAGCGCGAAATCATAGTAGGGCACGTTTAATTTGTCTGCAAGAGCTTGTGCGTCACGGTTAAGTTCGGTGTAATAATCTATTCTACCTAAAACCGTCGGCGGCATGGGGGCGGACACAAATACTACCCGCGTACCATGTCTTTCTGCGAGTTTAACAAGTTTTTTCAAGTATTCTATCTGGCGCTCGGTGTACGGAACATACTCCTTTGAAAACGGATGTTTTTCCACTTTCAGAAGCTCGTCGGAAACAACACCATCGGTCACGTAAAAGCCTTTGCCGCGGTAATTGGGATTGCGTGGCTCGTCTACCGCATCGCGTGCGCTTTCCCAATTTGAGAATATTGAAAACAACCTGCCGAAAGGATTGATGCGGTTGTTTAAATAATTGACTCTCATCTCTCCGTCTAAATTATTCCACCAGAATGATGCAGAATTCAGTGACGGTTTAAGCTCCATGAGCACGGTTTCAGCCTGCTCGGCGGTCTTTTCGCACTGCATTACCTTGAAGTACAAATCGTATATCAAAAGGTGGGGAGTTTGCGTCTTATAAACCTCGCGAAGCAGATAATACGCAGTGTCCGGTTGCTGCAGGGCAGTACCTAAATTATACGCACTCAAAGTTTTACCAAAAGTATCTGTAGTAGCCGGTAAGTTTTTTGAATATTCGACAGACCAACTCTCTAAGGCATATGGGTTATATGTGCACATAGCATGGGAGGACCCCATTATAAGAACGTCAAGCGAGTTTTCCTCAAGAGAGTAAAAATCCTCTATCTGATACATGCTTATCTTCTGCGTGCTGCTCCGGTCATTTGTAATACGCTCAAGGAAATTAACGTACACAAATGCCGCGGCGAACATCAAAACGATAAGAATGCCAAAGATTGCAAACTTATTAATATAACGCTTATTCGATTTAGAATTGGAAGTAGATGAATGCGGTTTCATTTCCGGTCACTCCGAACATAAGAATTGCTGCAAGAAGGAATAAATAGCATATAAATCTTGCAAAAGTGTAGCGGTCAAAAAATTTTCGCACAGGATTCTGATTGCGCTGGAAGAAGTGGACAAGTTCCATAACCGCAACCGCACCAAGGGCGCTGAGTGCATGGAATTTATCGGTTATGTCTGAAAGACCTTCGATAACCGCCGAAAGGCTAAAGCTTTGAGGCACAATGTTTTTTACAACATAGAGTGCATCGTGCATATTATTTGCACGGAAGAATATCCACGAAAAGCATATCAGCGAAAAAGTAATCAGAACCTGAATTATCTTGTGAAGCGTTTTTACTTTATCCAGTTTTAACGCGCGGCAAAAGCCTTTTCTGACACCGCTGAGCGCACGACCCAGAGCTACGTATACGCCGTTTATAATGCCCCAGACCACAAAAGACCAGTCTGCACCGTGCCACAAGCCGGAGACTGCGTTTGTAAATACCGTGTTAAAATAGTAACGCGCCCTACCTTTGCGGCTTCCGCCGAGCGGGATGTAGAGATAATCGCGAAACCACGAGGAGAGGGAAATATGCCATCTATGCCAGAATTCGCTGGTAGATTTTGAAAAATAAGGTCTGTTGAAATTCTGCATAAGGTCAAATCCCAGGATACGTGCAGATCCTATAGCAATGTCACTGTATCCGGAGAAATCGCAAAAAATCTGAAACGCGAAGGCGATAGTCGCAATAATAAGTGCATAGGAATTATGACTTTGCAGATTATTGTAAACCGTGTCAACTATCGGTGCCAGGCGGTCAGCTATGACGACTTTTTTAAATAGTCCCCACAGTATCCATCTGAGACCGCTGGTAAGACGCTCAGGGTCAAACCTCTGCAGTTTGCGAAATTGCGGGAGAAGATTGTCCGAGCGCTCTATAGGTCCGGCAACCAACTGCGGGAAAAATGAAACGTAGAGTGCAAATATACCGAAATGCGGTTCAACCTTGGTTTGACCGCGGTAGACGTCAATAGTATAGCTGAGCGTCTGGAATGTAAAAAACGATATTCCGACCGGGAGTAAAAGCTCAAGTGACGGTACAGATGCCTCGAATTTTAAAAAACTGAGTGCCGAGTTTATCGTATCCGTAAAGAATCCCAAATATTTATATACAACCAAAACGCCGAAGCTCAGGATAAGGTCAATTATTAAAATCCATTTGCGCTTTGTTTTGTTTTCTTCGCGGTGGATAAGGATTGCGCCGAAGTAGTTAAGAGCTGTGCAGAATAAAATTAGAAGCGCATATTCAGGCTTCCAGCACATATAAAAGTAGTAACTGCCTGCAAGAAGCAAAGCCCAACGGAAACGTGGCGGAAGAATAAAAAATGCAAGCGTTATAAGTGGTAAAAAAACTAAGTAATGAAATGAATTAAAAAGCAATATCTGTCACCGCACATTCACAGGTAATCAAGTCACCTGAATATTTTTTCTGCATACTCATTAAAGTATACAATGTAAAGCCTTTTCTTGTCAATCAGGCATGTATAATTAATACTGTTTTCGTAAAGACTAAGCACAACAAAACAAAGGAAAGGTGATTAAATTGAAAAAAAGAGTATTACTTGCATTTGCCGCAGCTCTTATGCTCCTTAGCTTTACAGCATGCGGAGAAAACGCCGGAAATGACATGGAAAACGACATGAACAACCTCGAAGAGGGCCTTGAGAACGATGGTCAGATTCTCGAAGAGGATATGCAGCAGGGCATGGAGCAGGGAATGCAGAATGCGGAAAATGCTATGGACAGCATGATGGGCGGAGAGCCTGTAACACGCTATAGCGAAAACGATGTCGAGTTTGATGTTCCGGCGAGCTGGCAAAATAACTTTAAAGCTACCCTCAATGAGCATAATGGAAACGGCAATCAGGGGTATTCGACCATTGATTTTTATTATTCGACAAATGCGAACAGCCCATATAAAATTATGACTATCGGACGCTTTCCGAAGGCGGTTTGGGAAACTATGAGCAAAAACACTCCGGAAGCCGAGGGAAAGAGACTCGGTCAGTCCAAAGACGGTGAATGGATATATTCACTAAACTTTGAGGCAGAGCCGCTAAGTCAGGACAAAGGATACCTGACCGCAAAGAGCGATGCTGAAAAATTGAAGGATAAAATTAAGATTACAAAGTAATAAGCAAAAACCCGATGCGTGATAGCATCGGGTTTTTGTATGCCGGAAAAAAATATGAAAATTCATTGTGTTACTAAATAATAAGTGGTATTATATAGCTATATATTTTTTCAGGAGTGGCCTTATGAAGTTTCAAACAAGTTATTTCAGTTGCCCGGGTACGCGCGAGAACAACGAGGATTGGGCGGCTTTTTCCTATAAAAAACACCGTTTAGGCGTTTGGGCAGTGGCGGACGGCTTAGGCGGGCACTTAAACGGAGAAATTGCGGCACGCACAGCAGTAGATGCCGTGGTGGACGCTTTTTTGCAAAAACCTAAGGTGCACAGTGATAACATAATAAAGGTAATGGAATCCGCCAACC
>JAZTXE010000084.1:0-76885 GCA_045636205.1 Eubacteriales bacterium
TGCGACGATTTAACAGAGGAGGATAATCATGTCAATCAAAAAAGAACTTTTTGGAAAACTCAACGACGGTAGGGATTCATATCTGTTTACACTTACTAATAAAAACGGTATTACAGTAAAAATCTGCGATGTTGCTGCATCTATCGTATCTATACTTATTCCTGACCAAAACGGCAATATGGATGATATAGTGTTAAGCTATAATAACCCTGAACATTACCGCTCAAAAGGCGCCTATTTAGGTGCTGCAATAGGCCGTGTAGCCAACAGAATTGAGGATGCGGTGTTTACATTAAACGGCAAAGAGTATAAAGTTCCACCCAATCATCAGGACATACATATGCTACATGGAGGTCACATAGCGCTTGACTCTAAGCTGTTTGACTCAACTGTAAATGAAGAAGAAAATTCAGTCACTTTAAAATGCATTCTCCCGGACGGAGAGGACGGTTTCCCGGGAAATGTTGATGTGTCAATTAAATACCGACTGACGGATGAAGACGCGCTTGAGCTTAATTATTTTTGCACATCAGACGCGGATACGCCGCTTAATCTTACAAATCACAGTTATTTCAATCTGTGCGGTCACGATTCTGGTAAGGACATTTTAGACCACAAGCTGCAGTTGTTTACAAAGGAATTCACCCCGGTAAAAGCAAACGGAATGGTTGACGGAACAGTAAAACAAGCGGAACCTGCGATGGACTTCAGTGCTATGAAGCCAATTGGCAGAGATATTAACTCCGGCTGTGAACAAATTGAAATAACAAAAGGCTATGACCACAACTATGTTCTTCCGCAATTTGGTAAAGCACTTGTTCTTGCCGCTGCAGTAGAGGAGGATACAACCGGACGTTTCATGCAGGTGTACACAAACTCACCCGGCATACTGTTCTACAGCGGGAATTATCTTGAGGACAATAAAACGCCGGGCAAGGCAGGGAAGTGTTACGCATACCGCACCGGATTCTGTCTTGAAACCGGATTTTATCCTAACGCACTTAAATATCCCAATTACCCGCAACCCATACTCAGAAAAGGCGATATATTTGATTACACAACAATATTCCGCTTCGGAGTTAAATAAACGTTCAAGGCTGTAAAGCATCATGCTTTACAGCCTTGATTTATTCGGATTGTCTTAATTTACGGTATTGTCCCGGGGATATGCCGGTAGCCTTTTTAAAAGCCCGGTGGAAATATTCAGTATTGTTAAACCCACATTCACGGGATATGTCAGATATCGAATACTCGGAATCTTCGAGCATAGTACGTGACTTCAATACGCGCAGATATAAAAGATATTCAGTGAATGTATGGCCGGTTATTTGCTTGAATATACTTGAAAAGGAGCTTGGGGACATGAGTGCTATACGGCATATATCTTCAAGATATAATTTGTCCGCGTAATGATTATCAATATAATCAAGCGCATCGTTTATTGCGGTTCTGTATTTATTAAGTAGCTGGTCTCTTTCAGCGGTTAAGTTCTTTTCATATTCACGTGCAATAAGTGCTAAAAGTTTTAAAATATTTGCTTTTATGAGCGTAGAAAAGAAAACATCCTGCTTTTGATACTCATATAGCAATTCGTTGAGTATATTTTCAATGTTTTTCGCCGCATCACCGGAAAAGGAAATAGAAGGTTTTATTAAATTATAGTCTATAAGAATCGGCTCTAAAAATGTTATATTAAAAAGAGTGTTTTTATCCGAACCGCCAACGTTTTCGTTTATGAAGCTCTCAGAAAACTCACAGGTGATAAGTTCATTTTCAGGATTTGAATCGCATGTGATATAGTGCGAAGTATTGGGCGGGAGAATGAAAAGGTCACCTTTTTGCATGGTAAAATCTCTGCCATTAAAATGATGATGGCAAGTGCCGCCGAGCATGTACCACATTTGTATGTAGTCATGTGAATGCAGATACTGCGTTTCGGGTCCGGTGGTTTTAAACACCATAAACGGCATAACGTCCTTTTCAAACGCGCTGTCCGCGCGCAACAATGGAGCTTGGAAATTATAAAACATTGAAAAATCATCCATCTTTTGTTTCTCCTTTTGCAACTAAAAAAGGGGATTATTTTTTAGCGGTAGCAGTCTTACACTCGGATGCCAAAATGCATTCACTGCAGCGCGGTGAGCGCGCATTACATACCGCACGACCGTGCCAGACAAAACGATGGCAAAGCATGTTCTGCTCATCCGGCGGTATTATTTTTTTTAGTTGAAATTCCACCTGCTTAGGGTCTTTCGAATTTGCAAGTCCGAGTCGGTTAGAGAGACGTATGCAGTGCGTATCCGCAACCACTGCAGGCTGTTTATACACATCACCTAAAATTAAATTGGCAGTCTTTCGTCCTATGCCGGGAAGAGATAGCAAATCATCCATATTATCGGGCACTTCGCCGTTAAAACGGTCTATAAGCTCCGCGGCACATGCTTTTAAATCACGTGCTTTCGTGCGGAACAGTCCGCAAGGTTTTACTACATCCTCAAGCTCCTTTATATCGCAGTTTGCAAAGGCCTCAAGAGTGGGGAATTTAGTATAGAGCTCTTTTGCGACGATATTTACCCGCGCATCCGTGCACTGCGCGGCGAGACGCACTGAAAAAAGCAACTGATACGCGTGCTCGTACTCAAGCGAGCATTCGGCTTGCGGATATAACTCTTTTAATTTTGTTATAATAAAATTAACATAACTTTTCATATCCATAAAACAACCACCCATGTTATCTTATATATTTAAAAGTATATCACAATAAAAAATATATTTAAATGAATTATTCTACGAAAATAAAAAAATTACAGCTTTACTTTTATAAGCAAAGCTGTAATCAGTGATCCGGAATTTTTTTATATATTATCGGCTACTGCATTTTCGCGGAAGAGAAGTGATATGCACCAAACACCGGCAACACCTACAAGTGCGTAGATAACTCTGCTTATAACCGATGCCTGGCCTCCGAAGAGATAAGCAACAGCATCAAATCCGAAAAGTCCGATTGCACCCCAGTTGAGCGCGCCGATAATAACTAAAATTAAAGCGGTTTTATCTAACATGATTTTCAACTCCTTATATGAGGTTTCACTGACAGTATGTACAAATTTGCAATAAATATTCTCATATAAGTAAGAGGAAAAAATTAATCGATATTTGCCTCACAGAAAGCTAAGTCTTCCATTGTATTGACGCCGTAAATTTCGCAGGTATCACCAATCTTGTAAGCTTCAACCTTTTTGCCTTGCTCGATAAGAAGCTTGGGTACATCCGTCAGATAGTACTCACCCTGCGCATTGTCATTTTTTAAATTCTTTAAGTTTTCAAAGAGCAAATCTGCTTTAAAAACATATACACCTACGTTGAGCTCGCGTATATCCAGCTGTTCGGGTGTGCAGTCTTTCTGCTCAACAATATTTACAACCTTTCCGTTTTCACGGATAATTCTTCCGTATGCCAAGCCGGAATTAGATTCCGCAGTGAGCAATGTGCAGTCAGCATCGGTTTCACGGTGTGTGTTCATGAGAGCCTGATAGGTTTCGCGCTTGAGCATCGGCATATCTCCGTAGAGGATAAGGACGTCGCCTGAATATCCGTCAAAATAAGACTCTGCACTTGCTACCGCATGACCTGTTCCAAGTTGTTCTTCCTGAACTGCAAATTTATAATCACCATTGATCTGCTCCTGGACCATCTCGCGCTTATATCCGACAACTATGACCGTATCCTCTTGCGGAATGAAATTCACATTATTAAGTGAATACTCAAGTAAGGATTTTCCTTTTACCTGACGAAGAACTTTCGGAAGGTTAAAACTTTCGCTTTGCAAACGTTTTCCTTTGCCTGCTGCAAGAACAATTGCTTTCATGTTAATAACGCTCCTTTGTATATATTTATTTTTTATATGCCTCTGTGATTTCACAGTAGTATACGCGGTGCATATCCCCATCACTGTAATTTGCTTTAATATCATCATCAAGCGCGTTGTCAAGCGTAATATCCTGATAGTAAAGCTTGTGGCAATTTAAAATGAGTTTTGCTTGCTCAAAAGAAACAGAACCTGTTTCGGTCTCAAGCGGAATGAGACCGGTCTCTTTGCACTTATCCACATCACGTCCGCTATTTGTTCCGCAAAAACTTAGTGCCTTGCGATATTCTTCCGGAAAAAAGGAAAGTGTAATGTTATCGCTTTTTTCAATGAATTCGTAAGTGTATCTGCTTTTGCGAACAAAGATAAAACATACGTTTTTCTTCCACAGCACACCAACCCCGCCCCAAGAAGCGGTCATTGTGTTAAAATCCGATATATCACCCGCGGTTATAAGCATCCATTCTTTACCTATGAGGGTAAAAGGGTTATCTTTAATGTCTTCTGCCGGGATTTTAGTAAAGTTTGACATAACATTTGCCTCCATAACAAAAATAACCTAAATAATTTTAACATATCACCCGAAAAATAACAAGAATATAACATTTTTTTATTTGTAGATATTTTCTTGTCTTTTTCGGGGAAAATTGGTATAATACTATAAAAGTGCTTTTTAATAAAAGGAGCTATTTTATTTTGGGTATATTACAAAGTATAATCTATCGTATTTCAAGCCTTTTTAATGGATACAATTGGCTTGTTATCCCTGCGGCACTTTTAACCGTTGTGTTTCATGAAATATCTCACGGCTATACCGCATATATACTGGGGGACAGAACTGCAAAAGATTCAGGCAGGCTGTCCTTAAATCCTATACGGCATATTGACCTCATAGGTCTTATATGTATGATTTTATTCCGTTTTGGCTGGGCAAAGCCGGTTCCGGTAAACCCAATGTATTTTAAAAATCGTAAAGGCGGAATGGCGGTTACCGCGATTGCAGGACCGATCTCTAACATAATATTTGCACTTTTCTCTTTTATTATTATACGCCTTATTATACTTATTCCTGCAGGGAGTGAATTAGTATATAATATTCTGGAATTTCTTATTGCGTTCTTTTCACTTCTCGCGTCGTTAAACGTTGGTCTTGCGGTTTTTAACCTGATCCCTATTCCACCGCTTGACGGGTCTAAAATATTAAATGCAATTCTGCCCGACAGAGTGTATTATAAAATTCTCAGATATGAGCGGTACGGTTTTTTAATTCTTATTATTCTCCTTAACTTCAGTCCGTTTGACAGAGTAATTAATTTCCTCGCAAACGCACTCTATCGCGGAATGTACGCACTGATTTTTTAACGAAAGGAAACTGATGATATGGAAGCAATTACATATCATTTGGACGTTTTTGACGGTCCGCTTGACTTGTTGCTGCACTTAATCAGCAAGAATAAAGTAAATATTTACGATATTCCGATTGCACTGATACTCGAGCAGTACAACCAAGCTCTCGAGGAAATGAAAGTGCGCGATTTGAATGTCACGAGTGAATTTGTTGCAATGAGCGCACACTTGCTCTATATAAAATCCAAAATGCTTTTGCCGCGATACGAAGAGGAAGAAGCAGAGGAGGACCCGCGTGCTCAGCTTGTCCAAATGCTCCTCGAGTATCAGAAATTCAAAGAGGTGAGCGGTGTTCTACATAACCGCTATGAAATAGGGAAGGACATTTACGTAAAGCAGCAGGAGCCTCTCGAACCTGATAAAAAGTACAGATACATTCACAATAAAACCGACCTGTCAAACGCAATTTTGCGTATGCTTGACCGTGCCGAGCGCAAAATGCCGCCACCGGTAAGTAACTTTTCCGGCATTGTAGGACGCGAGGTGTATTCAGTCAGCTCAAAAGTCGCTTTTATTCTAAAGCGTTTGGCATCTGCAGGTGCAGCGAGCTTTAGAGGGCTTTTTAAAAAAGTCGAAACACGCTCGGAAGTTGTTGCAACATTCCTTGCGGTTTTGGAACTGTGCAAATCAAACCGCGTAAAAATTTCGGATGACTCCGAACAGAAAATAACTCTTGTGGGGATGAAAAATGGAAATTCAGGAGATTGAAAAAACAATAGAAGCGATACTGTTTGCGGCAGGAGACCCGGTAAGTATCGACCGATTGAGCGAGGTTTTGGAAGTTGAACCCGAAACCGTTGAGCGAATAATCGCAAATTTAACGGACCATTACAGCTTTGACCAGCGCGGCATAAGAATAATCCGTTTGGATAACTCGTATCAGATGTGTTCAAATCCACAGTATTCTGAAGCAGTGCGTAAAATACTTGAAACACGAAAGGCTGCTCATCTTTCTGCACCGCTTTTGGAGGTGCTCTCAATTATCGCGTACCGCCAGCCGGTAACACGTGCATATATTGAACAAGTCCGCGGTGTGGATAGCTCATATTCAGTCTATACGCTGGTTGAAAAAGGTCTTATAACCGAGGCGGGTCGTTTGGATGTACCAGGACGTCCGATACTGTACAGAACCACTAAAGATTTTCTTAGAGCATTTGGCCTTTCCTCTGTAGAAGAGTTGCCCGAGCTTCCCGAATTTGATGAGGACGGTATGGAACAGTTGACATTCCTGCAAACCTCGGAGGTGGAGGAGTAGTGAAAACATTTTTGCTCGTCGTATCAGCCATTGCAATAATCGCGGTGCTTGTCGGGCTTATGCGCGTCCGTGTGCACTTTGTGTACGGTGAAGATGGCGCAAAAGTGTTTTTTAATGTGCTCTTTTTAAAATTTGGCATCTATCCAAACGAAAAAAAGAAAATCAGAAGTGTCAGCAAACAAGATAAAAGTGCAAAAGGTAAAAAAGGCGGGGATTTCTCAAAAATACTGGATCTTTTAAGGCTTGCAAAAGAATTATCTTTAAGACTCAGGCAAAAATTGTATGTTGATAATTTAACCCTCGATATTACAACCGCATCAAGCGACCCTTTTAAAACCGCGTTGATTTTCGGAGGTTCGGGTGCTGCAGTAGGTGTAATACTTGCAATTTTGGAAAATCTATTTATAATAAAAGAAAAGAAAATATCCGTTAATGCGGATTTTTCAGCGCAAAAAACCGTCGCATTTATGGACCTTAAGCTTTCGCTTACTGTCGCGCAATTACTTAACTTGGCTTTTCACGCAGTATATAAATATATCAAATTGCAAAAAACAGTTAACGAAAACTGATTTTTTAATTGAGAAAGGATGAATAAAATGGCAGAGCATGTTTTGGGAGACATCATGTCGGTCACAATGGAGAAACTTCGCAATATGGTGGATGTAAACACAATTGTCGGAACTCCCATAAGCACACAGGATGGTATAACCCTTATTCCTATTTCCAAGGTTTCTTTCGGATTTGCATCCGGCGGCTCGGATTTCAGCGGTAAAAAGCAGGAAACACCGGTCATGTTCGGCGGTGGCTCAGGCGCCGGTGTATCTATTGTTCCGATTGCGTTTCTTGTTGTAAGCGAAGGCAATGTTAAACTTTTACCCATGGCAACCGCACCTAATACGACGGTTGATCGCCTTGTCGAAATGGTTCCCGACGTTATTGATAAAATCAGTGACTACGTAAAAAAAGATAAGAGCACAAAAGAAGATGCATAATAAATCACCAACTCTCGTATGATAGTTCTTGTAAAAAGAACGTCGTGGGAGTTGGTGATTTTTAATTGTTACGTAAATTGGCGGCTTTAATTGCCTTTTTTTCGTGCTTTTCGTTTGCGGTATACGCAGTTGATGTATCCGCGAAATCTGCCGTTTTATACGAGCCGGAAAGCGGCAAGGTGCTATATCAGAAAGATATGCACTCGCGCCGTGAAATAGCCTCGACCACTAAAATAATGACCGCACTGTTAACGCTTGAAAACGCAGACCTTAATGAAGTTGTTTATATAAAACCTGAATACACGGGCGCAGAAGGGACATCCATATACCTTAAACCCGGCGAGAAGATTACCGTTAATACGCTGATGCACGGGCTAATGCTTCAATCCGGTAACGATGCTGCTGTGGCATTGGCGAATCACATTTCAGGAAGTGAAGATGCATTCGTATCATTAATGAATTTAAAAGCTGCGCAACTTGGGATGAAAAACACCAACTTTGAAAACCCAAACGGTCTCCCAGCAGATACGCATTACTCAACTGCATATGACATGGCGTTATTGACCGCATATGCTATGAGAAACACATCTTTTGCCGAAATAGTATCCAAAACATCATATCAAGGTGAGGGGAGAACCTTTGTAAACCATAATAAACTTCTCAGGATGTCAGATAGAGTTGACGGTGTAAAAACCGGATTTACCAAAAAAGCTGGGCGCTGTCTTGTATCAAGCGCCGTGGAAGACGGTATGCGCCTTATTGCAGTAACGCTATCTGCACCTGATGACTGGAACGACCATCTATCTTTATACAATTACGGTTTTTCAAACTACCGTAAGCATGTATATTTTAAGAAAGATGAAGCATTATCAAAAATACCTGTTATAAGCGGTAAAACAAAATATGTGAGCACAGGTGTTCTTGACGATATATATACGGTAGAATCAAAAAACAATGCCCCAAATGCACATGTTGAAGTATTTCTTCCTCGTTTTGTTTATGCACCGGTTAAAAAAGATCAAAAAATAGGTGAAGCAAGGCTTGTATCTAACGGGGAGATACTTTCAAAAAGTGACATAGTCAGCATGGATGATTCTGATATAATAGAGATAAAATCTCTTTCGGATAAAATAAAGGACTTTTTTGCAAATTTGTTTTGATAAATAAACTGTCATTTTGATATGTGGATTTTGTTAAAATAATCTGCGTTCAAAGTGGCAGTTTATTTAACTGTTTCTGATATAAAACAGTAGCATATTAGTAAAACGAATTGGAAACCTCTGTAGGTTGCACAAAACATCCCAAAGTGATATAATTAGTTGAAATGATTCGGTAAATTTACTGTTTTTTTAAAAATAATCCAGGACGGTGGTGCATAAAATGGCAAAAACAAAAGATGAGCGTTCAATGGAAATACCTGCTTTTCTTTTCCACGAAGGCACAAATTACAGAGCGTACAAATTCCTCGGTGCTCATTTTGAAACAAAAGAAAAAATCCGCGGTGTTACTTTCAGGGTATGGGCACCAAACGCTGCAACGGTCTCAGTTTGCGGAGATTTCAATGCGTGGGATATATCTGCAAATCCGATGCAAAGAACGGAAATTGACGGCAGTATATGGGAACTCTTTATACCAGGATTAAAGGAATTTGATGCGTACAAATATGCAATAACCACTTCGGATGGCATATGCGAAATGAAAGCTGATCCATATGCTTTCCACTCAGAAACACGTCCTGCAACCGCATCTAAAATATATGAGCTTGACGGCTATAAGTGGGGAGACAAAGAATGGGCTAAATACATAAAAGGCCGTGATTTTATTTCCTCACCGATGAATATATACGAAGTGCATTTTGCGTCATGGCGTATGCATGAGGACGGAAACTTTTACTCTTACCGTAAACTCGCGGATGAGCTTATACCGTATGTTAAATCAATGGGATATACGCACATTGAGCTGATGCCGGTATCTGAGTATCCGTTTGACGGTTCATGGGGATATCAGGTCACAGGTTATTTCTCAGCAACATCTCGTTACGGTGAGCCGCGCGATTTAATGTATTTTATCGACAAATGCCATCAGAATGGAATTGGTGTTATCTTGGATTGGGTTCCGGCTCATTTTCCCAAAGATGCTTTCGGTCTTTATGAATTTGATGGCGGTTATCTGTACGAATACGCAGACCCGCTCAAACGTGAGCACTCGGATTGGGGGACGCGTATATTCGATTTTGGAAAAACCGAAGTTCAAAGCTTTCTGATTTCCAGTGCATTCTTTTGGGCGGAGTATTTCCATATTGACGGAATACGTGTAGACGCGGTTGCAAGCATGCTTTATCTCGACTATGGTAAGAGAGATGGTGAGTGGCGCGCAAATGAATACGGCGGAAAAGAAAACCTCGAAGCAATCGCATTTCTAAAAAAACTAAACTCAGAGCTTATTAAAGCATATCCGAATATACTGATGATAGCCGAAGAGTCAACTGCCTGGCCGATGATAACCATGCCACCTGAAGTTGGTGGGCTCGGCTTCCACCTTAAATGGAATATGGGTTGGATGAATGATGCGCTCAGATATATAGAGACCGACCCCATATTCAGAAAACACTGCCATAATAATCTGACCTTTTCAATGACTTACGCTTTCTCCGAAAACTTCATTTTACCACTCTCACACGACGAAGTTGTCCACGGAAAGCGTTCACTGATTGAAAAGCAACCCGGTGAGTATAATAATAAATTCGCAGGACTTCGTGCTCTGATGGGATATATGATAGCTCATCCGGGCAAAAAACTTTCCTTCATGGGAAATGAGTTTGCGCAATTTATCGAATGGAATTATAAACAAGGTCTTGATTGGAATTTACTCGAGTATGATATGCACGCTAAATTCCAAAACTATATCAGGGACTTAAACCAACTCTACCTCTCATCACGCGAGTTTTGGGAGCTCGACTCAAGTTGGGAAGGCTTCCAGTGGATAGAGCCGGATGACAATGAGAAAAACATTATCGCCTTCCGCAGAAAAGCAAAAGACAGAAGCGAAATTATAGCAATATGCAATTTCGCCCCGGTTTTAAGAGACGGATATGTACTCGGTGTGCCAGAACCGGGCTACTATAAGGAAATATTCAACAGCGATTCTGAAAAATACGGCGGCAGCGGAATTTTAAATCCTCGTGCAATACGCAGCAAAAAAGGTGAGTTCCGCGAATATGAAAATGTGATAACCCTTAATTTGCCGCCTATGAGCGTATTGTTCTTCAAGAAAAATCCACCTGCTAAAAAAACGAAAAAAGCCAAAATTTCAAAACTTTAAACGAGGTGTGGAAAACGATATGTTGAGAAAAAAAGAATGCATCGCAATGCTCTTGGCAGGCGGCCAGGGAAGCCGTCTGAGTGTCCTTACAAAGAATGTCGCAAAACCGGCGGTTCCGTTTGGTGGGAAATATCGCATAATTGATTTTCCTCTTTCAAACTGCATAAATTCGGGCATTGATACCGTCGGCGTTCTAACTCAATATCAGCCCCTTGAACTACACAGTTACATCGGTAACGGTCAGCCGTGGGATTTAGACCGTGCAAACGGAGGTTGTGCAATCCTGCCGCCGTATATGACCAGCACGCGTGATGACTGGTACAAGGGAACCGCCAACGCAGTGTATCAGAACATCAATTTTATCGACAGATACGACCCTGAGTATGTTCTCATCTTATCGGGTGACCACATATACAAAATGAATTACGAATGGATGCTTAGTGAGCACAAAAAGAAAAAAGCTGACTGCACGATAGCCGTAATCAATGTAAGCCTGCAGGAAGCGTCAAGATTTGGAATAATGAACACAAATCCTGACGGCTCAATATATGAATTTGAGGAAAAACCGAAAGAGCCCAAGAGCACCAAGGCTTCCATGGGCGTGTATATTTTTTCTTGGAAAATGCTCAAAAAGTATCTCATTGAAGACGATGCGAATCCCGAAAGTAGCAATGATTTTGGAAAAAACATAATCCCGCGTATGCTCGAAGACGGATGCAAAATGTTTGCATATGAGTATCTCGGCTATTGGAAGGACGTAGGAACAATAGAGAGCTTGTGGGATTCAAATATGGATGCGCTAAAACCTGATAGCGGACTTAAACTCCATGACCCGGCATGGCGTATTTACGCGAGAAACCCCATTCAGCCGCCTCAGTATGTGGCACCGGGAGCCGTGGTTTCCGAAGCGATGATAGCCGAAGGCTGTGAAGTGTACGGAAATGTTTATGACTCAATAATCTTCTACGGTGTTAAAATAGGAAAAGGTGCCAAAATACGCAATTCAATCATAATGCCCGGCACGGTAATAGGTGACGGTGCGGAAATAGAATATTCAATCGTTGCAGAAAACGTGGTCGTAGGAGATGGCGCACATATCGGAAAGAGCCCTGAAAACGGTGAGAAAAAACAGATTACCGTTATAGGAAGCATGCTCAACATATGCGATAACGCTTGTGTAGAAGCAGGAAGTATTGTAGAAGATGACATTTGCGGAAATGAGGTGAGAATATGAAAGACGTAACCGGAATTATACTTGCTCAAGACCGTTGCGACGCAATGCGTGAGCTCACCAACGACAGAACAGTTGCTTCAGTACCGTTTGGCGGAAGATACCGTCTTATTGATTTTGCTCTGTCTAACCTTGTTAATGCAGGGGTTCGCGATGTAGGCGTAGTTACAAAGAGCAATTACTATTCGCTTATGGATCATATAGGTTCCGGCAAGGAATGGGATTTAAACCGTAAAAAAGGTGGGCTTTCAATTCTCCCACCATCCGTTGGAACAATGCCAGGCGGCCTCCAGCCTAATGCCGGAAAAATAGAAGCTCTGCACGGGATAATAAACTATATCCGCAACTGCAGAAGCAAGTATGTAATCGTCACCGACGCAAACATAGTTGCAAATATTGATTACAATGAAATGCTCGAATACCACATAGAAAAGCATGCATATATGACGGTTCTGTACCAGAAAGATGTTTTCGAGCAAAGCAGATTCCGTGATAATACATTTCTGCAGATTAACGACGAAGGTCGAATAACAGACGTTGCAATTAACCAGACTATCCAACTGCACAGCAATATGCTTTTGGGTACGTTTATTATTGAGCGCGAGCTTTTGGATTTCCTTATAAGTCAGTGCACCGCTCACAACCGCTTGAGCTTTGAGCGCGACATCATTCAGGATATGTGCAATGACCTTGATATCTATGCGTATTGTTATGAAGGCTATGTTGAGAAGGTTGACTCTGTAGATACCTTCAGAAAAACGAATATGGATTTACTTGATCCTGCCGTAAGAAACGAGCTTTTCCGAAACGGCGCAATACTCACAAAAGTCCGTGACGAGGTTCCTACCTATTACGGAAGCCGTTCATATGTCGAAAATTCACTCATAGCCGACGGTTGCATAATAAAAGGTCGTGTTGAAAACTCGGTTATTTTTCGCAGCGTAATCGTCGAAGAAAATGCAGTTGTCAAAAATTCAATTATTATGCAGGATAGCAAAATTTTGCGCGGCGCTTTGGTCGAACACTGTATAACCGATAAAATGGTTACAGTGAGTGAAAACAGAACAATAGTCGGTGCAGAATCATATCCTGTGGTTCTGGCTAAAAATGCCGAAATCTAATATCCGAAGGGAGTTTGTAATATATGACGAACATTTTATTTGCAGCCTCGGAAGCTGCACCGTTTGTTAAATCAGGTGGGTTAGGGGACGTTATAGGTTCGCTTCCGCCATCGCTTGCCAACAGAAACCGTTCGGTTTCTGTTGTTATCCCGCTGTATGAGAAAATTGCACAGCAGTATCGGGAAAAAATGACATTTGTAAAAAGCATATTTGTTCCGGTAGCCTGGAGAAACCAGTACTGCGGAATCTTCAAAATGAAAGAAAACGGCGTTACGTGGTACTTTCTTGACAATGAATACTATTTCAAACGCGGCGATATGCTTTATGGTTGCTACGATGATGCTGAGCGCTTTGCTTTCTTTTCGCGCGCAGTCCTTGAAATGCTGCCGCATATCGAGCTTAAACCTGATATAATCCATTGTCACGACTGGCAGAGCGCTTTGATCCCCGTGTACTTAAAGCTTATTTACCACTCAAATGATTTTTATAACGCGATCAAAACCATATTTACAATCCATAATATAGAGTATCAAGGTATTTTTGGTCGTGAAATAGTTCAGAACGTTCTCGGAATTTCCGAAGCTGAGTTTGACAACGGTTTTATTGAGCACCAAGGCGCGGTTAATTTTATGAAATCAGCCATACTGTGCTCAGACCGAGTAACAACCGTCAGCAAAACATATGCAGAGCAGATAAAAACACCCGAATACGCACATGGTTTAGACGGTATTTTAAACTATGAGCAGGGCAAGCTTTCAGGAATAGTAAACGGAATAGATAAAAAACTCTATGATCCGCAAACTGACAAGAGACTGTTTGCCGCATTTTCATCAGACGACTTAAAAGGCAAAGCTAAGAACAAGCGTGAGCTTCAGAAAATGCTCAACCTGCCTGAAAAAGCAGATGTTCCAATGATAGGTATAATCACACGCTTGGTATCGCACAAAGGCGTTGATTTGATTTCAGCAGTACTTGATGAGATGCTCGGAGACGATATTCAGGTTGTAGTTGTAGGTACCGGCGACTGGAAGTACGAACAGTTCCTGCGCGATAAGCAGTGGCAATATCCGCATCGTCTTTCCGTAAATATCGTATTCAATACGGACTTGGCTCAAAAAGTTTATGCAGCATCCGATATGTTCCTGATGCCTTCAAAATCAGAGCCGTGCGGACTTGCCCAAATGATTGCCTTATCCTATGGTACAATTCCTATAGTTCGTGAAACCGGAGGTCTAAAGGATACCGTCATACCCTATAACCGCTTTAGCGGTGAAGGCAACGGTTTCTCTTTCACTGATTACAATGCCCACGATATGCTCCATGTAGTCCGTGAAGCATGTGAGCTTTACAGAGACAACGAGGCATGGTCTGCACTCGTAAAGCAGGGAATGCTTTGCGATTTCAGCTGGACGAAGTCTGCAAAACAATATGCTGACCTTTATAAAGCATTACTTAAATAATTAATTCTAAGATAATCCCGTAGTTTTACTCGGTTTTGTGAGGTAAGATTGAATGAATAAACAGATTACTCCCAAGGAGCTTGAAACCCTGATAGCGGGAAAGCTCCAGCGCCACTTTGGAAAAGAAGCAAACGAAGCTACAAACGAGCAGCTATACAGTGCATGCGCGTATGTAGTGCGTGACCTTATGATGGAAAAGTGGGTGGCGACTAAAGATAAAGCAGAGGAGCAGAGCGCAAAACAAATCTATTATCTGTCTATGGAATTTTTAATAGGCAGAAGTATGCTCAATAACATATATAATTTAGAAATAGACAAAGCGTTTGTAAAAGCACTTGATAAATTAGGTGCAAAATTAGAGGACATACTCAACGTAGAGCGTGACGCGGGTCTGGGTAACGGTGGTTTAGGTCGCCTTGCGGCCTGCTATATGGATTCGCTTGCATCTTTGGAATACCCTGCGAGCGGCTTTTCAATACTCTATGAGTATGGCATATTCAAGCAACGTATTGTTGATGGCATGCAAGTCGAGCTTCCGGATGATTGGCGCGGAAGCGGAAACGCATGGCTCGTGCCTCAACTTGAGGATTCCCAAGAGGTCCGATTCGGCGGATGGATAGAAACCGTTTTTGAAAATGATCGTATGAGCTTTGTACACCGTGATTACTCTACAGTTGTAGCGGTTCCGCACGATATGCTTATCTCGGGTTTCCGCAGCAATACTGTGGACACTCTGCGTCTGTGGAGTGCTAAATCCAAGCAGAATCTTGACATGGCGCTCTTTTCAAGAGGCGAATATGTAAAGGCTGTTGAGCAGCAGGCGATGTGCGAGGCGATTTCAAAAATCCTCTATCCAGAGGACGCGCATCCCGAAGGAAAATCACTCCGCTTAAAACAGCAGTATTTCTTTGTTTCGGCTACAATCCAAAGCATTGTAAAAAAGCATAAGAAGCAGTACGGTACATTGGATAATTTTGCCGATAAAGCAGTAATTCATATTAACGATACGCATCCGACGGTCGCAATCCCCGAGCTCATGCGCATCCTTATAGACGAAGAAGGTTACGGATGGGATAAAGCTTGGGAAATTGTTTCAAACTGCATGGCTTATACAAACCACACAGTTATGGCAGAAGCTCTTGAGCGTTGGACAATTGACCTTATGAAGAGCCTGCTCCCGCGCATCTACCAGATAATCGAAGAAATTAATCATCGCTTCTGTGCTCGGTTGCAGGTAATTTTTCCATGGGACAATGAAAAAATCGAAAAGCTCGCAATTATCGCAAACGGGGAAGTTCGAATGGCTAATTTATGTATTGCCTCCTGCTTCTCGGTAAACGGTGTTTCCGCACTGCACAGTGATATTTTAAAGAAAAATGTTTTTTCAGATTTCGCCCACGCATTTCCGCAGAAATTCACAAACGTGACAAACGGAATTGCGCATCGCAGATGGCTGTGTCAGGCAAATCCTAAGCTTGACGGTCTGCTTAGAGAGCTAGTCGGTGATAAATATTTAAAAGATGCGTCAGCGCTTACAACCCTTGAGAAATATAAAGACGATAAAGCAGTTTTAAAAGAGCTTGAGAGCATTAAGCACAGTAACAAAGAGCGAATGCTTGAGTACGTGCAAAAAACAAATAACATTACTCTGAATCCGGACTCAATTTTTGATGTTCAGGCAAAGCGTCTGCACGAGTATAAGCGCCAGCTTTTAAATGTCCTGCATATCCTTCATGATTATCATACGATTAAGGACAATCCCTCAATTGATTTTACGCCGAAGACATATTTCTTCGGCGCAAAAGCCGCTGCCGGCTACCATACGGCTAAAACCATCATACGCCTGATTCACTCTTTGGCTTCCGAAATCAATGATGATCCGGATGTAGCAGGCAGAATTAAAGTCGTATTTCTTGAGGATTATAACGTAACATTAGCTGAGCTTTTGATGCCTGCAGCCGAGGTTTCTGAGCAAATATCAATAGCCGGTAAAGAGGCTTCCGGTACAGGTAATATGAAGTTTATGCTAAATGGAGCACTGACAATAGGTACGATGGACGGCGCAAACGTTGAAATATGTGAAGCGGTGGGCGAGGATAATATATTTATCTTCGGTCTTCGTGCAGATCAGGTAGAGCGAATGGTCCGCGAAAACAGTTATTCGCCGATTTCATATTACCAGAACAATCCTTCTATCCGCCGTGTGCTTGACCATATGCGTGACGGTTTAGGCAAAGGCTCACTCCACGCATCCTACGGCGATTTGGTTCAGTCCCTTCTCTTGACGGATACCTATATGCTTCTTGCAGATTTTGACGATTACTGTCGTGCACAAAATCAAATAAGCACCGAATATTCGGATAAACTTTCTTGGAACCGTAAATCGCTGTGTAACATTGCCTTCTCGGGCCGTTTTGCAGCAGACCGCAGCATAAAAGAGTATGCGGATAGAATATGGGGCATCAATCCGCTCTCTTAAATTCATTGCAGAATAAGGAGTTAACAGGTGGCAGAATTATTTTATTTCAATCCCTTGGATAATTTTTGCCGTTCAACTCGCGGCGCGGTAGAGCAGAATACAAACATACACTTGCGTGTAAAACTCATGCGCACGCGTCTTGTTTCAGTAAATTTAATACTGATTTACGACAAGTCCGGCGAAACAAAAACAATCCCTATGCAATGGGTTGAGCTTAAATCGGGATATGATATATACGAATGCGAATTTAATCCTGGGGAATACAAAGGTCTTATTTGGTATTATTTTCAAGCTGTTAATTACTTTGGTAATACGGTGTATTACGGCGAGAACAGCTCTTGTGAATCCATGTCAGCTGATTTGCCTGCGGCATTTCAGCTGACGGTTTTCGACAGCAAAATACGCACTCCTGATTGGTATTGCAAGGGCGTAACATATCATATTTTTGTCGATAGGTTTTTCAGAGCCTCATCTTGTCAAAAACTAACCGATGATCCGGATTTTTTAGTACATACCGATACAAATGATATACCCGAATACCTCCCGGATGCAAAGGGCGAAATCTTAAACCGTGATATTTACGGCGGAAACCTCAAGGGTATAGAGGAAAAATTAGATTACCTCGACTCTCTGGGTGTAACAACACTGTACTTAAGCCCTATATTTGAGGCATGGTCGAATCATAAATATAACACTGCAGACTATATGAAAATCGACTCGCATTTCGGCGATGAAAACGATTTAAAATCCCTATGCGAAAAAGCCAAAAAAAGGGGAATACGCGTTATTCTTGACGGTGTGTTTAATCACACAGGGTCTGACAGTGTATATTTCAATCAAAACGGGCGTTATGATTCACTTGGAGCATATCAATCAGAGAATTCACCTTACAGAAGCTGGTATACATTTGACTCGTCTCAGGTTGGATATCAGTCCTGGTGGGGAATTCGTACGCTGCCGTCTGTAAACGAAGGCGAAGACAGTTATCAGAATTTTATAATGGGCGATAACGGTAGCGTAGCAGAGCACTGGCTAAATGCAGGAATTTCCGGTTGGAGACTTGACGTTGCAGACGAATTGCCCGACGATTTTCTCACTCGTTTTCACAAAAAAGTTCGCTCCTGCAATAATGAAGCAATAGTAATCGGAGAGGTATGGGAGGATGCATCAAATAAGATAGCCTATGGTGTAAGACGAAGCTACTTTACAGAGGCTGAACTTGACGGTGTCATGAATTACCCCGTAAAAGAGGGGATATTAAATTTTCTGACAAACCGCATATCATCTGAAACCTTTAAAACATCTATGGAACGTCTATATGATCATTACCCTGAAGATGTTCACCGCTGCCTAATGAATTTAATCGGAACGCATGATACAATGCGCGCTTTAAATGCGCTTTCGTGTTCGCATCTCGCAGGTCAGTCACGTGATTTTAAAGCGCATTTTAAAATGGATGACGGTCTTCGCTCCTATGCAAGGCAAAGGCTGAAAATGGCAGCTTGTCTCCAATTCGTGTTCCCTGGTTCACCCAGTATATATTACGGTGATGAAACCGCAATGGAGGGTTTTGAAGACCCGTTTAACCGCAGATATTATCCGTGGGATAATCAGGATCAGGAGATGATTGAGCACTATAAAAAGCTTGGAAATTTAAAAAAGAACTGCGATTGCATGCATAGCGGTATGTTTAAAGTTTCAACTTCAGGGGAAGACTGTATATGCATATTGCGTGAGAGCGCAAAAAACGCGGTTTTTTGCACAATTAACCGTGGAGACGTACCGTGTGAAGTTTCTTTGCCATTCGCCGGAAAATGGTGCGAAATTTTTACTCAAAGCATATACTTAAGTGAATGCGGAGATGAATATTCAGATGTTATGCCTGCAAGCTTTAACATTTGGATATGTGAAAAAAACGCTTTACCGAATATAAAAAATGATATATAATATTTCCAAAACTCAGACAACATAGGAGAATGATGACATGAAAAAACTTACGGTTATCCTTTTATCAGCGCTGATGATAGCATCTATCGCCGCATGCTCAGTAGGTGGGGATGAATCTATGAACGAAGTAATTGATAAGAAAGCGATTGTTATGGGCTATGATAAAAACTATATGCCCATGGGGTTTGCAGACGAAAACGGAACCTATACCGGATTTGACTTAGACCTTGCAAAAGCAATATGCAAGAAAATTATTACTCCGTCCGGTACGCAGGCAACTCTTAATATTATGCCATTGGGTGGTCAGGAAGCGGTCGATGCTGTATTAAACGGAGCGGTGGACTTTTTAGGCAACAGTATTTCCGTGCACGGTGACGGTTCTGATGACCTAAGTTATTCGTACTCTCTCTTTGAAAACAAGCAGGTTATTGCGGTGTTAAATGAAAGTGCGGTTGAGGACAAACTGTCACTTGAAGGAAAAAAGGTCTCAGTCGTTTCTAATTCACCTGCAGCAGAAGCGCTTGAAGGTGACTCAAGCTTTAAAGACAAAGTAACAATATCCGAAGCTACGGATATTAACACAGCTATTGCACGTCTTGAGAGTGGAGAGGTCGACGCTCTTATCCTGGACGAAGTGTGTGCCAAATATTTTATCACAAACGGCAAAGAGCTTCGCATACTTGATGAGACATTAATGACCGACGGATACAAATTGGTATTTAACAAAGAAAGTAAATCCCTTATAAAGAAAATCAACTCCATACTCAAAGAGCTTGAAAAAGACGGCACTTTAGAAGAACTTTCGGTAAAATGGTTCGGCGAAAACATTATAAAAATCAAATAATACTATATGGGCAGGGCGAAATTTTCCCTGCCCATGTATAATTTTTATTTTTTTTGGAAAAATAATAAAAAATTTCAAAAAACAGCTTGACAAATCTAAAATATTTAGTATAATAAAAAGGCTGTTATTGATGCCGAATTGTGTAAGGGTAGCACAGCAGACTCTGACTCTGTTTGTCTGGGTTCGAATCCTAGTTCGGCAGCCATGAAAAAAGACATCCTTCGGATGTCTTTTTTCAGTTTCATAGGATGCGAAATGATGTCAATTGTTTTTATACTTAATAGATTCGCAAACGATAAATAAGGGAAGTGATAGCTTTGCACTATAATTTTCATACGCATACTTTCCGCTGCAACCACGCAACAGGAAAGGACAGGGAATATATCGAAAAGGCAATATCCGGCGGAATAACGAAAATGGGTTTTTCCGACCATATCCCCCTCATATTTTCGGACGGCCACGAATCGGACTACCGTATCCCGACTGCAAAGGTTGAAGATTATGTAAACTCCGTAAACCAACTAAAAGAGGAGTACAAGGATAAAATCGAAATTCATTTAGGTTTTGAGATGGAGTATTACCCACCGTATTTTGAAATGATGCTTGAAAACGCAATCAAGTGGGGGGCGGAGTATCTGATTTTAGGTCAGCACTATATCGGAAATGAATATCCCAACGGTGCCTCAAGTACCGGAGGGAGTGATAGAGAAGGGGATCTTTGTGAATATGTGGACTGCGTAGTATCCGCGGTGAAAACAGGCGTTTTCTCCTGCATCGCCCATCCGGATGTATTCAAATTCACCGGAGCGCGTGAAACATATATAAAACAAATGCGAAAAATATGCACCGTATCAAAAGAATGTAACATTCCACTTGAACTGAATTTTTTGGGTATACGCAGCAAGCGTTTTTATCCAACGGATATATTCTGGCAACTGGCAGGCGAGGTGCAAGCCCCGGTAATCTTCGCGTTTGATGCTCATTCACCCGAAGATGCATATGACGCCGATTCACTTGTTAAAGCGAAAAGAATGGTTCGGAAATATAATCTAAATCTTTTGCCTGAACTTAAACTTATTAATATCCAAAACTTGTAACAAAAAGCGCAACCGGGAATCATTTCTCAGTTGCGCTTCTTTACATATTCCAAAAGTTCATCACGAGTATTGGATATTTCACCGTCCATCACGGCATCAAGCAAAATTTTTAAAGTATTTCCGATTTTAATCCCATCAGAAATACCGAGTTTAATCAAATCATTACCATTTACATTTAAATGCTTTATGCTGTAGCAAATTGGACTCTTTTTCATCTCGTAATACATATCTTCAATCTTTGAAAACTCATCCGAATACGAGTATTCGGGATTTTGCGCGGCATTGTCTGCGCGCTTTACCTCTATTAACTTTAAAAACAACTCATCGCCGATTAAATTAAGCCATTTTAGAATCACTTTCTCATCAGCAAGTATATCCGCATCATGATATTTTATAAGCGTACATACATCGGATATAGTCCTCTTGTCAAACCTCAGACGTTTAAGTGCTTTTTCCGCTGTCTGGCAGCTGATCTCCGGATGTCCGTAAAAGTGCCCTGTGCCATCCGCATCTTGTGTAAAGCACGATGGCTTGCCGGAATCATGAAGCAGCATAGTAAGTCTTAAATCCGGATTACTCCTGATATTTACGGTTGCATGAACCGTGTGCTGCCAAATATCGTAAATATGATATTTCGTCCTTTGGTCAAAATCAAAACACGGCTCAAGCTCCGGAATAATCTGCGCAATTATTTTTCTGAATTTCAAAAGTACGTGCTCTACATTTCTACCGCACAACATCTTTTTAATCTCTGCATTTATGCGCTCTGCTGCAATGTTTGAAAGCAGGGAAGAATTAGCTAAAATTGCTTTAGCAGTTACATCTTCAATATCGTAAGATAAAACCGAAGAAAACCTGAGCGCGCGCAAAATACGCAGTGCATCTTCTTTAAACCTCAGTTCGGCATTTCCAACGCATCTTATTATTCCGTCATTTAAATCTCTTTGACCTCCAAACGGGTCAATTAATCCTTCTTTAGGTGAATATGCCATCGCGTTTATTGTAAAATCGCGACGTCCCAAATCTTCTTCAATGCAATCGGTAAATACCACGTTTTCAGGATGGCGGTTGTCCTTATATTCACCGTCTATTCTGAATGTAGTTATTTCAAGCGGCGTCTTACCGAACATAACCGTAACCGTACCGTGCTTTATTCCGGTTTTAAGTACGGTAAATTCCGAAAAAACATCTGCAATGGTATCCGGCTTTGCCGATGTGCATATATCCCAATCAGAGGGCAATACGCCGCGCATAGCGTCTCTTACGCATCCGCCAACCGCGAAAGCGCGATGTCCGCGACTCTCGAGTGCAACTATTGCCTTGTTTGCAAAATCCGGAAGATTTATATTCATAAGCGGCATTTTGACCTCCTTAAATTTATTTCTGTAACAGAACAGGGAACGGCAAGCGTTCCCTGAAATTATATTAGTTTTCTATGTAATTTGCAAGCAGATTATCCATGTTATAAAGTCCAGGCACGGTTATACCTGCAATATAAACAGCCGCTTTAACAGCTCCTGCTGCAAAAACTTCGCGGGATTGCGCAGTGTGCTTTATTTCAATAACCTCATCACGTCCTGCGAAAATAACCTCATGCTCACCGACGATTGTACCGCCGCGAAGCGTATGGATACCAACTTCGTTGCGTCCGCGTTTTTGACGAACCGAATGGCGGTCATAAACATACTCAGCTTTATAGGGAAGTGCTTCGCTCAAACGCTCAGCCAGCATGAGTGCGGTTCCGCTCGGTGCGTCCAACTTCTGATTGTGATGACGCTCTATTATCTCGACATCAAAAGTATCGCCGAGAATTTTTGCAGCGCGCTCAACAAGCATCTGAAGCACATTAATTCCAAGGGACATATTTCCTGAGCGGAAAAGTGCTACTTTCTTTGAAGCTTTTTCAATCTCGGATATCTGCTCTTCGGAATGACCGGTAGTTGCAATAACCGCAGGGATGTTTTTTGAAATCGAATAATCAAGAATTCCCTCCAAAAGGGAAGGATGCGAAAAGTCGATTACAACATCCGCATCTTCTTTTACGGCAGCAATGCTGTCATAAACCGGGTATCCGAAAAGCGCCTGGGTATTTATATCAACTCCCGCAACGATTTCCGTATCCATATTCTTTTGGCAAATATCTGTTATCACACGCCCCATGCGGCCATTACAGCCGGAGAGAATGATTTTTATCATTGGTTTCACGTCCTTTTATTGTACGCTTTTTTCTTTATACTGTCTTTATCCCCATATTCTGCATTGCTTCTTTAAGGATTTCTACGTTCTTAGGAGCCATCTCATAAAGCGGCATGCGCAGGTAACCGTTATCCATCCCCATGAGCTGCATTGCGGTTTTAATCGGAATCGGATTCACCTCAATAAAGAGCTTATCCATAAGGTCAAAGTACTCAAGCTGAATCTTTTTGCTCTCCTCAGTTTTTCCTTCAAAATAAAGGCTGCACATTTTTGATACAACACCAGGGAGAATGTTTGCAGCAACAGAGATAACACCCTTTGCACCCAGTGCAAGCATCGGTACTGTCTGGTCATCGTTTCCGCTCCACATGTACCAATCATCTCCGCATAAGCTGAGTGTGTTGGCAATAAGAGTGAAATTACCGCTTGCTTCTTTTACGCCGTTTATATTCGGATGCTTCGAAAGCTCAAGATAAGTCTCTGCAGTAAATGACACACCGGTACGAGAGGGAACGTTGTAGAGAATTATTGGTGTTTTAACACGGTCTGCAACATATGTATAGTGCTTGATAAGACCGCGCTGAGTGGTCTTGTTATAGTAAGGGGTTACCATTAAAAGACCGTCAACACCTGCATCCTCTGCAAACTTTGAAAGCTCAAGTGCATAGCTTGTGTCATTGCTTCCGGTTCCTGCAATTACCGGAACACGGCCGGCAACTTTTTTTACGCAATATTTAATGAGCTCACAGTGCTCCTCATGGCTGAGTGTCGCAGATTCACCGGTGGTTCCGCATACTGTGATTGCGTTTATTCCTCCGTCGATCTGAAAATCCACCAATTTCCCGAAACGGTCAAAATCAATTTTCCCTTTTTCATCAAAAGGTGTTACGATTGCTACGTTTGCGCCGGTAAAAACAGGTGACTTCATGAAAAATCAATCCTTTCAAAAAACAATTAGTCAATATATCCTTCCGCACAGAGAAGCTCTGCAAGTAAGACTGCACCGCCTGCTGCGCCGCGTAAAGTATTGTGGGACAAGCAAACGAACTTAATGTCATACTGTGTGTCCGGACGCAGACGACCGACAGAAACTGCCATGCCGTTTTCTAAATTGCGATCCAGATTTGTCTGAGGTCTGTTATCCTCACGGAAGTAGTGAATAAACTGCTTGGGAGCAAGTGGGAGATTTAACTCCTGCGGACGTCCTTTGTAAGACTCCCAACGTGCGATTATCTCATCAAGCGGTATTTTCTTATCGAAGCTTGCACATACTGCTGCCATGTGACCGTCGGAAACCGGAACACGGATGCACTGAGCGGTAATGCTCGGAGAAGTTGCGTTAACGATACTTCCGTTTTCAACCGTGCCCCAAATCTTCATCGGCTCCTGCTCAGACTTTTCTTCCTCGCCGCCGATATAGGGGATTACATTGTCAATCATCTCGGGCCAACGCTCAAAAGTTTTTCCTGCACCGGAAATAGCTTGATAAGTGCAAGCGAGAACCTTGGTTATACCAAGATCCATAAGCGGATGGATTGCCGGCACATAACTCTGGAGTGAGCAGTTGGATTTAACAGCTACAAATCCACGATTTGTTCCCAGGCGCTTACGCTGTGACTCAATAACCTTTGCATGATCTGCGTTTATTTCCGGAATAATCATCGGAACATCAGGAGTTCCGCGATGAGCACTGTTGTTTGAAACAACCGGGCACTCAGCTTTTGCATACTTTTCTTCAAGTGCACGGATTTCGTCCTTTTTCATATCAACTGCGCAGAATACAAAATCAACCATTCCGGCAATTTTTTCGACATCTGCAGAAGCGTCCATAACAACAAGCTTTTTCATTGCCTCCGGGATAGGGGATGTCATCGCCCATCTTCCGCTTACAGCTTCCTCGTAAGTTTTGCCTGCCGAGTTTGCACTTGCAGCGATAGCTGTAACCGTAAACCACGGATGATTTTCAAGAAGCGTTGCAAAACGCTGACCAACCATTCCCGTGCCGCCTATAATTCCGACCTTGTAATTTTTCATTTTTATAACCTCCGTTTTCGCCGTTTCAGGCGATTTGTTTTATATACCCAGTATATGTTTTACTGTGCAAAAAGGAAACAGATAAAGAATATATGTCAAAAAAGAAAAAAGTCGGTTGAAAAACCGACCGCTTTTGTAATATAATAGAGAAAAGCGGTTTAGTGTCGGCTTTCGCGCAAAACTCTTTTTCATTACAAATAACAGATAGCTCTTCATCAAATAACAGATGACAGTTGCATGGCTGTTAACCATACACCCAGATCGACACGCTGACCGGAAGCGATCGTCTTCGGCGGTAAACCCTTTCACGATACCTTATAGAGCTCCGGAGCTCTAAGTAACGCTACTGATGAGTGCCGCGCCTCTACCTAAACTATATTTCCTTTTGCTCATAATATATCATTTGTTTTAAATTCTGTCAACACTAAATCAGTCAATAGTGCCCATTTTGGTGCATTTTCATACAAAGCATGGAAACGGAGTGCCTTTTTTATGAGAAAAATAGTCAATTTTATGATATTAACAATACTTGGAGCATGCATGTTTTTTATGCAGGCAGTCGCTGCTGCAGAAGCTAACCCGACTGTCAGGGTAGGTTTGTATTATAACACCACGGCTCTTATAACCGCAAATCTCCAGAATAAAGTAGGTTACGGTTACCGCTTAGGATTCTTTGACAGTCAGGGGAACTTTATAAACATATGGTCGGTTGATAGTACCAACAAGATAACTATGGGAAAAGACCAGAATCTGTATTATAAGGACAATACGTTCTATACTACTAATGCGCCTGAGGGCAGCCGTTCTCTTGGTGCATACCATGTGCAGTTTGATACCCCTTACGCAAACGCTCAGCTCGCCGAAGCTGCATTGAATCAAATGCTCGCAAAAGGTGTCCCTGGGTTTGTAAGCTATATAAACGGGGCATATTATATTCGTACTGGTTCTTTTACAACTCAAGCCGCTGCAAGTACAGCAGCACTTCAGTATATAAACATTGGTACGGCTACGGCGGTCGGCGCAGGACACACGTGCGTGACCGTCTACAGTACAGAAACCGGTGCAATTCTTTTTGAATTTGAATCAGGTGTGAATGTACCTCTGTCCGTTTATCCGTCACTGGGAGAGGTAGATGACCCGCTTACCTGGTTTAAAGGTTATCAGTATCGCGGTGCATTTGAGTACATAAGAAATGGCGGTAATATTTCGGTTATAAACCGTGTTTCAATGCAGGACTACGTCAAGGGTGTGGTTCCTTACGAAATGTCCGCCTCATGGCCAATAGAAGCCCTGAAGGCTCAAGCGATGTGTGCACGTACATATGCCTACTCCAATTTTGGAAAGCACGGCTCGGATTTCGATATTTGCGCATCAACGCATTGTCAGGTTTACCACGGTGCAAACTCTGCAACCGAAAATTCAGACACGGCAGTAGAGCAAACCTATGGTCAGTATATTTTATACAATGGTGAGCCGATAAATGCAGTATTCCATTCATCCAACGGCGGTGCTACAGAAGATGCAGAAAACGTCTGGGGATATGCAACCCCGTATTTGCGCGGAGTTTACGATAACAATGAGGACCTTGACCGCGCGACAAACGGTCGCTGGTCATTTGAATATACGCCCGCGCAGCTTCAATCAATCCTCAATTCCAAGGGTTACTCAGCCGCGCTTATATCCGATGCATACGTTGAAGAATATACAAGCAAAGGAAACGTCAAAAAAGTAACCTTTATTGACGTAAACGGTGAAAGGTACAGCTTCTCGAAAGAGAAAGCGCGTACTATAATAAACAGCTCATCACTAAAAAAATACACGCACAGTCAGCGTTATAAAATTACCCGAAAAGGTGCACAAGCGAGTCAGAACCACACTTCAAGCGGCGCTTCGCTTTACGTAAATAATGCTTCTACTGCGCTTGACCCGTTAAGCGGGGATATTTCCGTAATAACCGGAAGTGGCGCAATGGGACTTCTACCGTCAACGTCAGTTTATGTGCAAACCGCATCCGGAAAAGAGCTCATAACATTTGCAGATAATTCATCAGATGACAATGCCACCGAAACACCTCAAGCAAACAATGATGTAACCTTTGTTTTCACCGGCACAGGTTGGGGGCACAATGTAGGCTTAAGTCAGATCGGAGCTCTTGGAATGGCAAACAACGGCTACTCCGCCGAAGATATTATCCATTTTTATTACACTGATGTTACTATAACCGAAGCATGAGAGGACATATAATGAAAAAATCCGATTTTTATTTCGATTTACCGGAAGAGCTAATCGCTCAGACTCCGCTTGAAAAGCGTGATTCATCCCGCTTAATGGTGCTCGACCGCAACAGCGGGGAGATTGAGCACAAGCATTTCCACGATATTCTCAAACTTATAAATCCGGGTGACTGCCTGGTGTTAAATAACTCTCGCGTTCTGCCCGCAAGGCTTATTGGCACGCGAGAAACCGGCGGTGCTGTTGAAGTTCTTTTACTCAGAGATTTAGGAGACGGGGAGTGGGAATGCCTTACAAAGCCCGGCAGAAAAACGCGCACAGGTGCAAAGCTCAGCTTTGGTGACAGTGCTTTAGGTGCTGAGGTCATCGGCGAATTGGAAGACGGAAAACGACGTGTTAAGTTCAGCTATGACGGAATCTTCCTTGAAATCTTAGAGCAGTTAGGTCAAATGCCGCTACCGCCGTATATACATGAAAAACTCGATAATCCTGAGAGATACCAGACCGTATATTCCAAAGAAGTAGGCTCTGCAGCCGCACCTACGGCGGGATTACACTTTACAAATGAGCTTTTGGATAAACTAAAGAAAAATGGCATAAACATAGCATACGTGACACTTCACGTAGGACTTGGAACCTTCCGCCCGGTCAAAGCTGAGGACTTGCGCGACCATCAGATGCATTCGGAGTATTATGAAATACCGGATGAAACTGTTGATATAATCAAAAGAACAAAGAAGTCAGGCGGACGTGTAATTGCAGTAGGTACTACATCTTGCCGAACTATTGAGTCGGCTTACGGTGAAAACGGCGAATTGATAGCAAACAGCGGTTGGACCGATATTTTTATATATCCCGGATATAAATTCAAGGTCTTAGATGCGCTTATAACCAATTTCCACTTGCCGGAAAGTACACTTATTATGCTTGTTTCGGCGCTTGCAGGGAAAGAGAATGTGATGAATGCGTACAACTGCGCGATAGCAGAAAAATACCGCTTCTTCAGCTTTGGAGATGCGATGTTTATAAAGGAGCAATAAATGTTTAAACTGCATAAGAAAAACGGCAATGCGCGCCGCGGAGAATTTCATACACCACACGGTGTAATACAAACACCCGTATTTATGAACGTAGGCACACAGGCGGCAATCAAGGGTGCTGTATCATCTGAAGATTTAAAAAAAATCAACTGTCAGGTGGAGCTCAGTAACACCTATCATTTGCATGTGCGCCCCGGCGATGATGTAATACGTTCTCTGGGCGGCCTTCATAAATTTATGGCATGGGATAAACCCATTCTGACCGACAGCGGCGGTTTTCAGGTTTTTTCACTCTCAACCCTCCGCAAAATAAAAGAGGAGGGGGTATACTTCGCCTCACACGTTGACGGCAGAAAAATTTTCATGGGACCCGAAGAGTCAATGAAAATACAGTCAAACCTCGGTTCGGATATTGCAATGGCTTTTGACGAGTGCATTGAAAATCCCGCACCGCGCGATTACGTTATAAATTCCTGCCAAAGAACCACGCGCTGGCTTATACGTTGCCGCGACGCACTTGATAAGCTTAACAAGGAAGAAAATGCTGTAAATCCCGGGCAAGTTCTTTTTGGAATAAATCAGGGCGGAACATATCCTGACCTGCGCATAGAGCACATGAAAGCAATACGAGAATTAGACCTTCCCGGATATGCAATAGGCGGTTTGGCTGTAGGTGAGTCCACCGAGGAAATGTACAGTATAATTGATGCGGTTGAACCGTTTATGCCACAGGATAAGCCGCGTTATCTGATGGGGGTCGGTACCCCGTCTAACATTATAGAGGCTGTAGCAAGAGGAGTTGACTTTTTCGACTGCGTTATGCCCGCTCGAAACGCACGCCATGGTCATTTATATACATGGAATTACGGATGCATCAATATCAAAAACGAAAAATACAAGCTTTCCGACATGCCGATTGACCCAGAGTGCAAATGCCCGGTGTGTTCAACGTATTCACGCGCATATCTCAGACATCTGTTTAAAGCTGAAGAAATGCTTGCAATGCGTTTGAGTGTGCTGCACAACTTATATTTTTACAATGAGCTTATGCAGAAAATACGCGATGCATTTGACAATGATACGTTTGGTGCATTCCGCGCAAAATGGTCAGGAGTAATTGATAAACGCGGATAATTTTTACACTGCGTTAATAAAAATATTAAAATAATACTTGTAAATTCTTTCCGTTACAGATATAATAGAGTTTGTAATAATTTTTGGAGGTATATTTTTATGCAGATGTTAGCATTTCTTACAGGCGAGGCAGCGCAGGGCAGTGCCGGGTCAAGCATTATGGCATTCCTGCCGATCATCCTTGTATTCGTTGTTTTCTACTTTTTCCTTATCCGTCCGGAAAAAAAGCGCAATAAACAAACCGCTGAGATGCGAAATAATCTCAAGGTTGGCGATGAAATTGTAACCATTGGCGGAATCATCGGAAAAATCACAAACATCAAAGAAGAGCAGCTCACCATTGAAACCGGTGCTGACCGCAACAAGGTCCGCATTATGCGTTGGGCAGTAAGTGCACCGATTGCAAAGGAAGAGGCCAAGGCTGTTAAAGAAGCTGAAAATGACGCAGTAAGCGACGCTTCCGAAGAATAAAAATTTTTGTTTTTGTAATTAATCTCCGTCCCATGTAATAGAATTGAAGTAAGATATTCTTAAAAGCAAGGGGATGGGTCAACATGCAAAAACGTGAAGAAGTACCGAATAAGTTTTCTAAAATCCCGATTTTATTTTTCATCTACGGAATTATAGGTGTTTTAATCGGTGTAGTATTGCTTTTACCGGTATCTTTTCTTTCGGCAAATGATCTTATACCGGAAGGCATTGTTTCATCATTTCCGGTTGTCGCGGTTTTTATTGGCGCGGTTGTTTCCGGCTATTTCTCAGCACGGTCAATGGGCAAAGCTTTGCTTACCGGTCTTATTCAATCAATAGTAAACTTTTTAATCTTATATCTTTTAGGTGTTTTAGTCTTCATGAGGATTAAACCCACCGGTTTTTACTTGTATGTATTTCTTGCCTGTGTTTTAGGCGCGGTTATCGGTTGTCTTCTTACGGTTATAAACGTTAAAGGCCATCGTCGCCGCAATACATAAGGCAGATGCAGAATATAAATTACAAAAGGAGAGTGTTTTACAATGAAACATGTTAAGACAATCAATACTGCGGTTTTAAAGAACAGCGCTGCTAAGGGCGGCTGCGGTGAGTGCCAGACTTCTTGCCAGTCCGCTTGCAAGACCTCCTGCACTGTTGCAAACCAGAAGTGCGAAAACCGTAAATAAAAATTTTAACGCGTAGAAAAAAA
Source organism: Eubacteriales bacterium (assembly GCA_045636205.1). GTDB lineage: Bacteria > Bacillota > Clostridia > Oscillospirales > JAAYXM01 > JAZRUF01. Next base: position 30,839 of record JAZTXE010000084.1, read on the forward strand.
CCATAAAAAACGGATTACTGCGCTGCGGTAATCCGTTTTTCTTTGTGGGAAAAGATGGAGGTATATCCGCTATGGTACATACATATCGTTTAGGCGGTTATAACATAGCAGTTGATGTAAACAGCGGTGCAGTACATGCACTCAGCGATGTTGCATTCGACGTATTGGAAAGAATCGAAAAGCCTGAAAACGAAAAATGCCCGGAGAGTGTTATCGGCAAGCTTTCTTCAAAATACACCAGGCAAGAGATAGAGAATGCTTACGAGGAGCTTACTGAGCTCTGTGAGAACGGACTTTTATTTGCAGATGATGACTATGTGGATTTAACACGTGCGCTTCCGCAAAACAGCCCTTTAAAAGCACTGTGTCTGCACATTGCTCACGATTGCAATTTGCGTTGTTCGTATTGCTTTGCTTCTACCGGTGATTTTGGAAAAGGCAGAAAGCTTATGCCGCCGGAGATTGCAAAAAAAGCCATTGATTTTGTTATTAAGCGTTCTCAAAATCGCCACAATATAGAAATTGACTTTTTTGGCGGTGAACCGCTCATGGCATTTGACACGGTAAAAGAAACCGTTAAATACGCAAAAAAACAAGCGGAGATACATGGCAAGACCTTCCGCTTTACACTTACTACGAACGGCGTAGGTCTTAATGATGAGATAACCGAATATATAAATTCCGAGATGTCCAACATTGTTTTGTCGCTCGACGGCCGACGTGAGGTAAATGACCGCATGCGCAAAACCGTAAACGGGCAGGGAAGTTATGATATAATTGTTCCCAAGTTTAAAAAGTTAGTCGATGCACGCGATAAGGACAAGGATTATTACGTACGCGGAACGTTCACGCGTGAAAATTTAGATTTTGTTGACGATGTTCTGCATATCGCAGATATGGGCTTTGACCAGCTTTCAATCGAGCCGGTAGTCACTGACGAGGGTTGTTCTTATGCAATTACAAGCGCTGATAAAGAGCGCATTGAAAAAGAGTATGAAAAGCTTGCCGAGATAATGAAAGACAGACGCGACTTTAATTTCTTCCACTTTGCGGTTGATTTAAAACAAGGTCCGTGTGTATATAAAAGGATCCGCGGATGCGGAGCAGGGTATGAGTACGCTGCAATAACCCCTGATGGCGACGTATATCCATGCCATCAGTTTGCAGGAAAAGAAGAATACTGCATGGGAAATGTCGAGGATGACACGTTTGATACTGAAATTTCAAAAGAATTTTCGCAGTATAATATTTACACGCGCGAAGCGTGCAAAAGCTGCTGGGCACGTTTCTATTGCAGTGGCGGATGCAGTGCGGCAAACCTGAACATGAACAATGACATGGCGGTGCCTTATGAGCTGGGGTGTGAGCTTGAGCGCAAGCGTTTAGAATGCGCAATTATGCTAAAGGTTCATGACGCACTGAAAGACTAAAGAGAAAGACAGAGAATAAGTTATGCAGATTTTGTCCTACATTTTAAGTATTACAGGTTTAGCCTGTATGATTGCCGCATCCTTGATAAAAGGCAGTAACATGAAAAAAATTCTGTTCTTCGTATTTTGCGGAAACGTACTTGTTGCAACCAGCTATCTGATAGGCGGAAGCGGTATAAACGGAGCTGCAGCCTGTTATCTGGGTGGACTTCAGTCGATTATAAACTATTTTTTTCAATCCAAGGGGAAACCTCTTCCTAAATGGCTGATTACGTCTTACGCAATCGCAATAATAGCACTTAACATTGCGGTAAGCGGTCTTTCTCCACTTGGAATTCTTGTAATCATCGCATCACTGACCTTTATTATGTGCATAGGTCAGACAAACGGAACCAAGTACCGTTTTTGGACAATTGTAAACATGGTTTTGTGGTGTACATATGACATTTTGTCAGCATCCTACAGCGCACTTTTAACGCACGTAGCATTACTTTCGTTTACGGTTGCAGGAATGATAATACACGATAGAAAAAAAGAAATTTAGCATCAACAAAGAGCAGGGTAATCGTTTGTCCGATTACTTCTGCTCTTTTTTGCTATTAAAATCACGGAATTCTTGCACCTAAAACGTGCAAAAAGCGAATATTTGCGTATTCATATGAACTAAGCGGACGCATAAACGCGTCATTGGTATGCGCTGCAATAAAGGTATTTTCAGGTGTTGGAACTTCACCTGTACGTAAAACCAGCAAAGAATGATAAAAATTGCCATTTTCATCACCGAGCTGGATAATATCTGCAGGGAGAATTTGCGAAATATCTGTTTCTTCTGCAAACGGTCCTACAGACTGATTATTTACCAAAAAACGGTATAAAAACTCAACTCCGGTCCAGCTTGGCGAACGGTCGTTCGCATCAATGTAATACCAGCCGTAAATCGGTGTATAGTTCATAACACCACAGCCGGCATAGAGGCACTGGGATACAAAATTGGTGCAATCACCGCCAATGTCCTGAAAATCATAATATTCTGGATTTCTGTCAAAAGCCCAAAAAGCAGCATATTCAACAGCCAAATCACGACGGTACATAATTTCAATCACTTTAAATTAACCTCACAATGTTTTTTATAATATACTATGTTAAATAATTTTTTATTGTTACGCATAATAATTACAAAAAACAAAAGAAGTTATAATAGACATCTTAATTTAAATTATTAAATTCAAATCAAAAACAGATTATATAATACCGAATTTACTTAAGAGCCAAATTTCAAGAAAATAAATCCGGAACATTATATATCATTGTTTAATATACTAATTCCCTAAAACCTCTACTACTTTTTAAGCAAAATTTTCATTTTGCTTAAAAACCAATCTGACTTTTTTGCGCGGGTTCCTCTCTTAAAGTCTACTCTTCTGCTCTCAGTTATCTTCACGGAGTGCGGTTATTGGGTCAAGCTTTGATGCTGAAATTGCAGGTAAAACCGCAAAAATAATTCCGCAAAAAATCGCCACTGCTTCAACAATAATCAAATTCTTTATGGAAAAGCTGAATTTCATATTTAAAAGATTTAATATTAACACTGAAATTCCCAGTCCTGATATTCCGCCTATGACTCCTCCGATTGCAGATATGAGCGCAGACTCCGCCAAGAAACACATTGTAATATCTCTCCTTCTCGCACCTATAGCCATACAAATGCCTATCTCCTTTTTACGCTCTCCTGCGCTTGAAAGAGTTGTATTCATTATTCCTAAACCGCTTACGCAAAGCGAAATTGCAGCTATTGCACTCAAAAGCAATCCTATAAGGCTTACAATGGACTTGAGGCTATTCACATGCCCGGTTAAATTTTCGGTTGAATATCCGTCTTTTGTGTTATTCTCACGGTTTAACAGTTCAACCGCTTTTTGGCCGATTTTTTCTGACGGCAACTCACTCATACAATTAATTGCTATTTGGTCGATATCATACGTTGCCGTCATTTGATTTGCCGTTGTGTATGGTATATACATAAAATCAGGTATCATTCCTCCGCTAATTTGATTTATTCCATCTTTTTGTGATGAAATAATACCTATAATTTCAAATTTTTCACTTTGAGTGCCTATGGTTAAAACTATGTTTTTGCCAACTATATTTTCACGCATATATACTTTTTTTGCCAATTCACTGTCAACTACTGCAACATTCTTCTTAAAACGCACATCTGTTTCATTTGGCAAACGGCCGAACAACAAATCCAGCGTCATAACATTGCTTATTCCGTCGTCTATACCCCAAATAACGGTATCTCCGTTTGTGTTCTTTATGCGGTAACTTCCATACTCGACCACAAGTGGTAAAACATCGGATATTTCCGGGATTTTTTCTTTTATTTTCTGCACGTCTTCTATTGTAAGCGGCATTGTTTCAACATTTTTTGAATACAATGTCATTCCGTGTATGCCCAATTTATCCAATTCGTCTGAAATCGCCTGCTGCCCGCTGTCACTCATCGAGACAATAAGTACGACAGATGCAACTCCGATTGCAATTGACATGGCGGTAAGCCATGTTCTCATTCGGTTTGTGCGAAGGTTTTTAGCACCTATTATAAAAATGTCACCGATGAACATAGCTCTTACCTATCCCCTTACCTCTTTAATTTTATCACCGTGTTTTAACTGCACCGTTGGAGATAAAACAATTTTTTCTCTACCGCTTAAACCATGTGTTACTTCAATTTCATTGTCTAATTCAAGGCCTGTTGTAATGTTTTTTTTGTATACAACACCGTTTTTTATAACAAAAAGCGATTCATTGTTTTTATCATCCTGTAAAATACAATTGTACGGCACGGTAACCGCTGATTTTTTCTTTTGGGTATATATCTTTGCGTTTACGCTGTACCCCGGCTTTAATCCGCCGTCAGGGTTTGTTATACTGATTAACGTATCCACAACCGTTTCTCCGCTACCGGTAAGCGATGATTTCTTTGTTGCGGTAGGATAAATTTTTTCTACTTTTCCACGGTAAGTTTTTGCAAACGCATCACCGGTTATATCTACGTCCTGCCCTTTTTTTATTCTGTTTATATATAATTCAGGTATTTGAACACGCACATATAGCTTACTTAAATCGGAAATCACCGCTGCTGCACGGTAGCTTGATATAGTACTGTTTTCTTTAGCATCAAGTTTTGTTACCACTCCGGATATAGGGCTTGTTATTGCGCTCTGAGTTTGCTGTTGTGACGCATTAAACGCAGGAAGTATCTGTCCCAAATATTCTTCCGGGTCAATTCCATATTGTTTCATAAGTAATTCAATAGCTTCATACTCACTTTCGGATACCTCAGGGATGAGTGCTGATATATCTGCAATAGACTGACGTGACGGTTGGATAACATCAAAAAGAACCTGTCCGGCTTCTACGCTATCGCCTACTTCTATATAGACATCTTTTACATGCGAAGATGCCACAACACGTATTTCACGTGCGTCTCCGTCTTCTACACTTCCCTTTGATATTACACTGTCGTAAATATCCTTAATTTCCGGATTTACGGCTGATACGCTTATCGGAGGCTTACTGTTAAATGATGGTGATGAAAACCACATGACAAAGATTATGAGTACGGTGGTAGCTATTGCGAAAAAACTTTTGTTTTTCAAATTTAATCCTCCTCAATGCGTTTTTTGTATAATCATGTAATATTCGGACATCTTAATAAAAATATTAAATGAGGGTGAATTTTAATGAGTATCATTGGATGCACAATCGATTGTGTTTACCAAACCGACGGATACTGCACATTGGAGCATGCAGCAAGCGGTGGTGAAGCTTCAGAAAACGGTTGTATACATTATGTCCGAAAATCAGGCAGTAAATACAAAAAAGAAAGCGAGAATAAAAGCGAAAGAGCCTGACCTTATTTAAATCCGTTACGGCATAAAGAAATATAATATTCATATAATGCTAATGGTTGATTTAAGGGAGCGATGTGTATGGCATATTCTGACAGAGAGCTTTTGGCCAGATTAGTTCAATGCGAAGCCGGAGGTGAAGGAGAAAACGGAATGAGAGCTGTGGCAAGTGTTGTTATGAACCGCGTATATGCTCCGGGCGGTGAATATGCACGAACCGGACGCCAAAGCATAAGGAATATTATATTTCAGCCCGGGCAGTTTGTTTGCGCAATGGAAACCGTGGGCGGCGAATATAATCCGCAAAATATTTATAATATGCGTCCCGAAGCTATCCATTACGCGGTGGCGGATTGGGCAATTGCCGGAAACCGCTTATCGAGCCTTGGCAGCGCGTTGTGGTTTTTTAATCCCTATTCCCCTGTTTGTCGTCAGAACTTTCCAAGTGAGGTAGGATATTTTGTCACACGTGTCGGCGAGCATTGCTTTTATAATCCGACCAATGCATATTACCAAACTTAAAAAGGATAAGGTGATTTTTTATGGACAGAGCAAATAGCATAAACATGAACACGCCTGATACATTAAGCCAGATTGAAAATCCTCAAACAAATGAAGAGGTGTACCGTGGCTCAGTAGCTGCCATTCTTCAGCAAAATTTAGGATTTTTTGTAATATGTGAGTTTCTTATAGGCACAGAGAATATTGTGACAAGAGAAGGAATCCTTTATAACGTCGGAATTAACTTCATTACCCTCTATCAGGAAGAAGAGGACAGATACGTTCTATGTGATTTGTACTCGCTAAAATTTATAACTTTCTATGACTCAAGAACCAGGCCGCGTTCTCTCAGAAACATGCGCCGTAACGGTAACAACATGGCTTATTAATACATAAAAAATGGCATTGCGATAATTATCGCAATGCCATTTTTCTTAGATGTTTAAACGTTATATGCTTTAAATCCTAAAAGCTCAATATCTTTTACGAAGTGATGTTCTTTGATTTCATAGGGGTCAGAGTAATCGGTTGAAAGATATTTTTTATTGTCATCAGCAAACACGGTTACGACAACGCTGTCCTCGCCTAACATCTCCTGAGCCATTACCGAACCGATGAAGTTTGCCCCCGACGATATACCAACACCTATTCCTAGTTTTCCCGCAAGAAGGCGCGACATAATTATCGCGTCTTCATCGTCTACGGATACAACCTCATTGAGTGAATTCAAATCCAGAATACTCGGGATAAATTCGTCGGATATTCCTTGAATCCTATGCTTTCCTACCTTGTATCCGGTTGAAAGAGTCGGGGAATTAAGCGGTTCAAGCGGATATGCACGGCAATCCGGATTTGCCTTACGCAATCTGTTTGCAAGACCCATTATAGTGCCACCGGTGCCCACACCTGCAACTACGCCATCTGCCTTAAGACCAATGGCGGCAAGTTGGTTTACAATCTCCTCACCCGTGTATATCTCATGGGTTTCAATATTATCCGGATTTGAAAACTGACCGGGCAAAAATACGCCGCCTTGTTTCTGAAGCTCCTCGGTCATAGCGATTGAACCTAAAAACCCACCCTGCTCTCGGGATACAAGGATAACCTCTGCACCATAGCTTTTCATAAGATTGATGCGCTCGGCACTCATCCAGTCCGGCATGTAGATGATAACCCTGTGGCCTAAATAGCAACCCATTGCAGAAAAAGCAATGCCGGTATTTCCGCTCGTCGCCTCAACAATCATATCCGTCGGACAGATACCACCGTCACGATATGCTTTATAAAGCAGATGATACGCAACACGGTCTTTTATACTTCCGCTCAAATTATAAGCTTCCGCCTTTGCAAATAAGCGACGACAGCGTCCTTTATATTTAAAGCTAATTTCAAGAAGCGGTGTATTTCCTATCATCGACGATATTCTATCAAATTTTTCACGTATATCAGATTTGAGCATTAAATTAAACCTCTGTTCCTAAGAAAAATAGATATGCCAATATATGTACATATAAAGCTTTATGTTCGATAATTTTGCTGGACAATTAACAAAAGCTAATGTATCATAATTTATAAGCTGAGTTTATGCAACGCTTCTATTTTATCACGCTCGTGAGCAGAAGTCGAGAGTTTTTTATCTAAAACGATGAAAGTAGTGGAAATTTTTATGAAAAATACATTTGACGTTGTTATAATCGGGGGCGGTGCAGTCGGATGCGCTATTGCACGCGAGCTTTCACGTTATAAATTAAAGATTGCATTGCTTGAAAAAAATCCGGATGTATGCTTTGAGACAAGCGGAAGAAATTCCGGTGTTGTGCACGCGGGTTTTAATAATCGCCCGGGAACTTTGATGGCTGAGTTTTGCGTCAAAGGTAACCGTATGTTCGACGATATTGCAAATGAACTGGATGTGCCTTTCAAACGCACGGGTAAATTAGTCGTCGGCTTTACCCCGGATGACCGAGAAAGACTAAACGCAATAAAAGAAAATGGCGAAAAAAATTGTGTTCCGGGTCTTGAGATAATAGAAAAAGCAGAGCTTACTCGCAAAGCACCGGGTATCGGTGGCGAGTTCGCGCTCTGGTCCCCTTCTACGGGCGTTTTTAACCCCTTTGAGCTCACGATAGGGCTTGCGGAAAACGCGGTAAAAAACGGTGTTAAAATCCGTTTAAACAACGAAGTGAAATCCATATCCCGCACAAATGAATTTTACCATATACAAACTGACAAGGAAATCTTCACTTCACGTTGGGTAATAAACTCTGCCGGACTCAATTCAGCACGTATTTCCGATATGCTCGGAATTGAAGGTTATAAAATCCATCCGTGTCGCGGAGAATACTTTATTTTGGATAAACGTGCAGGTGAATTTTTAAAGTTGCCTGTCTATCCGGTTCCGAACCCAAAATCAGGAGGACTCGGAATTCACCTGACTCCGTCAGTTGACGGCAACATTTTTGTCGGGCCGAGCAATGAGTATATAGACTCATCCGATGACTACAGCTCGACGGCAGAAGTTATGGATATGCTTATAAAAGACGGAGGACGTATCTTCCCTCACCTCAAACGCGAATATTTTATACGCAATTTTTCCGGCATCCGTCCCAAGCTTGCAGGAAAAGAAACTGGCGGATACCACGATTTCGTAATAGAGCACAGAAAAGATATTGCCCCGCAGGCGATAAATCTGGTAGGTATAGAATCTCCGGGTATGACGAGCGCGGTGCCGATTGCAAAATATATTATTGAACTTATAAAAAAAGACGAAGAACTTACTCCAAATCCGAGTTTTTCCCCAACGCGCCGCGCAGTTGTAACTTTTCGTGACAAATCCCCCGAGGAACAAGCGCGCCTTATTGCAGAAAACCCGGACTACGGCGAAATAATCTGTCGCTGCGAAAATATCACAAAAGCCGAGGTTTTGGCAGCTATACACAATCCTCTCGGCGCGGATACACTCGCGGGAGTAAAATACCGCTGCAGAGCCATGATGGGGCGCTGTCAAGGCGGGTATTGCCAAACACGCATTGCTGAGCTTTTAATGCGTGAAAAAGCTAAAAAACCCGAGGAGATTTTATACAAACAAAAAGGCTCATATTTATTTTGCGGAACGGTGTGTGAAAAATGATAAGAACCGTACATAAAAAAGTTGTTATAATAGGCGGCGGTCCTGCGGGACTCTCCGCGGCATGTGAATTCAAAAATCGCGGTATAGACGATGTTATAATCTTAGAGCGCGAGCGAGAGCTTGGCGGAATACTGCGCCAGTGCATTCACGACGGATTTGGCACAGTAAGATTTAACATGTCTTTAAGCGGACCTGAGTACGCCGAACGCTTTATCGAGAAAATTCATCTCGAAAATATTGAGTATCAAACCGAAACAACGGTTTTAAATATAACCCACGACCGCGTAATCACAGCTGCATCGCGCAATGGTCTTATAAATTACAAAGCAGATGTAATCGTTCTTGCGATGGGTTGCCGCGAACGCACGCGAGGTGCACTGTCTATCCCCGGCTCACGCCCTGCGGGTGTGTATACTGCAGGTGTTGCGCAAGCGTATATTAACCTAAAAAACATAATGGTTGGCAAGAATGTTATTATTTTAGGCTCCGGCGATATAGGGCTTATCATGGCGCGACGGCTTACACTCGAGTGTGCAAAAGTACACGGAGTGTTTGAAATCAAACCATATCCCAACGGTTTATCGCGAAATATTGAGCAGTGTTTGAATGATTATGATATTCCTCTTTATACAAGCCATACTGTAACCAACATAAAAGGAAAAGAACGTCTGAGTTCAGTTACCGTAAGTCGCGTTGACGCTTCCCTCACCCCCATTCCGGGTACTGAGCGTGAATATCCGTGTGATACACTGATTTTGTCCGTGGGACTTATACCTGAAAATGAACTCACACGCGGTGCCGGAGCAATAATTGACAGTAAAACCAACGGACCTGAAGTTGATGAGTATTACCAGACCTCTATACCGGGAATATTCGCCGCAGGAAACGTCCTTCATGTGCATGACCTTGCGGATTTTGTATCAGAAGAAGCAGAAAAACTTGTTGAAGGTGCAACTCAATACCTTGATTGCAGTTTACCCGAAGCGAAAATCAAAGTGACTGTCGGCGACGGAATAGGCAATGTCACCCCGCAAAAGATAAGCGGCAAGTGCAATGTAAACCTCAGTTTCAGAGCTGCACAACCGTATAAAAACGTCATAGTATCTGCAGTGCAAAACGGCAAAAAAATAGCAGCAGCCTATTTTAAAAAGCTGCTGCCTGCTGAAATGAACAATATAGAAATCAAATCCCATGCAATTTTGACGCGGGATGAAATTGAAGTGGTGGTATCCGATGCTTAAAAAGTTCACATGTATTATCTGCCCAAACAGCTGCGACATTGAGGCGGAAATAAATGAAAATTCAATATCACATATAGATGGTAACAAGTGCCCGAAAGGAAAAGAATACGTTGAGTCAGAAGTAAAAAATCCCTTGCGTAATTTTGCAACGTCGGTTTCCGTATCAGACGGCGACTTCTCTATCTGCAGCGTTCGCCTTACAAAGCCCATCCCTAAATCGCGTATATTCGATGCAGTAAATGAGATAAAAAAAATCCGTGCATCCGCCCCGATAAAGGTAGGTCAGAAGCTTTATGAAAATCTTCTGAATCTGGACACTGATGTAATTGCAACACGGAAAATAAACCGCGTTAAATAACCGCAGCAAGACTTATAAGGACAATTAACCCGATAATATTAACCACCGTAAATACCCCGAGATATTTTAAAGGCTTTGCACCGTCGGTCTTTATGTAAATTTGAAACGAGATCAAGCTTGCAAGCGACGCTATAAGCGTACCTAAGCCGCCGATATTGGTGCCAATAAGAAGAGCTTTCCAATTATCTGTAAATCCACTGAGCAGCACCGCCGCCGGAACATTGCTTATGACCTGACTTACACCCGCAGATGCCAAAACTCCGTTTACACTTATAAAACGCGTTAGTTTCTCCTGAATCCAAGTTACGGAGGCTATATTTTCCGAAAAGATAAAAAAGCAAATAAACGTAAGCAAAAGACCGTAATCGACCTTTAAAAACGTCTTTCTCGAAAAAATAAGTAAATACAAAATCACGATTGCAAAGACAATCAGGTAGTTTACAACATGGAATACCGTAAGCAAACAGAATATAAGGAGTCCTAAAAAAGCGATGAGCTTTGCGGGCTCTTTTATTTTTTCGCTTTTTTTAAAGTTTATATCAATTATCTCGCCTGAGACAACGCATGAGGCAATAATTATACCAATTAAACTTATTGTCCCAAAAGGCAAAACGGTAAATAAAAATTCCGGAGCTGAAACCCCATAATGCTCATATAAATACAGATTTTGCGGATTGCCTATAGGTGTTAACACACTTCCGAGGTTTGCCGCAACCGTTTGCAAAACAATAACATATATAAGCTTTGAGTTTTTGCCTATCATTGAAAAAACAAGTATGGTAAAGGGTACGAACGTTATAAGCGCAACGTCATTTGTTATTAACATTGAGAAGAAAAAAGGAAGCAATATGAGTAGTACGCACAATGTTCTCATATTCTTTTTACCGTTTAAAAGCTTTTGCGCCAGCACATTAAATACTCCGCTCTCCTGCAGTCCTGCAACAACCGCCATCAGGCAAAACAAAAGCGCAAGTACCTGCCAGTCAATACAGGATAGATAGTCAGACGAAACCGGAACAAAAAACGCCGAAATAACAGCTAAAAGAAATGCAGCAGAAAGAACCGCATTTTGCTTTAGAAATTTAATTACTATATCCTTCATAATCTACTTCTTTATCCCCTCTTTAATCGGCAATAACAGGAAACGCTCTGAAATCTTCTCTGGCTGAAATGGCTTTTGGCGAAAAGCATCCCCATATATCCGTAGCCTTTATTTCGCGCCACAGTGCTTCCGGTAATTCCCTTTCGGATGCAAGGCGCTGCAGTACCGGTAATTTTGCTTTTTTTCTAAGTTCTTTTACTAACGGTGCGGCACTCTTTCTCATACCCAATATTCTTATATATCCGGGCATCGATTCAGATGGTTCAGGCACATTGAGTCCCAAATACGCGTGCATGAATATCCTTCGTATTCTCGAATACGTGTATCTCTTACTTTTAACAGACATGATAATGGATTCTATATCCGCATTCTCAAGTGCAGACTTACACAACGAATACTCCAAACCTTCTGAAACATCGCGGATATTTTTAAACTCATCAGGTGTCATTTTCCTAAGCTCGGCAAGCATTGCACGCTCCATATTTTCCGCGGATACCGGACCGCGACCCTGACAGATTTCACGGTGCAAAATTCCAAAGCAAACATCCGGCGAGTAACCGTCAATACTCAGACCGTTTTTTATAAAATTCCGCAAAGCAAATGCGCTTACGGACGTTCCTTCAGGATTCTCCGCATCGTGCGAAACGCCTTTACGCGCAACCGTGTGCGGGGTAATGGACGAATTAAAATAATAAAGCGCAAGTAAATATTCGATCCCGAGCAGATTATTAGGCTCAGTCAGAACCTGCGCACGCTCACCTATTAATTCGTTTAATACTGCCTGACGTGCTGCAGGATATGATTTACCGCTCTCCAGTTCCTCTTTAAGCATCACATCAAACTCCGACATCGACAGTGCCTGAGCGGTTTCGGAGAGAATATTTATATCTCCGCATTCGCTTCCGAAGTACAGGTTGTCTACAACACCGGAGGCATCCAAAACGCCTACACCACCACGCGCAAAGGTCTGTGCACTCGCCATGGCACAGTCAAAGGGAAGCTCTAAAACCAAATCCGCACCGCCCGCAAGCGCCTGCTGGACACGCGCTTTTTTCGATATAATCGCGGGCTCGCCCCGCTGAACAAACGCTCCGGACATTACAACCGCCAAAAAGTCAGCTTTCGTCTCGCTTCTCGCCTTAGACAGCAAGTACTCATGTCCGTTGTGAAATGGGTTATATTCTGCAATTATCCCGGTAGTAATCATAAATACTCCTTATATAATAAAAAACTATTGATTATTCTGGAATTTTTTATTATAATTATAAACGTTGTATTCACAATAATCAAGAAAATATATATAAAGGGGTTTTAACATGAAGATTTTGGTTATCAACGCAGGCAGCTCTTCCCTTAAATATCAGCTCATTGATATGAAAAACGAAGAACTGCTCGCAAAGGGCAATTGTGAGCGTATAGGTATTGACGGCAAAATCGGTCATAAAACCAGCGCAGGTGTTGAGGTTGAAAAAGAAATCAACTTCCCCACTCACAAGGAAGCATTTATGGCTGTTGTCGATATGCTCACAAACGGCGAAGGCAAGGTTATTGACAATGTAAGCGAAATTTCCGCTGTTGGTCACCGCGTACTGCACGGCAGTGAGAAGTACAAATCCGCTACTTTGGTTACCGATACGGTTATCGAAGATGTCCTTGCATTTAAGGAACTCGGTCCGTTGCACAACCCGCCTCAGGCAATTGCTATGAAGGCTTGCCAGGAAGTATTCGGCAAGGATACCCCCATGGTCGCTATTTTTGATACTTCTTTCCATCAGACCATGCCGGCTAAGGCATATATGTTCGGTGTTCCTTATGAGTATTATGAAAAGTATTCTATCCGCAGATACGGCTTCCACGGTACCAGCCACCGCTACATCAGCTATACATACGGCAATATGAAGGGCGGAAACGAGGGCACAAAAATTATCACCTGCCACCTCGGAAACGGCTCTTCTATCTCCGCTATCGTAGACGGCAAGGTAATGGATACCTCCATGGGTCTTACCCCACTTGACGGTTTCATCATGGGCACTCGCAGTGGCGGCATCGACCCGTCTGTCGTAACCTATATCATGAACAAAGAAGGTCTCACCCCGGATCAGATGTCCGATATGATGAACAAGAAGTCAGGCTTCCTTGGTTTGTCCGGCATTTCAAGCGACTGCCGTGACGTTAAGAAAGCAGCAGCTGAAGGCAACGAAAGAGCAAAGCTTACAATCGAAATGCTCGTATATCAGATTAAAAAGTTCATCGGTTCTTACGCAGCTGCAATGGGCGGTGTTGATGCGGTTATCTTCACCGGCGGCATCGGCGAAAACGATTCTGAGATCCGTCGTCTTGTATGTGAAGACATGGAGTACATGGGCCTTAAGATTGATGCTGACTTAAACGAAAAAGCATCACGTAAGGATGCAAAGTTCTCCTCTGCTGATTCCAAGGTCGAGGCGTGGGTTCTCCCGACCAATGAGGAGCTCATGATCGCACGTGACACCAAGGCTGTAGTTGAAGCTCTGTAAAATTGATATATTAAAACCATGTATGCATTGCCGTACATGGTTTTTTTATGATACAATAGTATAAAGAAGGGATGTGTTTTAGCTATGGCACATGATTTACGCAACAATATGCCGCCTCTGATGCAGGATTTCATGAATTACATAGTTACAATCGGCGGAAAATCACCAAAGACAGCTGACCAATATTTTCTTGATTTACGCATGTTTTTCCGTTACATTAAGGTGTATTACGGTATGGTGGACGGTATATCCGCTTCAAACATCACCGCTCATGAGTTAAACCAGATCTCTATAACTGACATTGATATTAATTTTATTTCCCGCATAAAGCTGACCGATATATATCAGTTTTTAAATTATTTAAGCCGAGATCGTGAACGCGCTCAAAACAGCGCGGCTACAGAGCATGGAATATCCGCTTCTTCGCGTGCACGTAAGATTGCCGCCATCCGCGGATTTTTTAACTACTTGGAAAAAAAGGTGCACTTAATTGAAGATAATCCGGCAAAAGAGTTAGAAGTACCAAAACGTAAAAAGAACATGGTGCATTACCTCTCACTTGATGAAAGCATAAAGCTTCTCGATAATATAAGCGGAAGAAACCGCGTAAGAGATTATTGCATCATAACGCTGTTTTTAAACTGCGGATTGCGTGTGTCAGAGCTTGTAGGCGTTAATATCCGGGATTTTCACGAGGATACGCTCCGTGTTACCGGCAAAGGAAATAAAGAGCGTATAGTGTACTTAAACGATGCCTGCCTGCATGCTGTAGATGCTTATATGTCAGAGCGTAAAACAATTGAAGGTGTTCCCTCTCAACATATCAATGCGTTCTTTTTAAGCAGCCAAAAGCGCAGGATAAGCACAGAAACCGTAAAATGGCTTGTGAAAAAATACTGCAGCCACGCAGGGCTTGACCCTAAAATATCCGTACATAAGCTTAGACACACCTCTGCAACGCTTATGTACAGAAACGGAGTTGACGTAAGAGTTCTTCAGGAAATTTTAGGGCATAAGCATTTGAACACAACGCAAATATACACGCATGTGGACAATAGCGATATGAAAACCGCCGCACGTGCAAATCCCCTCTCTACAGTCGAAATGCCAAAAAAGTAATAAACGAAAAAAATGCTTCCGTTAAACAACGGAAGCATTTTTTATAATACATTTTAGTTGCCGGTCATCTTTGCAATTTCTTCTGCGAAATTGTCTACGCGCTTTTCAATGCCTTCGCCCTTCTCAAAGCGGGTAAAGCAATTGATGGAAATCTCGCCGCCGAGCTCCTTTGCTACGTTAGCAACATACTGGCTTACGGAAATCTTGTCATCCTTAACAAACGGCTGGTCGAGCAAGCAGTTCTCGGAGTAGTACTTCTTAATACGTCCGTTAACCATTTTCTCTGCAACCTGCTGCGGCTTGCCTTCGTTGAGAGCCTGAGTCATGAGAATTTCCTTCTCTTTCTCGAGAGTCTCAGCGTCAACCTCATCAGCCTTCAGGTATGCCGGGCTCATAGCAGCAATCTGCATTGCAAGATCGCGGCCCATAGCCAGAGCCTGCTCATTGCCCTTGATATTGTCAGAAAGGGTCATGTTAAGAAGAACGCCAATCTTGCCGCCCATGTGGACATAAGCAACGCTTGTGCCCTCAGTATACATAGCAAAGCGACGAATTTTGATATTCTCACCGATGGTAAGAACCTTCTCCTGCTGCATCTGCTCAACAGTCATGTCAGAATTCGGATACTTGCATGCAAAAAGTGCATCAAGGTCAGCCGGATTGTTTGCAACAACTGTATCAGCAACGTCAGAAACAAAGTTCTGGAAATCCTGGTTCTTAGCAACGAAGTCGGTCTCACTGTTTACTTCAACAACGACACCCTTATCACCGCAGATCTTAGCAAGAACGACACCCTCTGCTGCGATTCTGCCTGCCTTCTTCTGAGAAGCAGCAAGTCCCTTTTCACGGAGAATCTCGACTGCCTTGTCCATATCACCGTTAGACTCGGTAAGAGCCTTCTTACAGTCCATCATACCAACGCCGGTTTTCTCACGCAGCGCCTGTACGTCTTTTGCAGTAAAAGCCATTTAGCTTGTCCTCCTTAGTTAATAAATAAGTTGTTATTATTCAGCAGCAGCTTCCTCTGCCGGAGCCTCAACAGCTACATCAACAGTCTCCTCAGCAGTATTCTGCTCGCCCTGACGAGCTTCAACTACTGCGTTTGCAATGGTCTGAGAAATCAGCTTGATTGCTCTGATTGCATCGTCATTGCCCGGAATTACATAATCAACTTCTTCCGGATCGCAGTTGGTATCAACAATAGCGATTACCGGGATTTTCAGCTTGCGAGCCTCTGCAATTGCATTGCGCTCTTTGCGCGGGTCAACAATAAAGATTGCGCCTGGGAGCTGATTCATTTCTTTTACGCCACCGAGATATTTCTCGAGCTTTGCAATTTCAGCCTGAAGCTTAATTACTTCCTTCTTCAGAAGAAGATCGAATGTGCCGTCCTCTTCCATACGCTTGAGCTGATTGAGACGGTCAATTCTGCGACGCATGGTCTTAAAGTTAGTGAGCATGCCGCCCAGCCAACGAGCGTTTACAAAGTACATGCCAACGCGCTCAGCCTCTTCTTTGATTGCTTCCTGAGCCTGCTTCTTTGTACCAACAAAGAGAATGCTCTTTCCTTCAGCAACTACATCACGAGCGAAGTAATATGCTTCCTCGAGCTTCTTGACCGTCTTCTGAAGGTCAATGATGTAAATGCCGTTACGCTCCGTGAAGATGTACGGAGCCATCTTGGGGTTCCAGCGGCGGGTCTGATGTCCGAAGTGAACACCGGCTTCCAGCAGCTGCTTCATGGATACTACCTGTGCCATAATAAAATTTCTCCTTTCGTTTTTACCTCCATACCGGTCATCCCAGCGCACCCATCATGCATCTTCTGCGTGACACCTCGGCGCACGGATCACGATATGTGTGGAATTACCATGATATAATACCATATTTCAAATTCAATAGCAAGAAAAATCTTCACTTTTTCTTCATTTTTTCTGTTTTTGTCAAAATATATGCACCTAATGATTAAAACCATGTGCGTTTTTTACGCTTTGGACAGTTTCCGATCTCGTAATCTACTAAAATTATGTCCTCGCCTATTCTCGAAATTGCGTCCCAGGGTATTATGTAATCATCTCTGTGCAGAAAAAACCATGGGAATCTACATGGAACCGGAACAATTATGGATACCACTTTACCGCTCAATATATCTATCTCCACATCATTTACGTATCCGTACCGTGTTCCATCGCAAATGTTTATCACTTCCTTGCAGCCTAAGTCGGTTATACACAGGCATTGCATATTTATCCCCTCCTCATAACATCATATTCAATCACTTTCCGTTTTATTTCATCTTCTATGTCCCATATACAGAGAGGAGCATGGAAGAATCTGCTTCCATGCTGCTTCTAAACATATGTTATTATTCCCATTCGCTCCCGAAAACTGTGACTAAAACAATTTTGTATGGGTATTTTAACTCATATTATCGAGAGTGTTCAGATTATCCATAAAATATGGACAGTCAAGACTTTTGTTGTCATCGTGTTGTCACGCTTCCAAAAATATTATAAGCGATATTGAATATAATTGCAATAATTTTATTATTCAGTAGGAGGAATGGTTAATATTGAAAATAAGATTAAAAAATTTTGCAACTACGAAGAACAACTCCGAAACAATTGGCAGAGAAGTCCTGACCACATCCCTAAGAGGGGTGGCATGAACATTCACCAGTATATCAGATCGGATGTTTCTTTGCTTAAGCTTTAATCTCACCCGCATTGCAGGCGGTTGTTGAGTTGCCCTTAACGGTCAACTCTTTCGCTAAAGCACTAACAAAAAAAGCAAAGGACATCCACCCGGATGCCCTTTGCTTTTTTTGACTGTATTTTTAATTTATTCAGCTTCATTTTGGATTTCGGTTTCGGCAGCCTCTGCTTTTTTCAGTGAAACGCTATCCTTCGGAACCTCTTCACCAAACAGGGCATAAAACTCCTCGGCATCCATAACTTCATTCTTAAGAAGATATTCAGCCACCGCATGGAGCTTATCCATATGCTCGGTCAAAATCTTAGTACAGCTATTATATGCACCGTCAATTATTTTTTTAACTTCTTCATCAATTAACGCTGCAACACTTTCCGAAAAATTGCGCTTTGACGCAAAATCGCGCCCTAAGAAAACTTCGTCATGCTCAGACGCAAAATTTATCGGACCGAGCTTATCGCTCATTCCGTATTTAGTCACCATATCACGCGCAATGTTAGAGGCACGCTGAATGTCATTTGAAGCACCCGTTGAAATATCATCAAGCACAAGCTTCTCAGCAACTCTGCCTCCGAGCAAAGATACAATATTTTCCATCATCGCCGTGCGCGAAACCGTATAAGTATCCTCACGCGGCAGCGAAATCGTCATGCCTCCTGTTCTTCCGCGCGGGACAATTGTTATCTGATGAACAGGGTCTTGCGTTTCTAAAAACTTCATTGCAATCGCATGACCTGCTTCATGATACGCAGTCAAGCGGTTATCCTTTTCCGAACGAACACGCGCTTTTTTCTCAGGACCTGCAATAACTTTTATCATTGATTCTTCTATATCGGACATACCGATTACACGGCTGTTTTTACGCGCTGCAAGAAGTGCAGCTTCATTGAGAAGATTCTCCAAATCAGCAGGTGTAAAACCGCTTGTCGATTTTGCAACTACTGACAAATCAACATCCTGCGCAAGCATTTTTGTTTTAGCATGAATATATAAAACCGCTTCTCTTCCCTTGACATCCGGCAATCCAACATACACCTGACGGTCGAAACGCCCGGGGCGCATGAGAGCCGGGTCAAGAATATCCGGTCTGTTTGTCGCCGCAATAATTATTACGCCTTCGTTATTGCCAAAGCCGTCCATCTCAACCAAAAGCTGGTTTAGAGTTTGCTCACGCTCATCATGTCCGCCGCCATAGCCTGCACCACGGTGACGACCTACCGCATCAATCTCGTCAATAAATATAATCGCCGGAGCAGCCTTCTTAGCCTGTTCAAACAAATCGCGAACACGCGACGCACCTACACCTACATACAGCTCGACAAAGTCGGAACCGGAAATAGACAAAAACGGAACACCTGCTTCACCAGCTACCGCCTTTGCTATATACGTTTTACCCGTACCCGGAGGGCCAACGAGCAAAACACCTTTAGGTATGCGCGCACCTATATCCGTAAACTTTTTGGGATTTTTCAAAAACTCAACAATTTCAGCAAGTTCGGCCTTTTCTTCATCAGCACCTGCAACATCGGCAAAAGTAACCTTTTTCTTCTCATCAGCACCGAGTTTTGTACGAGCTTTTCCAAAACGCATGGTTCTGTTGGCTCCGCCTTCTGCCTTATTGTACATAAAGTACCACATAAGAGCAATAAAACCTATAACAATAAGATACGGAAGAAGCATCATCCACCACGGTGTTCCTTGCTCAGGCTTGCGGTCATCAACTTCTATGATACCTTGGCTACGCTGCTCTTTGAGCAGTTCACCCAAATCCATGCGGAAGTCTGCCCTAATCTGAGGGTCGCTCAAATCAAATAGCTTTTTAGTGCCATCTCTGAGCGTCATACTTAGTATTCCGCCATCTATAACATAGCTTTGAACCTTTTCCTGCTCGAAATCACGCACAATATCCGAATAGGTAGGTTCAGGTGGCTGTTCACTCTCCCAAAGCATTGTTGCCATTGTAACCAAGACTGCTATCGCAGCAATGAACAACAACAAATCACGTGTAGCTTTTTTCTTCAAAAAGCACCACATCCTTTCATTGATATATTAATTATTGATATATTTCAGGTTTAAGTACACCTACGTATGGTAAATCACGGTATTTTTCCGCAAAGTCAAGACCGTAACCGACGAGGAATTCGTTTGGCACGATAAATCCCGAATAATCCGCCTCTATTGGTGTTTCACGTCTTGACTGCTTATCAAACAATGCACACATTTTAAGTGATGCCGGATTTCGTCCAGTGAGCATCTCCATAAGTGCACTGAGCGTATTGCCTGTATCCAAAATATCTTCAACAACTATGACATGGCGGCCCGAAATATCTTCATCTATATCCTTTTTGATTTTAAGGCATCCGGATGTAGATGAATTGCCGTAGCTTGAAACCTGAATAAACTCAACCTGAACCGGCATCTTAATCGCGCGCACCAAATCCGCAGTGAAAATAAAAGAGCCTTTTAATACACATAATATAAGCGGATTTTTGCCTTCGTATTCACACTCAATACGCGCAGCAAGTTCTTTTACTTTTTCTTCGATTTGCTCTTTGGAATACAAAATTTTTTCTACATCAGGATTCATATCATATTCTCCTTATTTCAACCCACAATATTTTTTCTTTATCAGAAGCGGATATTCTCTCATCCGCACCGATTCCGTAAACCGCGACTACTTTTCCGTCTGCAACAACGACCGGAATATCATCTCTTTCATCCTTAGGTATTTTCATATCTATAAAAAATTTTTTAAGTGTCTTTTCCGGGCGACCTCTGAGTTTTATACTGTCCCCCGACATGCGCGGGCGAATTATGACTTGGTTGTTTATTTCTCTTAGCGGTATCGCAAAGTCTGCTTTTCCGAGTTTGCAACAATCCGAATAATTTCTGTATGAGCAGGAAATTTCATATCCTCCGTTTCTTATAACCTGACCCGGTATAAGCTCAACAGATTCAAGCTTTGCAAAATTATCTTCCGAAGAAAACATTAAATTTTCATATTGCCTTGAAACAACAAGCCCATCCGGCATATGTAGCTTTGCCGAAGGCCTTCTTGAGTGCACGAGACCTATTATATCGCAAATGTGATTAAATTCCAAGTAATAATTTGTAAATTTAACAGCATGTCTTGCAAGCTGCAAAATAACTCTTCTCAAAAGCGCAGGATGAAGTGCTTTTAATAACTCAACCGAAACGGAGACATTCCCTTTTTCACTTGCATATTCATCGACTATCCTCTGAGCCTCGGATGCTATGTACTCCTCGTCCTCTCTGAGCATCATGGAGTTATTTGCAACATTTTCGGATGCCTTCGGATTGATTTCATGCAAAACAGGAAGAACATCCCACCTGACACGGTTTCTGGTATATATCCTCTCGGCATTCGTTGAGTCATCAACATATTCCTGATTTAAATCACAAAGATATTCTTTTATCCGCTTGCGCGTGCAACCTATTAGAGGTCGTATTATATTACCGCGAACCGGCGGTATACCACCAAGTCCATTGAGCGATGAACCGCGCGCTAAATGCATCAAAACCGTTTCAAGGTTATCCTCTGCATTATGCGCCGTGGCAATCTTATTGCCACCGAACGCTTTTAAAACATTATCAAAAAAAGCATATCGTGCATTGCGCGCCGCGAGTTCAACAGATTCTCCGCTTACCTCGGCAAGCATTGCAATATCTTTTTCCTCGTAAAAAACCTCAACTCCAAGCCCATCGCAGAGTTCACGCACAAACCGTGCATCACGCTGCGCCTCATCACCGCGTAACATGTGATTTAAATGAGCTGCGCAAACCGTAAATTCAATTTCATCTTTAAGCCCTAACAGAACTCTGAGCATGGCAACTGAGTCAGCACCGCCGGAAACACCGCATACTATCCGGTCTCCTTGGCTGACCATACCATATTTCTTTATGGTTTCCTGCACAAATTCTTTCACGCCTATCTTCTCATCTCTCTACATCAATGTATATTGTCAATACTCGTAAACTTTGTATGGCTTCCGTCAAAGTGCAACTTAACCGTACCTACTTCACCCTGACGGTTTTTCTCAATAATAAACTCGGTCTCACCCGGACTTGAGCTCTCTTCTTTACTGTAATAATCTTCACGGTAAATGAAGATAACTACGTCAGCATCCTGTTCTATAGCTCCCGAATCACGTAAGTCAGAAAGGCGCGGGCGTTTATTATCCCCGCGCTGCTCCGGCGCACGCGAAAGCTGAGACAAGCACAAAATCGGAACGTTGAGTTCTTTTGCCATTATCTTAAGTGAACGCGATATATCCGAAACCTCCTGCTGTCTGTTCTCGGAACGCCGCCCGGATTGCATGAGCTGCAGATAATCTATAATTACAAGCCCAAGCTCATCACCTATTCGTCTGCACTTCGCCTTCATCTCCGCAACAGTAATACCCGATGTGTCGTCCAAATAAATTTTAGTCTTTGAAAGCTCGGTTGATGCGTGGGCAATCGACATCCATTCCTGCTCGTTGAGTACCCCTGTTCTAAGTTTTTTAGAATCAACCAACGATTCACTTGAAACAAGTCTCAGTGCCAACTGCTCGTTTGACATTTCCAGTGAGAACACAGCAACAGCTTTATTTGAAAGCTTTGCCGCATTAACACCTATATTTAGCGCAATAGTGGTCTTTCCTACACCCGGACGCGCCGCAAGCAAAACCAAATCAGAATTGTTAAGTCCTGACAAGAACGTATCCATTGCAGGAAATCCCGTCGGAACACCCGGAACCTTACCGCAATTTTTTGCAAGCTCACTTAAGTTGTCATATACATCCCTGAGAACCGAACGTATAGGAACAAGACCTTTATGCTCCTTTTGATTTCGGACGGAATACACCTTCTGCTCAGCAAGCTCGATAATCTCTTCCGCTTCACCATCGCCGTTAGATGCAAGCTCGCCTATCTCTCCGGATATTTCGCTCAGCGCGCGCAACAGCGCCTTATCCTTAACTATTTTGGCATACAGCATTACATTTGCCGCAGTCGGTGTGATATCCATAATCTGCATAAAATACTGCCTGCCGCCTGCAGCATCCTCAAGACCTCGTACAGAAAGCTGATTTAGCACTGTGACCGGGTCAATTGTACTACTCAGGGTGAACATGGAATATATAGTTTCAAATATGTAACGGTTCTGCGTCAAATAAAAATCCGCAGGTTTTAAAAGTTCAATAACATCTGGGATACATCTTGGGTCGATAAGCATCGCCCCGAGCACCGCCTGCTCCGCCTCAACACTGTGCGGCAATTGTTTTCCTATGAGTTCATCCATTTCCACGTTTCACCTGCCATCTAAATAATATCAGTTATCCTTATGCCTCTTTTACCGACACATTGATTATTCCGCTAACTTCATTATAGAGCTTTACTTTAAGCTTATATCCACCAAACTGCTTTATAGTTTCCATGACAATTTTGTGTCTGTCAACCTCAATACCGAATTGCTTGTTAAGCGCATCCGCAACTTCAGCCGCGGTTACGGAGCCAAAAAGTCGCCCGCCGTTTCCGGCTTTCGCGGTTACAACAACCGTGCACTCCTCAAGCTTTTTAGCCACCTGACGCGCTTCTTCCTTCTCGCGTGCGATACGCGCAAGCTCTGCCTGTTCTTTTAGTTTAGCCGCATTTAAATTATCAGCGCTGGCTTCAACCGCTAATTTTTTAGGAAAAAGGAAATTTCTCGCATATCCGTCAGACACATTTATAATCTGCCCCTTTTTTCCCTGTCCTTTAACATCTGCCTGTAAAATTACTTTCATCAGTTTTTCCTCCTGTTTATTCCTCGTCGACAACCTCATGGATTGCCTGAATTAGTTTTTCGTATACTTCATCTACCGTGGTATCTTTTATCTGTGCCCCCGCAGTAGCCAGGTGACCTCCGCCACCTAATTTTTCCAGAATAATCTGAACATTGATATTCCCGAGTGAGCGTGCAGAAATACATACCAAATCCTTAGCCTTGTATATGACAAATGATGCCTGAACCTTTGTTATATTCAAAAGCTCATCAGCCGCTTGTGCCGCGGTGATTCTGTCACTCTCGCCGTTATATGCTGCAATTGCAATATTTTCGTTATGCATTTGCGCCATTTTAACTATGTCTGCACGGTTTACGTATGATGTCAAATCATTTTGGAAAAGCCTTTTTATTTCAACCGTATCCGCACCTGCTCGCCTTAAAAATGCCGCAGCTTCAAATGTGCGCACACCGGTTTTCATAGTGAAATTCTTTGTGTCAAGAACTATTCCCGCAAGCAGCGCTTCAGCCTCGCATTTTAAGACATCCGGCGTTTCAACCAAATACTGCAAAAGCTCACTGACCAGCTCGCATGTAGAAGAAGCATACGGTTCATGGAAATTTAAAACCGCATTTTCTATATATTCCGCCGCACGTCTGTGATGGTCAATAACCGCAACTTTATTTACAGACTCAAGCAATGACGGTGACTCTACATACTGCGGTCGATTTGTATCGACAACTATCAGCAACGTATTTCTATCCGCATCAAGCATAGCATCCTCAGCAGATACAAACACATTTTCATAAACCGCTTCTGCCTTAATTTTTTTATACAGAGAATCAGCAGTATTGTCCTGCTTATTAAGAACAATATTCCCCTGTTTTCCGTATTTGCGCACGATGCTCATAAGCCCTACAGCGGCTCCAACGCTATCATTATCGGAGTTCTTATGACCCATAATAACCACGCTTGATGCATCCTTTATAAGCTCTGCAAGAGAATTCGCCATAACGCGCGATTTAACCTTTGTTCTCTTTTCAAGCTCTTTTGAATGACCGCCGAAAAACTCAAAATTAAACTTATTTCTTACAACCGTCTGGTCACCCCCTCGGGAGAGGGACATGTCAATGGCAAGTTGAGCGAATTTATAACTCTCATCAAAATCTTTTCCGTCCTTGCCTATTCCCAAACTCATCGTGGCACGCAGACCGTTGCTGCTTTCCACCTCACGAACCGCTTCCAAAAGCGAAAACTTGCCGTCGCGAAATTTGCTCAGATACTGTTCCTCAAAAATGAATATATAACGGTCACGCTCCAACTTAAAAAGGATACCATGGCACGGTTCTGTCCATCTTCGGATTTTAGAATCAATCTCCGCCAGAATAGTTGAACGGCGCGACTCGTCAACGCCTTTCATAAGCTCTTCGTAATTGTCAATAACCAAAAGAGAAACAATCTGGCGGGTGCGTTGGAACTCTTCAAGCAGCCTAACATGATCAGTTACTTCTACCCAATACAAAGTTATAAGTATACCTGCTGCATCGCCTGAGCGCACCATGTTGCCGAACACGTTATAGTATCTGTCCCCTATCTTCTGCTCTGTAGGACACATACTTTTCCCTTCTATCGCCCAGTGAATATCAAAATCAGGCATGACATCGCGCATATGAGTTTCAAAAACACGCTCTTGCTTGTCCGTCATCGCCATAAACTGATTATTGTACCATATAATCTCGTTTGTATCCAACTTAAGTATCGCCATAGGCATCGGAAAGTTAATCATGGAATCGGTTGTCGCAACGTCGACATCGTACATCATACTTTCGACATACTGCAAAACCTCGCGGTTTCTCTTGTACGTTGCGCGCCGGAATTGCAGATAAACCAACAGAATAAGAATAAACTCCACTCCGGCTACAATCGGCTGAAAGAAAAGGGATATAACAGCAAATATTATTAAGCTTGCAAAACACAGCCTGAATCTCGGCTCAAGCATACGCGCCAAACGTTTATTCATATTCCTCACCCTTTCACACACCGATAATCAAATTTCGATATAGATACAAATTATTATATCAAACTAACAAGCAATTTACAACAATTATATTTTCAGTTTTACCCATAAAAAGAAAAGATTATATATAAATCATCTCTATGCCAGTCCGTGAGTTTTATCAGACATGCAATAAATACCCATTCATGCGTAGAATATAATAATCTGCTTTCGGAGGTGTGTAAACGTGTTTGGCTTGTCAGCTCTGACGTTTGCTCTCGTTAATGGAATGTACTTTATTTTACGTATTTCTTCAGGTTCTTTCCCGCGACCGTTATCTGCAAAAGAAGAGCGAGAATATTTGGATAGATTTTCAAAAGGAGATATTGATGCACGAAATACACTCATAGAACACAATTTACGACTTGTAGCACACGTTATAAAAAAATATTATACCTCTACCCAAGAACAAGATGATTTGATTTCCATAGGAACAATCGGTCTGATAAAAGGCATAAACACGTTTAAGGCGGCTAAAGGAACACGACTTGCGACATATGCCGCGCGCTGTATTGAAAATGAAATTCTGATGCATTTTCGTGCTGCACGCAGATTGGCAACCGAGGTATCTCTTTCGGATTCCATTGATACTGACAAAGAAGGAAATTCTCTTGCGCTTATGGATGTTATAAGTTCAGACGATAATTTACTTGACAGAGTAGAAAACTTAGACTCGGAAGAAAAAATACACAAGCTCGTTTCTCTGTGTCTGGATGAACGTGAAAGAAAAATTATAGCTATGCGATACGGAATGTATGACTTGCAACCAATGACGCAGCGCGAAGTCGCAGAAAAATGCGGTATATCCAGAAGCTATGTTTCACGCATTGAGAAAAGAGCCTTGGAAAAGCTCAGATATGAGTTTGAAAAAAAACAATCTCAATCTTAATTAAAGCAAATCATCTTAAATAAAACAAAAAGTTTTTCTCTATCTGATTATCAAAAAGCGGTGAGGTCTCCCTCACCGTTTTTTATGTTTTTTATCCTTGTTTTGTCATGAAGTTCCAACTGTCGCGGCACATGTCCGAAATATCGTATTTAGCTTTCCAGTTAAGAAGTTTTTGCGCCTTCTCGGTATCCGCATAACACGATGCAATATCTCCCGGGCGTCTGTCAACAATCTTTCTGGCAATTTCTTTTCCGCATGCCTTTTCATATGCACTCAGAACATCCAGAACGCTCGAACCTTTTCCGGTACCCAGGTTTATCGCCTCAGCTCCTGCGTTTTCAAAAGCGTATTCAAGTGCTCGCAAATGCCCCTGCGCCAAATCAACAACATGTATGTAATCACGCACTCCGGTTCCGTCATGTGTGTCATAATCTCCGCCAAAAACGTTCAAGTGCGGAAGCTTACCCACCGCTACACGTGCTACATACGGCACCAGATTATTAGGAATACCCGCCGGATTCTCACCTATAAGTCCGCTCTGATGGGCACCTATGGGATTGAAGTAACGGAGAAGAACAACACTCCACTCACCGTCTGAATTGCATATATCAGTAAACATCTGTTCCTGCATAAGCTTTGTATAACCGTAAGGATTTGTAGCCGAAAGAGATGCATCCTCACGGAACGGTACGGTATTGTGCATTCCATAAACCGTCGCCGATGAAGAAAAGACTAGTTTTTTACATCCGTCTTCGCGCATTACGCGGCAAAGATTGAGGGTGCCTACAATGTTGTTGTGATAATACTCTATAGGCTTTTCGACTGATTCTCCAACCGCCTTGAGTCCTGCAAAATGAATTACCGCATCAATCTTATTTTCATCAAAAATCTTTTTAACAGCCGCTTCATTGAGCAGGTCATCCTGATAAAACTTAGGTTTTACACCGGTTATTTCCTCGATTTTATCCAAAACACCAATCTCAGAATTTGACAAATTATCTATTATTATTACGTTATATTTATTCTCAATAAGCTCTACGCAAGTATGGCTTCCTATAAACCCCGTACCGCCTGTAACCAAAATATTCTTCATGTCTTAACCTCCAAAAATTCCTTTTCGATTATTATATCCAATTGCATATTCATTGTCAATTCAAGGTAAAGATAAATATTGACTAATTATTAATAATACATTATACTTAGTTATACATTTTATATAACTAATGAACAGGAGCTGACAGCTTGGATATTTTATGGAGCAGCATATATCAGAACCTTATAAAAGGCTCTCGTTATCTGTATTATTTAAGTGGTTTAAAGACCACCATTCTTTTATCTCTTGCCGCAATCGCCTTCGGTATTCTTTTAGGCTTTGTGGCAACATTTCTGCGCAGGTCGCGTTTTAAACTCTTCCGCGCTATCGGTTACATATATGTTGATGTTATACGCGGTACACCGTCAGTGGTCCAGCTTACACTCATTTACTTTGTAGTGTTCGCATCGGTCAATATAGATAAGTTCATAATCGCACTCATCGCATTCGGCTTAAACAGCGGTGCTTATATTTCGGAAATCTTCCGCGCAGGTCTTGAGTCTATCGACAAAGGTCAGACAGAAGCCGGTCGTTCTCTGGGACTAAGTTCATCGCAGACAATGATTTTCATCATTCTCCCGCAAGCGGTAAAAAACATATTACCCGCTTTGGTAAATGAGTTTATCATGCTCGTAAAGGAAACCGCTATTGTAGGCTTTATCGCCATGGAGGATTTAAACCGCGCAAGCGAAATCGTTCAGAGTATAACTTACGCACCGTTTGCCCCCCGAATTATAGTTGCAATCGTATATTATATTGTAATCAAACTTTTGACATTAGCCCTCGGTCGTTTCGAGCGTTGGCTTAAAAAGTCCGAACACTAAAGGAGGCAAAACAAATGATTGAAGTAACAGGTCTTTGCAAATCCTTTGGTGACCTTCAGGTTCTCAGAGGGATAGATGAGCACATTTATCCGGGTGAAAAAGTAGTAGTAATCGGTCCGTCAGGCTCAGGAAAAAGCACCTTCCTGCGCTGTCTCAATTTACTTGAGCACCCGACTTCCGGAACCATCCTTGTCGAAGGTGAAAACATCACGGATCCTAAAGCAGATGTTGATAAGATACGTCAGAAAATGGGAATGGTATTCCAGCAGTTTAATCTGTTCCCTCACCTATCTGTTATGGAAAACATAACATTGGCTCCGGTAAAAACAAAAAAATGCTCTCAGGAAGAAGCCAACGAAAAAGCGTTAGAACTTCTAAAAAAAGTAAACTTATCCGATAAGGCAGATGCCTTCCCCAACCAACTCTCCGGCGGTCAGAAACAGCGCATTGCAATAGTACGTGCCATGGCAATGTCACCTGATATTATGCTCTTTGATGAGCCTACAAGTGCACTTGACCCGGAAATGGTCGGCGAAGTTTTAGAAGTAATGAAGGACTTGGCAGATGGCGGAATGACCATGGTGGTTGTAACCCATGAGATGGCATTTGCACGCGAAGTCGCTTCCCGTGTCCTTTTCATGGACCAGGGCATAATCCTTGAACAAGGTCACCCCAACGAATTCTTCGCCAATCCCCAACACGAAAGAACACGCACTTTCTTAAAGCGCGTTTCTAAAACATTATAATTTTTTTCAGGAGGTTAAAAACCATGAAAATCAAACGCATTATCGCCGGCGCACTGGCTTGCGCCACACTGTTTGTTCTGGCAGCTTGCGGAGCCTCAACAGACGAGAAGAAAGTTATCACCCTCGCAACCAACGCAGAATTCCCTCCCTTTGAATTTGTTTCAGACCAGGGCACAGGTGTTGTTGACCAGTTTGACGGCATCGACATTCTCATTGGCGCAGAAATCGCAAAGGACCTCGGCTGTGAGCTCAAAATTGAGAACATGAAGTTTGAGTCCATCCTTGCAGCAGTTGCTACCGGCAAGGCAGATATGGCTCTTGCAGGCATGACAGTTAAACCCGACCGTTTGGAAAACGCTGACTTTAGTGAGCCGTACTGGGTTGCTGTTCAGACAATCCTTGTTCCCGAGGAAAACACCGACGTTGTAGACGTTGAGTCTCTTCGTGGTAAGAAAATCGGCGTAGTTACCGGTTACACCGGTGACAGTGCTCTCGTAGACATGGGCTTTGAGTCCGACCTTCACCGTTACACCAAGGGTGTTGACGCGGTTATGGACCTCAAGGCAGGCAACCTCGACGCTGTAGTTATCGACTCCCCGACTGCTAACCGCTTCATCGAGAAGTTCGGCGGGATCAAGGGTATCAATGACGAAACTGCTTTTGAGACCGAGGAATATGCTGTCGGCGTCAAGAAGGGCAACACCGAGCTTCTTGAGAAGATCAATGCCACCATCATCCGCCTCAAGGAAAACGGCGACATTGACCGCTTCGCAGAAGAAATCGACGCTCGTTTAGGCGAATAATTCTTACATAACATAAAAAAACTGTTGCAGTAAAACTGCAACAGTTTTTTTAGCTTCCAAAATCCTCTAAAATCATACTCAATGCTTCATCGCCGTAAACGGTTATTCCCTGCTCTAATAAATCCTGGTCATATCTCCTGAGCGATTCTACATATATCTCCGTTGTTTTAACAGGCTCCTCCATATTTACAGGATTAAAAACCGCAAGTTTTCCGTCCTGGCTTTTAACAAGATATCCGTTTTCTTCTCCTACATTCTCCTCCGCTTCAGGGATATTCTCCGTACTGCTGTTTACTATATAAACCTTATTTTCTTTCTCTTTTTCAGCACTCTCTCTTAAAGATGTTATTCCGCTTATCAGCACTGCAAACATACTGAATAAACAACACGCTGAAATTATTACACGTTTATTATCCATATAAACCTATCACCTGCTTTTTATCTCTTTTGTACTATATATTTTCCAAAAAAATCACTTTTATACTCAACCCCCTTTAATTTTTTAGGTAGCTTTATAATCAGATTTGTGGTATACTGTTATTTGAGAAAATTTGCATACTAATTTTCTATAGTTTAATTTCCTAAAACATATGCTATGAAAGCATCCATTTCTTTTTATTCGGAGGTGCTGTTACTTTGAATAACGGATATTCAACAAGAAGAAAAAAACGTAAATCACGTCGCTTTCAATCCATACGTTTACTTCTTATAACAATCGGATTGATAGCCCTTTGCACAATGTTTATATGCGGCAGTGTTTTTGCATTGTATATGACAACCAGCATTGATTCAAAGCTTGACATCGGTGCCGAAACGATGAATTTAAATTACACGTCTGTGGTTTATTATACGGATTCAGATGGTAACGAACACGAACTCGAACAGCTTTTCGCCACTCAGAATCGTACCTGGGCGGATTTAGATGAAATGCCCAAGCACCTTATGAACGCGGCTATATCCATCGAAGACGAACGTTTCGAATCTCACAGGGGTGTTGACTGGTACCGCACCGCAGGCGCTGCAGTAAACCTTTTCTTTAAGATGAGAAGTGATTTTGGCGGTTCCACGATAACTCAGCAGCTTGTAAAAAACCTGACCGGAGACAAACAAGCAACCGTGCAGCGCAAGCTTCAGGAAATAATGCGTGCACGATATATTGAAAGGCATCACACAAAAGACGATATTATCGAACTATACCTCAACACTATATACTTAGGTCAAGGCTGTTACGGTGTGCGCACGGCTGCCGAGGTATACTTTAACAAGGATGTTTCGGAGCTTACATTGGCTGAATGCGCCTCTATTATTGGTATCACCAATCTACCGACATACTATGACCCGTTCATAAACCCGGATAACAATAAAAAGCGCCAAGTGAATATACTAAATAAAATGCTTGAGCTTAAAAAGATAACCAAGGAAGAATATGACGAAGCTTTAGCTCAAGAACTGGTATTTACCCGCGAAAAAAGAGTTGAGCAAATTACAAGCAAGCAGTCGTACTTTGTCGACCAGGTCATAGAAGATGTAATAGATGACCTTATGGAAGAAAAAGGCTATTCCTATCAAGTAGCTGAAAAGATGATTTACTCAGGCGGACTCAAGATCTATGCGACGATTGATCCTAAAATCCAGACAGCTATGGATAACGTATTGAAAAACTCAAGCAACTTCCCCACCTATAAAGGCTCTGTGCAGCCCGAATGCGCTATGGTTGTAATGGACCCCTATACAGGTAACGTTCTTGGTATCGTAGGCGGTCGAGGAGAGAAAACTCTAAACCGTGGATTAAACCGCGCTACAAACAGCTATCGCCAACCAGGTTCTTCAATTAAACCGCTTGCTGTCTATGCACCTGCGATTGAATACAGCCTTATAAATCCGCAAAGTCCGGTTGACGATGCGCCTATAAAAGTTTTAAACAACTCATCCTACCCCAAAAACGAATCACGAACCTATTCAGGGCGCACTACTATTTTAAAAGGTCTCGAAGATTCTCTCAACACCGTGGCAATGCGCACACTCGTAGACCTGACTCCCGAGCGTTCATTTAACTTCATGACCGCAAATTTAGGTTTTACAAGCTTAAACCGCGAGAAGGACATCAATTTAGCTCCTCTGTCACTTGGTGCACTCACAAAAGGTGTATCCGTCCTTGAAATGGCAGCTGCTTATTCAACCTTCCCCAACAGAGGAAACTATACAACACCGCGAACATATACTAAAGTATTGGATAATCAAAACAAAGTTCTTTTGGAAAACAATGCAAGCGTGATTGATGCAATGTCTGAAAAAACCGCTGCATATATGAATTATATGCTTCAAAAAGTTGTCACCCAAGGTACCGGTGTATATGCAAAATTAAACGGCGGTATGCCCGCAGCAGCCAAAACCGGTACTACAGATGATGACAAGGACCGCTGGTTTGTCGGCTACACACCATATTACTGCGGTGCGGTTTGGTTTGGCTACGATAAACCCAAGCAAATTTCTAAATCGCTTTCCCCTGCGCTTACTGTTTGGAAAAAAGTCATGAACGAAATCCACTCAGGACTTGAAAACAAGAATTTCTTCGAAGCAAAAGATTTTAAATATGTTAATGTCTGTTCATGCAGTGGCCTGCTTCCAACCGAAGCTTGTTCGATTGACCCGCGTGGCTCGCGCGTCATATCCGGATATTTCCACAAGGACGATGTCCCGAAAAAACGCTGCGATATCCATAAAGAGGTTCAGATCGACAGTACAACAAACCAGCTTGCAACCAGGTTCTGTCCGGAAGCCAGCTTAAAAACCGTAGGACTTTTGGACTTGAAACGGACATTCCCAATTTCAGGAATAACTTTAGGCGATGAACAGTATACCATCCGAAGCTATAATGAGGACGGAACTCTCGCAGCTCCAGAAGAAGGGCACTACTACACCTCTGCCGGAACACCACCTTACAACAGCTTGTGTTCTGCACATCTGACCGCTCCCAAACCCGAACCTGATGAAGACTCTGAAAATACGGATGAAGATTCAGATTTTGAAACAGACTCCGGCGATGAAAATACAGACTTAAACGACGGTGACCAAGAACTCAATGTCGGCATTTCTGACGAAAGCGAAAGCACTTCAAATTCCGATAGTGAGAATGCCTCAACTGAGGACAATGGAGTAAATTCCAATAATCAAAGCACCTCTCAAATCGTCGAATAATTCCCTGATCCATTATTCATCGGCATCAGCCAGCCGCTGTTTACAATACGCTAAACGGCGGCTGGTATTTTGAAGATACAAAAGGAGAAAACACTTAGTATGGAGCAACTAAATTACACTATCCCTTGCCTTTTCGGCGTTGAATCGGTTGTAGGAAATCAATTGAAACGCCTTAATATAAATAATATATCCGTCGAAAACGGCCGTGTTCAGTTTTCGGGTAATATAAGAGACATGGCACGCGCAAATCTATGGGTTCGCTCAGGTGAGCGTGTGTTGATAAAACTTGGTGAATTCCCTGCACGGACTTTCACCGAGCTTTTTGACAACGTCCTTGAACTCCCATGGGAGAGCTTTATACCCAAAGACGGCGAATTCCCAGTAAAAGGCCACGCTTTACATTCTCAGTTGCACTCGGTTCCCGACTGCCAAAGCATAATAAAGAAAGCTGTCGTCGAAAGGTTAAAACGCCACTACCATTTATCCTGGTTTGAAGAAACCGGCAGCAAGTATCAAATACAGTTTTCCATAATGAAGGATATCGCAACGCTTTATATTGACACAAGCGGTGCAGGTCTCCACAAGCGCGGATACCGTGCCATTTCAGGCGGTGCACCGCTAAGAGAAACCTTAGCTGCCGCCATGGTTGAACTAACACATTATCGCGGTCGCGAAGTGTTTTGTGACCCTTTTTGCGGCTCAGGTACTATATTAATAGAAGCGGCAATGATTGCTCAAAACCGCGCACCGGGGCTTTACCGTCATTTTGCCGCAGAAAAATGGAATCTGTTGCCGCCGCAGGCATGGAAGGAGCTCCGTGCAGAAGCAAAGGAAAAGATGTTCGACCGCCCCTTTGTTCTTCGCGGCGGAGATACCGACCCTTCAGTTCTTGACATCGCTCGTTCAAATGCTCTCAAGGCCGGTGTAGCACAATATATTAAATTTGAAAAAGCAAACGCATGTTCTTTCACTCCACCTGCAGAAAGCGGCATAATACTCACCAATCCGCCTTACGGCGAGCGTCTTCTCGACCAACAAGCCGCACAGGAGCTATACCGTGGATTTGGAAAAGTCATGCGTAACTACCCGAAATGGAAAAGTTACGTGATAACCTCCGAACCCGAATTTGAACGTTTCTACGGAAAGCGCGCCGCAAAACGTCGTAAATTGTACAACGGCATGATCAAGTGCGAATTATTTATGTACAATTGATTTATTAACTTTTTATGAAAAACTTGAAAATCGGAGCTTTTTGAAGAAAACATAAGAAATACGTATATTCGAAGAGATATTCTCGTGTAACTCGAATTAACACTTGTTTTTATCTTTTTTTAAAAAACTTATAACTTGCAGAAATGGCAATTTTCTCTTATTATATTATTTGAAATTAGCACTCTCGCTTTTTGAGTGCTAAATCACGTTACAGTATATAATCTTTCAAGGAGGATATTATTATGAAACTCAAACCCTTAGCAGACCGTGTAATTATCAAAATGGTCGAAGCTGAAGAAACCACCAAGAGCGGCATCATTCTTGCAGGTGCAGCAAAAGAGAAGCCTCAGGTTGCTGAAGTTATCGCAGTAGGTCCTGGCGGAGTTGTTGACGGCAAAGAAGTTACCATGCACGTTAAGGTTGGCGATAAGGTTATCACCAGCAAGTACTCGGGCACCGAGGTTAAAATTGACGGTGATGAGCTCACTATCGTACGTCAGAACGATATTCTCGCAGTAGTGGAATAAAATCTCTTTTATCAAATATTTGGAGGAACAGATTATGTCTAAGGAAATTAAATTTGGCGAAGACGCTCGCAGAGCGCTTGAACGTGGCATCAACGCTCTTGCTGATACCGTAAAGGTAACCATGGGACCCAAAGGCCGCAACGTAGTTCTTGATAAGAAATTTGGCGCTCCCCTTGTAACTAATGACGGCGTTACCATTGCAAAGGACATTGAGCTTGATGACGCTTTTGAAAACATGGGCGCACAGCTTGTTAAAGAAGTTGCTACCAAGACAAACGACGTAGCAGGTGACGGTACCACAACCGCTACTCTGCTCGCTCAGGCTATCATCCGTGAGGGCATGAAGAACGTAGCAGCAGGTGCAAACCCGATGATTATGAGAAAGGGTATCGCAAAAGCTACCGAAGCTGCAATCGAGGCTGTAAAAGCTTCCGCTCAGCCGGTTGCAGGCTCTGCTGACATCGCTCGTGTTGCAGCAATCTCTTCCGGCAGCGAAACCGTAGGTCAGCTTATTGCTGATGCTATGGATAAGGTTTCTGCTGACGGTGTCATCACCGTTGAAGAGTCCAAAACCGCTGAGACTTATCTTGAAACCGTTGAAGGTATGCAGTTTGACC
This sequence comes from Eubacteriales bacterium, assembly GCA_045636205.1. Lineage (GTDB taxonomy): Bacteria > Bacillota > Clostridia > Oscillospirales > JAAYXM01 > JAZRUF01. The sequence goes on from JAZTXE010000084.1 coordinate 66,592, forward strand.
GCGGATACATCTCTCCGTACATGTGCACCGATACTGAGAAAATGGAAGCTGTTATTGATGACGCTAACATTCTCATCACCGACAAGAAAATTTCCAATATTCAGGAAATCCTTCCGCTTCTCGAGCAGATTGTTCAGAACGGCAAGAAGCTTGTTATTATCGCTGAAGATATTGAAGGCGAAGCTCTGGCTACCCTGCTTGTCAACAAGCTGCGCGGTACCTTCGTATGCGTAGGCGTTAAGGCTCCGGGCTTTGGCGACCGCCGCAAAGAAATGCTTAAGGACATCGCTATCCTGACCGGTGGTCAGGTAATCTCCGACGAGCTCGGCATGGACCTCAAGGAGACCACCATCGACCAGCTCGGTCATGCACGTCAGGTTAAAATTCAGAAAGAAAACACCATCATCGTTGACGGCGCAGGCGACACTTCAGAAATCAAGGCAAGAATCGGCCAGATCCGTTCACAGATTGAAATCACCACCTCCGATTTCGACAGAGAAAAGCTTCAGGAACGCCTCGCAAAGCTCTCCGGCGGTGTTGCAGTAATTAAAGTAGGCGCAGCTACCGAGGTAGAAATGAAAGAGCAGAAACTCCGCATTGAGGACGCTCTCAACGCAACCCGCGCTGCAGTTGAAGAAGGTATCGTATCCGGTGGCGGCACAATCTTTGTAAACACCATTTCCGCTGTCGAGAAACTTCTCCCGAAGGTTGACGGCGACGAGAAAACCGGTGTCAAGATTATCGCTAAGGCTCTTGAGGAACCGGTTAAGCAGATCGCTGCAAACGCAGGTGTTGACGGTTCTGTAGTTCTTGAGAAGGTTAAATCCAGCCGTCGCAGCGGTTACGGATACGACGCTCTTAACGACAAGTATACCGATATGATAAAAGCCGGCATCGTTGACCCTGCAAAGGTTACCAGAAGTGCTCTTGAGAACGCAGCATCCATCGCAAGCATGGTTCTAACCACAGAAAGCCTTGTAACCGACAAGAAAGAGCCCGTAGCTGCAGCTCCTGCTGCTCCCGGCATGGGCGGCGACATGGGAATGTATTAATCCCACGCTAAATATGAACATAAAAACGCTGTGGAAATTCCACAGCGTTTTTTATTATTTTCATTTTTCGTTCAGGCTCCTTATGTAGTGAAACAAGTATTGTTGAGCTAATCCCGCATATTCACCAAAGCATGCACCGTCAAACTTAATATCACCAAAAAACTCTTCAGCTACACGCTTCATCCACACATCTATCGGATAAACCTCCATGCGTCCAAGACCGTAAAGGAGAACGCAATCAGCAACTTTTCTGCCAACTCCCTGAAGTAACATCAGCTTTTTCCTCGCTTGCTCCGTGCTTAAGTCTTCGATTCCGTCAAGCTCACCCGAAACCATGGCACGCGCCGCAGAAATTAAATATTTGGCTCTGTACCCCGACCGTATAACACCGAGCTCCTCCTCGCTGAGACACACAATCTTTTCAGCCTCAGGAAAAGTATACAACACTTCCCCATCGAAGCATATTTTTTCGCCGAAATTGCGGCACAAGCTGTCAATTATACCTTTAATACGCGGGATATTATTACACTGCGAAATTATAAAAGAGCACAGCGTCTCCCAAAAGTCCTGACGCAAAATCCGTATACCCTTTCCATACTCAACAGCGGGTGCGAGCTTTAAATTATCAGATAATCCGCCACGTATCACATCGTACTTACGCTCCAAATCAAAGTACTCGCACCATATATCATCAAAATCCGTCTCATTTGCGCATTTAAATATCACTCTGCCTTGCTGTTGAAAAACCTTCAAAGGCACACCTTTTGCAATCCCTATATACGCACCGTCATTTGTTATTTTCCATCTGAATGCCTGCCCGCACTCAAAAATCAGTTCCGAGGAAAAGTCCTCGAATTGTTCAAGAGTTACAGACACCCCGTTTCTTACTATTTTCATCCCCAAAACTGCTCCTTAAAACTTTAGCATTGCGTATCTTTCATTTTCCTGATACAATATTTATTGTACACTTTTTCTCACTGAGGTGCAATATGAAGGAAACAATTTACACAATACCAATTAACGAAGCATATGACAAATTAGACGGTTGTCCGATATGCCGTTTGGAAAACGATTTAGAGGAAACATCCGTCGACTACATAATGGGCGCAGCGATGATGGAACCGGATGTGCGCATAGAAACAAACAAAGTCGGCTTCTGCCCCTCCCATTTCAAGCTTATGCTTACGGTAAAAAAGCGCTTAAGCTTAGCACTCATGCTTGAGAGTTATCTAAACGAGCTGTGCGAAAAATGCCTGCCTGAGGACACATCAAAGCTAAATAAAAAAGATTTAGAAAGCATTTCTTCCTCGCTCAAAAGCGCATCAGACGAATGCTTCGTCTGCAATCAGCTTCACGAGCGTATGGAGAAGTATTACAGGAACATAATTTATCTTTGGCGTACAGATGCGGAATTTAGAAAAAAAACGCAAAATCAGGAGTTTTTCTGCATCCACCATTTAGCAGAACTTTGCGAGCACGCAAAAAAAGAGCTCGATAAAAAAAGTATTCCCTCCTTTTTATCCGACCACATGAGTGCCGCAAGAAAAAAAGCAGCATCGCTAAACGAAGACGTTTCCGCATTCTGCAAAAGCTTTGACCACCGCTTTGCTAATATGCCACTTACCGATTCAGAAAAATACGCTGTTGAGAACTCAATTGATTTTTTAAACGGTAATAAAAAGTAATTTAAAAAATTCTATTCCATTTTTTTGAATTTTTTTATATAATAAAAATAATATTATTTTTCAATTAAGGAGCGATTCCCAAAATGAATTTCTTAAGTCTAAATCTTCAAATCAAAAACATTCCTGAGCTTGACCCGAGCTTCATTCCTCTTGCAAAATTCAGCCGTGCTTTTAAAGAAAGCGTCGGCGACAACGGCAATCTTTTTAAAGTTGCTATAGAGCGTGAAAACAATCAGGTAGCAGCGTTTGACTTATATATTCACGGAACCGAAGAAATGTACGAAGCAGACTTTACATATGTAGAGCGTTTTATAAAAAATGTTCTTTGGTCATGCGGCGGCTTCCGCATATATTTAGCAGGTAACGATAACATCATAAGTGCAATAAAAGACGCTTACACCCCCGGCGGTGCGCGTGATTTTGACCGCATTAACATGTCTCAAATTTACGAAAAGGAATTTGAGGTTATTTCCTGTTCCCTTGATGAATTCCCGGCTTCCAACAACGAATCCAAAAGTGTCGGCCGTCACTTGAACGGTTGCCGTATAGGCTTTGACGCAGGCGGAAGTGACCGCAAGGTATCAGCAGTTGTTGACGGCGAAGCAATTTGGAGCGAGGAGGTCGTATGGCATCCGAAAACCACTTCTGACCCTGATTATCACTTTGACGGAATCGTAGCCGCAATGAAAAGTGCAGCTGCAAAAATGCCGAGAGTTGACGGTATAGGCGTAAGCTCTGCGGGTATATATGTAAATAACCGTACCATGCTCGCTTCCCTCTTCTTAAAAGTTTCAAAGGAAGACTTTGATGCAAAGGTAAAGGATATATACATCCGCGCCGCAAAAGAAATAGGCGATGTTCCCCTTGTCGTTGCAAACGACGGTGACGTAACCGCTCTCGCCGGCGCTATGAATTTAAAGGACAATAACGTGCTCGGTATAGCAATGGGCACCAGTGAGGCTGCCGGATTTGTTGATGGCGCCGGCAATATAACCGGATGGCTCAACGAACTTGCTTTTGCTCCGGTTGACCTTTGTAAGACCGCAATGGTAGATGAATGGTCCGGCGACCGTGGCTGCGGTGTTAAATATTTCTCGCAGGACGGCGTAAACAAGCTCGCACCAATTGCAGGTATCGCACTGGATGAAAATGCAACCCCCGCTGAAAAACTAAAGGTCACTCAAAAGCTCATGGCTGAAAAAGACCCGCGCGCTGCATCAGTATACCGTTCAATCGGTGTATACCTCGGTCACTCACTGGCATGGTACTCTGAGCTTTATGACATGAAGCATGTTCTCCTTCTCGGTCGTGTAATGTCAGGAGACGGTGGTAATCTCATCATCGAATATGCAAATAAAGTTTTAAGCGAAGAATACCCTGAGCTCAAAGAAAAGCTCACGCTCGAGCTTCCGGATGAGTCCTCGCGCCGCGTAGGCCAGTCCGTTGCGGCTGCAAGTCTGCCCGAATGTAAATAATCCGACTATATTTCAAGGCTGCATTTTGCAGCCTTGTTTTTTTTACCAGTAAATTACAATCTGCAATCACGGTATGAAATGTGCCCGTTTCGGAAATAATTTAATTACCATAATTAAACACCTTCAGGGGGATTTTACGGATGCAGACTAAGGTTGAAATTTGCGGAGTTAACACATCAAAATTAAAAGTCCTTTCAAACGATAAAATTGTCGAACTTCTGAGAAAATATAAAGAAGGAGATGCATCCGCACGAGAAGAACTTATATCAGGTAACCTACGTCTGGTTTTAAGCGTTATCCAACGATTTTCAAACCGCGGTGAAATGGTGGATGACCTTTTCCAAGTAGGTTGTGTAGGCCTTATAAAAGCAATAGACAATTTTGATATAACACTCAATGTTCGCCTGTCCACCTATGCAGTGCCGATGAATATACCATGTTGAAATACATATTATTACACATTAAAATCAATGTGTATCTCTTCGTCTTTTATTATAATCTTATTTATCAAAGATTTCAAGATAGTCTGCCGTTCTCTAAGGTCTGCATGCTCCCATATCGACGGTAGATTTTTTGCTAATGTCTGCAATCTCTCCCTGTCTTTTTCACTTTTTCTGTATTCTCCCTCCTTTTTTATTTGCATTTCGATTTTTTCTAGCTGCTTCTTTTGCTCGTTTATTGTTTCAAGCAGTATATCGTCATCTTTATCAGAAACCGCATACAAATTGAGTAATTTCTTTATGCTTGCAGCTATTTTATTTTTTTGCGCCTCTAATAGTTGCTGCACGTTTTGAGCTTTGTCTGTACTTTTGTCCTCCTTTAATTCGCTCATTTTGATATTTAGCATTGTATCAATCACTATCCGCTCTACATCTTCGGCCCATAACTTTTCTTGCGGACAGTTTTCATCTTTTACCAAATATTCTCTGTTAGAACCTTGTGTTGAATAACATATTAACTTATCTTTACCGTTCCCCCATTTTTGATATCTGAAACGAGCTCCGCAATGACCACAATATAGTAAACCGGTAAGTAATTTTGTACCATATGAATGTATATTGCTTTTGCGTCTCTCCATCATTTCCATTGTTCTGTAAAAAACTTCTTCGCTCACTATGGGTTCATGTTTGCCTTTATACTCCTCCCCATTGTACTCAATAATGCCAATGTTTGTTTTCCTTCTTAAAATTTGGATACATAATCGCTCATACTTAAGCCCCAGCATTTTCGCTATAGAGTTTGTCGAAAAGCCTTGCAGGTATAAGTCATACATCTGCCGTACCATTTCAGCATCCTCATTAGGCACCAGAACCCCCTCATTTTGGTCGTAATCATATCCGAACGGAATTCTTCCTCCTCCCATCCAAAGTCCGGATTTCACCCTTTCTTTCATGCCCATGCGGGTACGCTCTCTTATATTCTCTCTTTCAAGCTGAGCAAAGGCTGATAATATACCTATCATAAGTCTGCCCATGGGAGTGGATGTGTCAAGATTTTCGTTAATTGATACGAAATCAACATTGTGAGAATTAAACACATCTTCAATTAAGTACAAGGTATCTTTTTGCGAACGAGATAATCTATCAAGCTTATAAACTATACAGTGGCTTATCTTCCCCTTTTTACACATGTCAATAAGTCGCTTTATTTCCGGTCTGTCTAAGTTACTGCCGGACCACCCTCCGTCTATAAAAAATTCATAATTTTTTATTTGCTTCATTTTGCAATAAGCTTCCAACGCCTCTTTCTGAGCATCGATGGAATATCCTTCTTCTGCCTGAAAGTCAGTTGATACACGAATATATATAGCCGGTATTTTCATTTTCTCACCTCTTACTAATTAAAAATAGAGGCCGAGATTAACAGCCTCTATCTTCCACTTACGCAAACACTTGAGATTTTGAGATTTTTTCATAAACACGATACAATAAAGATAGCAATACTTCGTCCCTTATCGTGTATTCCTTCAAATCCTTTATCTCAACAGATTCTCCATTAACTGAAACTTTTACTGTCATAGAATCACTCCGATCAAAAGTTTTACACAACGATTATTGCCATGCTTTTATAATTTTAAACGCTTGATTTATTTTTACTTGTTCGTAAATCTCACACTGCCGCTTGCGTTATAAGTGTATATGTATATTCATCTGCATCCCCCCTTTTTGCCTACGCATAATATTTCATTTTTTCTCGTTTAAATTCCTCCTTCAGTTTGTGCTGTACATTATACCACTCGTTAACTAAGGTTTCATGTCCAAAGCAACGTGATGTTTTTTAGCTGTTATTCTGTCATTTATCACATCCCTTCTCTTCTGGATTTTAGCGTAAATATATTAACACCATGTAGCATGGTGGAATTTTCGATAGTAAGAATTTTTTAGTCACCTAAATATAGATTAATTCATTTTCTCCAAACAAACTCCAACCCCTTATATATCAATAGGTTTGCCGGTTTTAGGTTTCGTCAAATTTGTCGAATTAATCAATCTTGCAAAAATGCCTTAACCAAGCGTATCTTTAGACATTTACTAGCTCGGAAATCCCATAACAACGGGCTTTTCAACTTCCGTCAAATTTGTCGAAATTCCTCCATAAAAACGTCAAGTTGGCCGTTTTTTACGGAAATTCCCCATCACCTCCACTTTTTCATAATTCGTTCCGCTGTATATAACATGTGGATTAACAAAAATCATTTTTTTGTGTCCCGAACCGGTGAATGAACATAAAGGTTCTTCATGTCCTTCAACGCTAATCTTCAGCTTCTCATATTCCTTTATTAAACGCGAAGCAGCCGAATAATTATATCCCAGCCTTTTGCAAAAGGCTTTCACGGACAGCGGATACATATCTTCAATATCGGTATCGAATATGTTTTCACATAGTACGTTGTACTCGATATTTATGTACGGAAGCATCTTGAGCACATATCCAAGATATCTGTGCTTAGACGCAGGCATCTTTCTGTATAAGCTCTTAAATGCATCCTTATGCACTTTCTGATATCCACTGCTCCCCTTACCAAGCTTCCCTAAACGAAACGCAGAGCTATTTATATGGATACCCCCATCTTCATCCTCATGTGCGTATTTGGGACAAATTTCTTCCCAAAACCGCCTGGATGTCGATTCAGATATCCGCATAAACATCGGCAACTCTCTGAGAATCAACTTAGTTCGTTGAGTCTTCATAACAATGTCATCTCCATAGCCTAAATGTAAAGCGAGGTAAAAGAGACGCGCTAGTGCATCGGGAGAAATGTCGCTGAAATCTTGGTTTATGTTTACGAATACATATCTCCCCAAACTTCTATCATGTGCGCGCTGCATACAAAACTTTTTGATTTGTTTTTTCCTTTCGAGCATTTTTCTTTTATCCTCCGGAGTCAATACGTCCGAACCAAGAATGATTCTGGCACACATTGTCTCCACTGTCTCACCAGTCGCATCATTTACAGCATATACTTCACCGTTACTTTCATCTTCAATGAACTTATAACCTTTTGGCGCATTTTCCAAGTAATTAATCATCTCCTTGTGTATTTATAAAATAACTGTTTTATAATCATTTGTTGCTCCCCCTCGCCCATTAAATGTCATGTCGTAATGCTCGCAATAATCCTGCATTTCACAGAGGTATTTGCATTTGAAAAATTCCATGTCCGGTCTGAAGTCCGTTTCATTTGTAATCTGCTCTACGCCGTCAGCAAACCATTGCTTGGCCTCTTCGTATTTTTGTTTATCAAAAGGTTCTTTGATAAGCAAAGGCGCTCGGAAACAGTTGAAGCAGAGTGCGGTGGGGAGCTTGCCATATTCCTGCTCAATCGCAGTAGAGTACAGATATAGCTGTCTTAGATATTCGTCGAGTTTCCTTTTTCCTCTTGGATATTCCTATATTCAGTTTTCAAGGTGCAAGTTACTTGGTGAGTTATCCTCCCCCTTGCTGTGCACAAATAAAAAAACGCAACCATCAGACGAGGACTAATCCTCGCCGATAGTTGCGTCTTACTTTTAGCTCATATGCCTGACTGCGCACAAATATTTTATTTAAGCACAGTATACCAAGCCCATGAATAATCGTCAATAGGCTTTATGGTATTGTAATATAATTGTAACATTAATAAGGTGAAAACCTCAAAAACGGCCGGTAAATGATATTAATATGCATTATTTTTCATTTTACTGAAAACCTGTCAACATTTAATTTTTCCGTTACTATATCATTGTGCCACAACGCTTTTCGGGGATATAAACACGATATTTTCTCCAGTAAAGCACTCTTTGTTAAAGGGTTTTTGCTTATATTGTTGTCATGTAAAGCCTATACTTATAAGCACTGTTGACAACAGTTCGTTTTAAAAACAAACTGTTTCGCCACTCCTCGCCGACTCGATTTCCTTAAGAGCAAGCACTATTGAATCACGGATTGACTCAGGTGACGTCTGTGCACTCCCCTCATTGTCAACCGCAAGCTTTAAAAACGCACGCATTTCATCAACAAAATATTGGTCATCCGAAAATTCCTGCGAAAAGCTTTCTTTGTCCGTATACACACTAATTTTTCCATCAACTACACAAACAGTTGCCCGCTCAAAATTGAATATGCATCTTTGTTCAAACGGGAACGTCTGTGTCATCGACCAATCCGCTGACGCAGTTACGAGCAGATCATCGTAAAAATACTGAGCGAAAACAGATTCAAACTCAACTTTTTTCGCAGTAGTTGCCGCGCGCAATGAGTTTGGCATTCCGAACATCCAGTTAATCAGATCCACATCATGGATGTGCATGTCAAGTACACAACCGCCACTTTGCTTGGGATCTAAAATCCAATTTTTCCATGTCCATGTAGGAGTCCGAGAATAGCGCGAAAACTCTGCTCGGTAAATTTCACCGTAGGTTTTATTGTCTATATATTCCTTTATTTTCCTGAACCTGGAGTCAAACCGTAAGCACTGACCTATCATAAGCTTTTTATTGTTCGTCTGTGCCGCTTCAATCATATTGTTGCAGCCCTCAGCAGTAAGTGCCATCGGTTTTTCCGAGAACACGTGAATGCCTTTGTTGAGCGCATAAACAGCCACCTCTTCGTGCATATAGGTCGGCAGTGTAGACAATATGAAATCCGGTTTTTCCCTTTCTATCAGTTCCTTATAATCCTGATAAAAATTGCACCTCGAAAAATCGACAGATGCTATATCAATATCTCCTATATTGAGCTTGACGTTTTCCCTGAAAGACTTTTCATCTGCGCCGCATACCGCCTTCAAGTAAAAATCGCCACGTTCTTTTTCAAGCTTGATAAGATTTGTCAAGTGAAGTTTGCCCAATCCGCCAAAGCCTATAATCGCATAACTATACATTCCACTCACCACCCAAAACTTCTCTTACCAAAAAGTCTGCAGACTCTTCCAAATCCGCAAGTGAAATTTTAAGAGCGTTTATTTCAAGAACAACCTTTCCGTCATATCCATCACGCTTAAAACGCGCTATCAGCTCTTTAAGCGGTAGCATTCCCTTTCCGATAACCTCACCTTCAAAACGTGGCATATTCTCTCTGACTGCATGTCCGTATGGATCCCATTTCCAGTCCTTAAAATGAGCATGAACCAATCGGTCAGCCAACAGCTCATACGCCTCGAGAACATCCTCACCCACGCAGAAGAAGTTTCCGGAATCCAGTACCAGCCCGAGTTCGGGAACCGCATCAAGGATATATCTTAAATCTTTCATCCGTGAGTCTGCGCGGTCGAGCAGTGAATAATTTTCAGTTGCTACTTTTATACCACTTCCCTTTGCATACTCTATAACCTCGGAATATGCATTTATCATATTCTCTCGCATGATTTTAAGCTCATCATCCGAGCCTGCTGACTCACCTTGCGGATTGAGCATGATAATCGGGATATTGAGCTTTTCCATTTGGTCAATGTATCCCTTTACAATGGAAAGATTATACTCCCTCTCTTTTTTTGAAAACGCTGCAATATTCACAAGCGCAACCAATGATGCCGGCTTCAGCCCCGCCTCAGTCACATAATCATACCACTGATGAAGCGGATACTCTTTAAATTCATCATCAG
>JAZTXE010000085.1:0-22055 GCA_045636205.1 Eubacteriales bacterium
TGGAGGTAACACCGCCGGACAGGATAGCGGTCATAACCTCAACAATCAGGCCTAAGCCGTAGCCCTTGTGAGAGCCGGTTGCTTCGGTGGATCCGCCGATAGGCAGAATGCCGCCGCCTGCTTTGTTGATAATGTTCTGGATAACTTCGCCTGCGTTGTTGGTGTCACGTCCTTCAGCGTCAACAACCCAACCCATGGGCAGGGGCTGACCCTTTTTGTTGTAAACCTCAAGCTTGCCACGCGGAACAACCGTAGTAGCTACGTCGTAAAGGAACGGAACCGGATCAGCCGGCATGGAGAATGCGATCGGGTTGGTACCCAGCATAGCGTTCTTGCCGTTGGTTGGGATCATGATAGCTTCGGTGTTAGTAAAGCACATACCAATCATATCAGCCTCAGCTGCCATTCTGGTGTAGTAGCCTGCGATGCCGTAGTGGTTGGAATGATTTACTACAACCGCGCCAAAGCCGTACTTCTTAGCCTTTTCAATAGCCATGTTCATAGCCATTTTAGAAACAACCTGTCCCATAGCCATCTTAGCGTCGATAACTGCGGAGAGGGGAGTTTCGTGAATGATTTCCGGCTCAGCCTTCGGGCAGATAAGACCTTCCTCGATGCCGTTGTGATAACGAATCAGGCGCTGAATACCGTGTGACTCAATGCCGTAAAGGTCAGCCATGAGCAGAACATCGGTGATGTCCTCAGCCTGAGTCTGAGTAAAGCCGTAGCCCTTAAACAGGTCTGTGCAGAATTTGCGTGTTGCGCTCTCAGGTAATTTATAATATGCCATAATTTTGTCGACTCCTTTCTAAAATCAACAATGATGATACCACTTTTTGATAAAAGTGTCAATCATTTTACATTATAAAGTAAAATAAAAAAAGAAAAACTATTTACAACTTAAAAAAAATATGATAGAATATTGAAGCTTAGTGCAAAGCCCTCGATCTCAGTTTTGGGATATAATCTGCGTTTTACCGTAGGTATTTCACCCACCCTTTACCGCGATCGGCGGGTAAATCTATAAAGAAAGGTGAATGTAATCATGATTCGTAAGGAACAGAAAACTGCGGTCATCGAAAACAATCGTACCCATGCAACCGATACCGGTTCACCGGAAGTACAGATTGCTATCCTGACCGAGCGGATTTCTCAGCTGACCGAGCATCTGAAGGTCCACCACAAGGATAACCATTCCCGCCGTGGTCTGCTTAAGATGGTTGGTAAGCGCCGCAGCCTGCTCAACTACCTTGCAAAGAAAGATATTGAGCGCTATCGTGCAATCGTTGCAAAGCTTGGCTTGAGAAAGTAAGTGGAAAAGTAAGGGTAAGGGTACGGTAAATGCCGTTTCCTTGCCCTTCCCTTGTCTGAGGGGATAGACATGCGCGGTCATGTTTAGCAGTTGAACCTGCTCCCGATGTGATGATCGGAGGCAATTTCAAATGCTAAACCCGCGTCTCCTTTTAGACAAGAAAAGAAAGTATAAAGAAGGAGATGTTTAAAAATGAAAAAGATGGAATTTAGCAACTACCATGTTTATGAAACCGAGCTTGCAGGCCGTCCGCTTATCGTTGAAACCGGTAAGGTCGCAGGTCTTGCAAACGGTTCATGCCTCGTGCGTTACGGTGAGACTGTAGTTCTCGTAACTGCTACCGCTTCTGCGAAACCCCGCGCAGGAATTGATTTCTTCCCGCTCTCGGTTGACTTTGAAGAGCGTCTGTACTCCGTAGGTCGCATCCCAGGCAGCTTCATGCGTCGTGAGGGTCGTCCGTCCGAGCGTGCAATCTTGTCCTCACGTTTGATTGACCGCCCGATTCGTCCGCTCTTCCCACATGACATGCGCAACGATGTTGCCATCGCTTGCACCGTGCTGAGCGTAGATAAGGACAATGCCCCCGAAATCGTAGCTATGATAGGCACATCCGTGGCTATCTCAATTTCCGATATTCCGTGGAACGGACCGATTGCCGGTGTAAGCGTAGGATATGTTGACGGTCAGTTCGTCATTAACCCGACCTCTGCCGAGCGTGAGAAGAGCACCATGAACCTCACTGTTGCAGGTTCTGCTGAGAAGGTTGTAATGATTGAAGCCGGCGCTGACCAGATTCCGGAAGACACAATGTTTGACGCTATCATGACCGCTCATGACGAAATCAAGAAGATTGTTTCTTTCATTGACGGTATAAAGGCTGAAATTGGGAAAGCAAAGTTTGATTACGAGAAAGCTCCGTTTGATGATGAACTCTTTGCCGCTGTTAAAGAGTACTCTATCGATAAGGTTCGCTACTGCATGGATACTGATGACAAACTCATCCGTGACGAGCGCCTTAAAGAGCTCAGCGCAGAGCTTATTGAAAAATTCAGCGAGCAGTTCCCAGAGTGCGAGACTTACCTCGGCGAGTGCCTCTATAAGATTCAGAAGATAGTTGTCCGCGAGTGGCTGCTTCAGGGCAAGCGCGTTGACGGTCGTGCGATGGACGAGGTTCGTCCGCTTGCTGCAGAGGTTGGTATCCTGCCGCGCACCCACGGTACCGGTCTCTTTACCCGCGGCCAGACCCAGGTTCTGACGGTTGCAACCCTCGGTACTATTGCTGACCAGCAGAAGCTTGATACTATCTACGAAGAAGAGTTCAAGCGTTACATGCATCACTATAACTTCCCGTCCTATTCAGTAGGCGAGGCTCGCCCGAGCCGCGGACCGGGACGCCGTGAAATCGGTCACGGTGCGCTTGCTGAGCGTGCTCTCGAGCCGGTTATCCCGTCTGAGGACGAGTTCCCGTATTGCATCCGCCTCGTAAGTGAGGTGTTAAGCTCAAATGGTTCAACTTCTCAGGGCTCTATTTGCGGCTCCACACTCGCACTTATGGATGCAGGCGTTCCGATTAAAGCACCGGTTGCCGGTATCTCCAGCGGTCTTGTAACCGATGGTGACAAGTGGCTTACCTTTACTGATATTCAGGGCGTAGAGGACTTCTACGGCGATATGGACTTTAAGGTTGCGGGTACAAAAGCGGGTATCACCGCTATCCAGATGGACCTTAAAATTGACGGTCTTACCCCGGAAATCATCCGCAGTGCACTTACCATCACCCGCGATGCACGTTATAAGATTCTCGATGAAATTATGCTCCCGTGCATTTCCACACCGCGCACCGAGCTTTCAAAGTACGCTCCCAAAATGCTGTGCATGAGCATTGATCCGGAGAAAATCCGCGATGTTATCGGAAAGGGCGGCAGCGTAATCCAGAAGATTGTTGCTGACACCGGCGCTAAGGTTGATATTGAGGATGACGGCAGCGTTTACATTTCTGGAATTGAGCAGAGCGCTTGCGAGAACGCGAAGAAGATGATTGAGGCTATAGTCCTTGATCCGGAGGTCGGCGCACTTTATTACGGTAAGGTAGTCCGCATCCTGCAATTCGGCGCATTTGTTGAGCTTGCTCCGGGTAAGGATGGAATGGTCCACATTTCAAAGCTTGAAAATCGCAGAGTTGAAAAGGTTGAGGATGTACTCAACATCGGCGATATGACCTGGGTAAAGGTAACCGAAATCGACGATAAGGGCCGCATCAACCTCTCACGTAAGGATGCATATGCTGAGCTTGAAAAGCACGGCGAGATTTTGGAAAACTAAAAATAATATGTAAGGGGGCAGACCTTCAAAGGCTCTGCCCCTAATTTTATATATAAGAAGTGGCGTGATACAATGGCAGAACAAAAAATAAAATCTGAAATACTGGGAAACGGTGTCAGAATGGTATATGAAAAGCTTTCGCATGTCCGCACGGTTGCGATAGGTATCTGGGTGCAATCCGGCGCGCGGCACGAACCCGAAGAGCTTTGCGGCATATCCCATTTCATAGAGCACATGGTATTTAAAGGTACCGATGAGCGCACGGCTCGTGATATAGCCGAGCAGATGGACGGCATAGGCGGTCAGATAAACGCGTTTACATCAAATGAATGCACTTGCTTTTATGCGCGTTCACTCGATACGCATTTTGACCTTGCTGCAGATGTCCTCTGCGATATATTCTTTAATTCGAAGTTTGCCGACTCCGATATAAAAAGCGAACGCAATGTAATATATGAAGAAATAGGTATGTACGAGGACTCGCCGGAGGATTTGGCGGTTGATCGTTTAAACGAGGCGGTTTTCCGTGGCTCATCCTTGGGCCGCCCGATTCTGGGCACGAAAAAGACACTACGTACATTCAATAGCCAGATACTCAGAAACTATAGGGATACGCATTATACCTCAGATGGCATAATAGTTTCTGTTGCGGGAAACTATTCCGAGGATCAACTCAATGCGCTCAAAGAGCGATTTTCAAAACTTGAGCGCAACGAGAGAATATATACGCCCGAGGCAAAGTATAACCGCGCGGTAACTCTCAGGAGAAAGCCTATAGAGCAAAACCACCTGTGCATAGCATATCCGATGCCCGGTTACAGTAGCGATGACCGCTTTGCAATACAGCTTCTCAGCTCAATTTTGGGCGGCGGCATGTCCTCAAGGCTCTTTCAATGCGTGCGTGAGGAAGCCGGACTCTGCTATTCCATTGCGGCATTTACCGGAACTACCGCAGAGCAAGGACTTTTCTGCATAAATACCGCACTCAGCCGTGAAACCGAAGCCGAAGCTATAAACCTTATCATGGAGGAAATTAACTCAATTTGCCAAGCAGGAGTTGAGGACGTTGAGCTTTTCAGAGCGCGTGAACAGCTTAAGGCGAATATCATGATGGGTATGGAGAATACTAATGCCAGAATGAATAATCTTGCGCAAAATATGCTGCGCTATAACCGGATAATCACCCCGGATGAAACCATGCAGCGGATAGACGCGGTGACAAAAGAGGATATTCTTAATTGCGCACGAAATGTTTTGGACAGCAAAAAAATGTCATTTTCAGGTGTGGGCGAGCTTAAAAGTGCGGACTGGTACAAGCGCAGATTTAACCTTTTATAGGAAATGTGCATAAAAGGAAAAAGATTGTCAGGAATTTGTCAAAAAAAGTGATTGCTAATTGACGTAAAATAGAATAAAATATATATTGGCAAAATAATGAAAGGAGCAAAGTGAAATGAGTTTAACGACGAATAAACACGTAAACCAATGGGTAGAAGAGATGATCGCACTCACAAAGCCTGAGAAGGTAGAGTGGATAGACGGAAGCGAGGCACAGCTTGACGCACTGAGAGCGCAGGCAGAAGCAAGCGGAGAGATCATCAAATTAAATGAAGAGAAGCTTCCGGGCTGCTACCTGCACAGAACCGCAGTAAATGACGTAGCACGCGTAGAGGGAAGAACCTTCATCTGCGCACCGACAAAGGAAGAAGCAGGCCCGACCAATAACTGGATGGACCCGGCAGAAGCATATGAGAAGCTTGGCAAGCTCTATGACGGAGCAATGGCAGGCAGAACCATGTACGTAATCCCGTTTAGCATGGGCGTACCGGGCTCACCGTTTGCAAAGGCAGGCATCGAGCTTACCGACTCAATCTACGTAGTACTCAACATGGCAATCATGACGCGCGTAGGCAAGAAGGTGCTGGACGTTTTGGGCGACAGTGAAGACTTCGTACACGGTCTGCACGCAAAGGCAGAGCTCAATGAGGAAGAGAGATATATTGTACAGTTCCCGCAGGATAACACAATCTGGTCAATCAACTCCGGTTACGGCGGAAACGTACTTCTTGGTAAGAAGTGCTTTGCACTGAGAATCGCATCCTACCAGGGCAAGAAGGAAGGGTGGATGGCAGAGCATATGCTCATCCTCGGCATCACCAAGCCCAACGGCGAGAAGAGATATGTAGCAGCAGCATTCCCGTCAGCATGCGGCAAGACCAACCTTGCAATGCTCATCCCGCCTGAGGGATATAAGAAGGCAGGCTACAAGGTAGAGTGCATAGGCGACGACATCGCATGGATAAGAATTGGTCCGGATGGCGGACTGTGGGCAATCAACCCGGAAGCAGGCTTCTTCGGCGTAGCACCGGGCACGAACATGAAGTCCAACCCGAACGCACTTATGACCTGCCAGAAGAACACAATCTTTACAAACGTAGTGCATAACCTTGCAGATAACACCGTATGGTGGGAAGGCCTTGACAAGAACCCGCCTGAGAACGCAGTAGACTGGATAGGCGAGGAGTGGAACGGCAAGACCTCTGATAAGAAGGGCGCGCATCCGAACAGCCGCTTCACCGCACCGGCAAGCCAGTGCCCGTGCATCTCACCTGAGTTTGAGAATCCGCAGGGCGTACCGCTTTCAGCAATCATCTTCGGTGGCCGCCGTGCAAAGACCGCTCCGCTGGTATATCAGTCCTTTGATTGGAACCACGGCGTATTCGTAGGCAGCGCAATGGCAAGTGAGACTACCGCAGCAGCAAGCGGCGCAGTAGGCGTAGTCCGTCGTGACCCGATGGCAATGCTGCCGTTCTGCGGCTACAACATGGCAGATTACTTCGGACATTGGATCGAAATGGGCAAGAAAGTAACCAAGCAGCCGAAGATATTCCACACCAACTGGTTCCGCACAAGCAGCGAAGGCAAGTTCCTGTGGCCGGGCTTTGGCGATAACATGAGAGTGCTTGACTGGATAATCAAGCGTTGCGAGGACGAGGTCGGAGCAAACGAGACCGCAATCGGCTATGTACCGAAGGCGGAGGACATCAACCGCGAGGGCATTGAAAACGAAGTAACAATGGAAATCCTTGAGGATATCCTGAGTGTAGACAATGACCTTTGGATGGAAGATGCAAAGGGCCTTGAAGAGTTCTATGCAAAGTTTGGTGACAGAATGCCGGCAGAAATGACCGCACAGCTCAACGCACTTAAGGAAAGACTTTCCAAGTAAGTTAAAACTTGAATAATTAATCATCGCCACTTGTTTTAATAAGCGGCGATGATTTTTTGCGCTCATTTTGGTGAGTGTAATAAAAAAATTATAATGTTCACACAATTTCCATTGCTTTTTCGACAAAAGTTTGGTATTATATACTCATATATATTTAAAATGCATTCGTTTGCCAAAAACAAAAAGTGCGAGGATACTTTGTTTGGTTAAAGCGGCTCTTGTCCTATGGTGTTTCTGCTGTGCAGGACGAGGGTGCATTTAAAAATGAAAGGCCGGGGCACAGCGGCGGAATGGAGATTTAAAATGTCCGGAAGAATGTTGCAGAGTCTTGTTCTCCAAATGAAGGAGGCGACCGATCGCGTTATCGGTGTGGTTGATGCTGCCGGTACGGTTGTTGCTTGCAGTGATTTAACTCAGATCGGAGCGGTGCGTGAAGATGCTATCAATGCTCTTTACAGCTCGGGGGATGCGTATGCCGCAAGCCGTGGCTTTACATACAAGCCTTTGTCCAACTGGAGTGTGCGCTTTGACTATGCCGTGTTTATCGAGGGCGAGGATGAGTATGCTAAAAGCCTTTGCATGATGGCATCTATCGCGCTTAACAATGCAAAGAGCTTCTATGATGAAAAACACGATAAGGCGACTTTTATCAAAAATATTATTTTGGATAATATTTTACCCGGGGATATTTATGTGCGTTCAAATGAGCTGCACTTCCCGGTCGATACCCCATACATCGTATTTCTTATCCGTCAGGTTGATAAGACTGACGTTGGTGCGGTTGATGTTGTGCAGAACCTTTTCCCGGACAAGCAGCGTGATTTTGTTATAAGCATAAGCGAGCAGGATATGGTGCTTGTAAAAGAGGTACGCATGAATGTTGAGACCAAGGAGTTTATAAAGCTCGCTAAAGAGATTGAAGAGACTATCAATACCGAGCTTTATATAAAGACTGTTATTGGTATCGGTACAGTGGCACCGGGTCTTAAGGATCTTGCCGTATCATACAAGGAAGCTCAGGCGGCTATTGAGGTCGGTAAGGTGTTTGACACTGAAAAGAACATCATAAGCTATGAGAATCTGGGCATAGGCCGTCTTATCTATCAGCTGCCTACTACTATGTGTGAGATGTTCTTATCCGAGGTGTTTAAGAAAAATTCCATTGATGCTCTGGATCAGGAGACTCTTTTTACAATTCAGAAGTTCTTTGAGAATAACTTAAACGTTTCGGAAACCTCCAGAAAGCTTTTTGTACATCGTAATACTCTGGTATACCGCTTGGAGAAGATTAAGAAGATAACAGGGCTCGACCTGCGCGAGTTTGACCATGCAATAATCTTTAAGGTTGCGCTCATGGTCAAGCGTTATCTCTCCTCACGTGATTGCTATTAATGAAAAACGTCCGGCTCGGGCTTTAAGGCTTGAGTCGGACGTAAAGATGAAAAAAAGAAGTTTTTAGATAAATAGGTAAAAAAGGGGAAATTTCTTATGGTGCGTTTGCTCGACGTTTGCAAGGTGTACGAAAACGGAACACCTGCGCTTACGGGCATCAATTTGCGCGTGGATGACGGTGAATTTGTATTTTTAGTCGGCTCATCCGCTTCGGGAAAGTCCACGCTTGTAAAAATACTTACAAGTGAGGTCGAGATGACCAGCGGAAGAGGTAATGTCAACGGCTTTAATTTAAATAAACTCAAACCTTCGGACATTCCGAAGCTTCGCCGAACCATCGGTGTAGTCTTCCAGGATTTCAGATTGATTGAGAAAAAGACGATTTATGAAAACGTGGCATTTGCAATGCGTGCAGTCGGTGCTCCGCCGAGAATTATCAAAAAGCGTGTGCCTTACGTTCTCAATCTTGTAGGGCTTTCAAACAAAATGTATGCCCATCCGTATGAGCTCTCCGGCGGAGAACAGCAGCGCGTAGCGATTGCGCGTGCGCTTGTAAATAATCCGAGTATGATTATTGCTGATGAGCCAACCGGAAACCTTGATCCGAAGATGGCAATGGATATTATGATGCTGCTTGAGCGTATAAATTCGTTGGGCACAACTCTTCTGGTGGTTACGCATGAGCGCGAACTGGTCAATACATTCTCAAAGCGCGTTATCGCTATAGGCGATGGACGCATCGTTAGTGATAAGATGGGCGGGTACTATCAAAATGAAACTTTATAATATTACTTATTTCATACGTGAAGCGCTTTCGAGCATTGTAACGCATCGGTTCATGAGCTTTGCAGCGGCGGGTGTAATATGTGCTTGTCTGCTTATAACCGGAAGTTTTCTAATGGTTGCTGTCAACGTTGAAAACATACTCGACGAGGTGGAGAACCAAAACGAAGTAGTTGTCTTTGTTGATGACAGTTATGACGAAGATGCCGCACGAGAGTTAAAAGACACTCTTTTGGATGTTGATAACGTAGCCGATGCGATGTTTGTATCAAAGGAAGAAGCTTTCAGCAAGTTCCAAACCGAGTTGGGTGAAGAAAGCGAGCTGCTTGAGGGATTGGAAAACGATAACCCGCTTAGAAACCGCTTTACACTCAAGCTCCATGATATTTCAAAAACCGCAAACACCGCAAAGGCGCTTGAGCGTGTCGACGGCATAGCCAAGGTTCAGGCACGCAGCGATATTTCGGATAAAATACTGCAGGTGCGGGGACTTGTAACCGCAATTTGCCTGGTTTTGATAATCGTCTTGCTTGCAGTCAGCGTATTTATTATTTCAAATACTGTTAACCTTACGATTTTTAACCGTCGTGAGGAAATTGCCATAATGAAAATGGTAGGTGCTACAAACGGCTTTGTCCGCATACCGTTTGTTATCGAGGGTATGCTTCTGGGTCTTGCCGGCGCAGTCATAGCCTTGTTCTTGCAATGGTTAGTTTATGTATATGTATCACGCACTGCGCTTGAGGGCATACAGATGTTTAACATCATAGGCTTTGGCGAGTTGTTCGTTCCGCTGCTTTCGATTTTCATGGGTGTGGGAGTTTTCGTCGGCTGCATAGGAAGTGCGATTATACTGCGTAAATTCCTGAAGGTATAGGCTAATCCGGAAAGGGGTTGTATCTTTGTGAAGAAAAAACACGTAAAGATAGTTGCGGCAATTATTGCAGGTCTCTTGGCGCTTCTTTTGATTGCGCCCATCGTTCTGGATGTTATCTATTATTCAAATTCCGGTGCGTCTGCGGCATCCACGGTTGCGGGGCTAAACAGTAAGCTCGACGATTTGGAAAAAGAGAAAAAGCAAATTCAAAAGGAAATTAACCGTTTAAAAAGCGAGAAGAGCTCAACTCAGGCTAAAAAGAATGTGCTTGACCGCGAAATATCCGTAATGCAAAAGGAAATCAATACGGTCAGCAGCCTTATAAGCACACTTGATACGCAAATTAATCAGTTTACTTCAGAACTTGCGGATATTGAAAACAAAGAAAAAGAACAGTATGAAGCGTATAAGCTGCGCGTACGTGTTATGGAAGAAGAGGGAAGTGTTTCGTATATAAGTGTACTTTTGGCGGCGGAAAGTTTTTCGGATTTACTTACCAAAGTAGAGATAATCCAAAACGTTATGACGCATGACCAAAATCTCATGACCAGGCTTAAGGAAACGCGCGCCG
This sequence comes from Eubacteriales bacterium, assembly GCA_045636205.1. GTDB lineage: Bacteria > Bacillota > Clostridia > Oscillospirales > JAAYXM01 > JAZRUF01. The sequence goes on from JAZTXE010000085.1 coordinate 10,487, forward strand.
AGGTTGAGCAAAAGAAAAAGGAAATTCAAGCAAGCCGCGCCGAGCAGGCAGCGGCTAAGGCTAAGCTCGTAAGAAGCCAGGATGCACTGGAGGTTAAATCCGGTGAAATGGGCGATGTCATTCATGAACTCAGCGACGAGCAAGCTAAGTACCAGAAAGAGTTTAATGAAGCTGAGCGGGCTATGCAGTCTGCAAAGAATGAACTTAAAAAGCTGTTAAACAGCAGTAAATCATCACAGACTAAATATGTAGGCGGCACTTTTATGTGGCCGACTCCGAGTTGTACAATTATTACATCCGCTTACGGTATGCGTTATGACCCGATTACGCGCGTTCGCAGTAAGCATACGGGTGTGGACATCGGCGCAAGGCAGGGTTCAAATATCGTTGCGTCAAACTCGGGAACTGTCGTCACTTCGGGATGGTCGTCAAAAGGCTACGGCAACTATGTGGTTATCAACCACGGTGGCGGTATGAGTACGCTTTATGCTCATATGAGTAAGCGCCTGGTTTCCAAGGGACAGACCGTAAGCAAGGGCGATGTTATAGGACTCGTCGGTTCTACCGGTTACTCGACCGGTCCGCACCTGCATTTTGAAATTTTGAAAAATGGTGAAGATACCAATCCGATGAATTATTTTACCAAGAGTTAGGACGGGTTTGATGAAAAAACGCTTTGTTATGACAACGCTTGCTCTGATGCTGCTTACCGCGGCGGTTACTTACGGTATGGCATTTTACATGAGCAAGCAGAGCTATGAAACTAAAATTGGCGAGCTCAATAAACGCTCTGAGCAATACGCTAAAATTGCAGAGGTGCAGGGCTATATTGATAAGTACTATGTGAATGATTATGATGAAAAGGCGGTAACCGACGGTGCGGCAGCTGGAATGGTTGCGTATTTAGGTGATAAATGGTCATACTATCTTACGGCGGATCAGTTTGCCGACTTAAACGAGTCTCTTAACAACAAGCTTGTAGGCATAGGTGTGAATGTAGCATATGATGTGGACAGTGGAGGAATCCTTGTCTATGAACTTTTTCCGGATACACCGGCAGAGGATTCGGGACTGTTGCCGATGGATGTCATCTATGAGGTTGATGGTGTTTCGGTAAGTGAGCTTGGCTACGACGCGGCGGTAAATAAAGTTCGCGGCGAAGAGGGAACCGCGGTTAAGCTTAGCGTATACCGTGAGTCAACGCAAGAGTATCTTACTTTTAACGTAACGCGTGAGAATGTGCAGATAGAAGCAATCAGCTCTCAGATACTAACCGGCGGCATCGGATATGTAAAAATCCGAAACTTCGATTTAAACGTTGATAAATCATTTGCGGAATCCATTTCAAATCTGCAAAAGGCGAAAGTAAAAGCTATAGTATTTGACGTAAGAAATAATCCGGGTGGCGCACTGCAGTCGCTGGTTGCGTGCCTGGACATCCTGCTTCCGGAGACTGAGCTGATAAGCGCGGTCGACAAAGCCGGGGAGAAGACCGTGTATAAATCAGATGCAAACTTTATCGATCTCCCCATGGCGGTAATAACAAATGAGCACAGCATAAGTGCAGCTGAGTTTTTTGCCGCATCACTTCAGGAGCATGGAAAAGCTGAAATTGTCGGCATGCCTACTACAGGCAAAGGATGCTCCCAAGTTCCGATACAGCTCAAGGACGGCTCGGGTATAATGCTCTCCACGCAGAAATACTACACCGCTAAAGGCATAAGCCTTGCAGAAGCCGGCGGTATTGTTCCAGACCGGAAAGTTGAGCTTACTCAAGAAGAACAAACGCGCTTTTATAAGCTTACTCAAGCTGAGGACCGCCAGCTACAAACAGCGGTTGATATAGTAAAGGCAAAAATTTCCGCTTGATTTATTAAGGTATAAGTATATTTGCCCGCCTTCTCCCATATATACTATGGGAGGAGGCGCGGTGATTTTGTTGGGGATTGTACTGTCATCGGATAAAAACAGCAGGATTTACCAAGATACGCAGGCGGATTTCCCGCTTGTTAAACTCGAGCTTTGCAAAATGCGATGCGCGAAGCGTTGGATTAAGAAACTTGGCGGAAGCGGCGTGTCAAGGGTTGCAGTTTCGGATAAGATGAGCGCTGCACTTAAACCGCTGCTTGATAAATACGGTATAGCTCCTGTTACCGGCGATGAGCTTTTGCCCCGATTGGGTGCACGAATAGCGCTTGGTGCGCTTTGTTATAATAATATACCGGTTGCAAATACCGGAGCGGAGATATATTCAGGTAGTGCGTATGCGTTTGATGCAGTGTCAGCCTGCAGTAAAGTGATGCGATATGTGTCAGTCTTTGGACTCGGGAGCGAGAATCTTGCTCAAAGAGCTAGTGAGGAGCTCGGTATTTCGCCTGTTTTTGGTGCATTGCCTGTAGGGCTGTGCGAAAACATCTTGCGCTTGTATTTGGGCACAAGTAAACCGCTCTTTGCAATTATAACAAAAAAACAAATACTTGAATTTGAAAGTGCAGATATTGTTTTGCCGGAGAAATATTCCGTGCTGTGTGATTCGGAAAATACACTTGGATTTGCCCAAGCCCTTGTGCAGAGCGGAAAACTGGCGATTTCACAAATTGCTATCCGTGATGTGCGGTTGAGCAAATGTTAAAAATGTGTTCAAAAAAATGTTAGACTTGACATTTGACGCGTATTTCTATATAATATTGTACAATGTTTGTTTTAAACTTAAAACGTTTTATATAATTAAATGTTTATAGAAGGGGTAAATAACATGCAAAAGGTTTACAAGCTTTCAAAAGAGCGCTTACAGGAGCTTAAAGAGGAGCTCGAATATTTAAAAACTGTTCGTGAAAAGGAAGTTGCTGACCAGATAAAGGAAGCGCGTTCCTTTGGTGATTTGTCCGAGAACAGTGAGTACGATGAGGCTAAAAACGAGCAGGGCAAACTTTTCTCGCGTATTGCAGAAGTAGAAAATATCCTGTCAAACTATGTCCTTATTGAGGATGTTGATGCGGATAATGATACGGTTGTTACTGGAACAAAGGTAATAGTAGAGGATATGGAGGACGGCTCCAAAGAAGAGTACCACATCGTAGGCTCTCAGGAGGCAGATCCCTACCAGCGCAGAATTTCAGACGAATCTCCGTTCGGTAAAGCTCTTTTGGGTAAAAAAGCCGGCGAGATTGCAAGCGTAGAAGCTCCGGCAGGAGTTTTACAGTACAAGGTTGTTGAAATTATTAGATAAAACGTGATTGAAACAGCCGGGAAGCTATTGCATCCCAGCTGTTTTTTTCTCGAAATAAAAGAAGTTATATGTCCAGGAAGGATACGGTGGTCACCATGAATCATTGGTCAGAAGAAATAGCAAAGAAAATTATAGAAAGAAACCCGAATAAAGAAGAATATGTGTGCGCGGCGGGTATCAGCCCGTCCGGCTCTGTTCATATAGGCAACTTCCGCGATGTGGCAACAAGCTACTTTGTTGTCCGTGCGCTCCGCCGCATGGGAAAGAAAGCAAAACTTCTTTTCTCATGGGACGAGTTTGACCGTCTGCGTAAGGTTCCGGTAAACGTAGCTAAGGCTAAGGACGGAATGGATAAATATATCGGGTATCCGTATGTTGACGTTGAAAACCCGTTTGGAAATACGGACGAATGCCCGAATTATGCAGTATATTTTGAGAAAGAGTTTATGCGCTCAATCGATAAATTCGGCATAGAAATGGATTATCGCTATCAGGCGGATATGTACCGCAGTGGAAAGTATGCTGACCAGATTATCCATGCACTTAAAAAGAGAAAAGAAATATTTGATATTATTGACAATCACCGTACCCAGGATGCAGCAGAGGGTGAGAGGGACAATTATTATCCGGTAAGTATCTACTGCTCCGAATGTCATCGTGATACGACTAAGATACTCGCTCTATCCGATGATTGCACCGAAGCCGAGTACGAGTGTGCTTGTGGTCATAAGGGTACATTCAACTTTAAAAGCGACTTCAACTGCAAGCTTGCTTGGAAGATTGACTGGCCGATGCGCTGGATGTACGAGGGCGTAGACTTTGAACCCGGTGGAAAGGACCATGCCAGCATAAACGGAAGCTACGATACTGCAAAGGATATTGCAAAGGAAATCTTTAATTACCCGGCGCCAATATTCCAGGGTTATGAATTTATAGGAATAAAGGGAACTACTGGCAAGATGTCAGGCTCATCAGGCCTTAACCTGACCCCTGAAACACTGCTCAAACTCTATCAGCCTGAAGTCATCCTTTGGCTTTACTCACGTACCGAGCCGCTCAAGGCATTTGATTTCTGCTTTGACGATGGCATCCTTCGCCAGTATTTCGAGTATGATAAAATGCTCAATGAATACAGGGACGGGAAAGCCGATGAATATATTTCCTCTGTAATAGAAAATACAATGGTTGACGGCAGAGAGGTAAAGACCATTCCGATGAGTCTCCTCGTACAGCTCGGCTCTGTTGTAAACTTCAATGAGGAAATGCTTGAGACGGTTTTCCAAAAGATAGGCACTCCGTATACGCGTGAGGAGTTTGATGACCGCCTTACGAGAGCTAAATTCTGGCTCGAACAGTGCGCACCTGACCAGGTGAACCGTTTGCGTAAAACACGTAATTTTGAGGTGTTTAATTCCCTTGACGATAATGAAAAGAAGGAAATTGAATTGCTCCATAAGTACTTAAGCCGCGGCGGGTATACCCTTGACGAACTCAACACCGAGCTCTATGCAATTCCCAAGCAGGTTTTTGGAGAAAACCTGGAGCAGAAAGAGTTAAAGAGTATTCAGGGAACCTTCTTTAAAAACGTTTATAAACTGCTTATCGACCGAGAGAGAGGACCGCGCCTTTACCTGTTCCTTTATGCGGTTGATCCGGAAAGCTATGTGGGTCTGCTCGATTTCTCTTACGCTCAGACTCAAGAGGAAATTGATATAGAAAAGAAAGCTGCGGAAGATCAAGCAAAAGCTATGGAAGCTGCAGAGAAGAAACCTGAGAAGGTATACGGTGAGCCTGACCCGGTTGAGCCGGTCAAGGACGAAATCGTACTTGAGGACTTCCAAAAGATTGATATGCGCGTGTGCAAGATTGTAAAGGCTCAGGAAATCCGTAAGTCGGATAAATGCTTGAAACTCACTTTGGATGACGGCGAGGGCGAGAGAGTTATCGTCTCAAGCATCAAGCACGATTATTCATGTGATGAGCTTGTCGGCAAGAAGATTATCGTTGTCGCAAACTTAAAGCCTGCGCGTCTTGCAGGTGTAACCAGTCAGGGAATGTTGCTTGCTGCTACAAACAACGCATGCGGCTGCCAGGTCATTTTCGTTGATGACATTGTACCCTGCGGAACAATGCTGCACTAAAATTTAATAGTATATGTTACGTCGGGAGCGGTTTAGTCCGCTCCCGATTTTTGTATAACCTTGGATGAAATTATTTATCACCACTGTTTGATTTAAGACATTTGATAAAAAGTATTAACGAAAAAAGAAATAGACTCCCTGCCAAAAGAAACACTTCAATATTAAAAACAGTATCTTCCTTTTTATCGGATTTTGCGCTAATGTCATTTGACGCGGTCACAGTGGTGGTGACTGTCTTGGCTTTTTTTACAGTTGGTGTACTTGACGGCGCAGTGTGGCTGTTTCTTGTGTACGGACATACGCCATCGTAATGTAGATGTGGCGGGTAACCGTCGCAATGAAAATGATAATTGCCCAAACCGCTTACATTTTCGTTGTCTCTGTGTCCGCCTCTTGAGTCTGTTCTACCCGGATGCGCAAATGCCGTAGCTGACATTGCCGCAATGAAAACCACACTTAGAAAAATAGCGGATATTCGTTTGTTCATTTGTCGTCTCTCCTTAATAAAAAAGTGCGCAGCATAAGCTGCGCACCGAAAAACGCAGCTAAGCTATCAGTTGCAACACAGTTCATATCTTAGACAGGATATGACAAAGCAAAGCATACGTTTTTACCAAACAGTATGCCTGTCTAAGACGAATATTAAACTGTGTTGCACTGATATTATACCGCTATTTAAAAGATTTTGCAACATGTGATATTGAGTATGAAAATATTGTCGAAAAAATTTTCGATAACTATTGCAATATGCGCGTATATATGTATAATATATCTTGTTATGTAATTTGAAATTAAAAGTATAGTATTACAAAACGGGGGATGGGTTTCATGGACATCGGTAAAAAGCTCAAAGAGCTGAGACTGCAGAACGATTTAACGCTGGGGGACCTTGCATCAAGAAGTGAGCTTACCAAAGGCTTTTTATCGCAGGTGGAGAGGAATTTGACAACTCCGAGCATATCCACTCTTGAGGATATACTTGAAGCTCTGGGAACAAATCTATCAGCGTTCTTTCACGAGGAAGAGGAAAAACAAGTGGTTTTCTCCGAACAGGACTTTTTTGTTGATGATAAGGAAGGCTACAGAATTGAATGGATAGTCCCCAACGCTCAAAAAAATGAGATGGAGCCTATTTTGATGACTCTCCATTCGCACCAAAAAAGTCATGACATGGTATCCTACCGCGGTGAGGAATTCGGATATGTTCTAAAAGGTGCGGTAACGCTTGTGTGCGGAAATAGAAAGTATAAGCTAAAGGCGCATGAAACCTTTTACCTTGAGGGGAAAAAGACGCATTACCTGTATAACCATACAAATTGCGACGCTAAGGTGCTGTGGATTACCACACCGCCGATGTTTTAACAGAGGAGGAGAAATAAAATGGAACAAAAAAAGCTTATTGAGTTTCGCAATATCGTAAAAAGCTTTGACGGCCAGATAGTATTAAAGGGCGTAAACTTGGATATTTGCGAGAATGAATTTGTAACACTGCTCGGCCCGTCCGGCTGCGGAAAAACCACACTGCTACGTATATTGGGGGGCTTCCTGGAAGCTGACGAAGGCAGCGTTATTTTTGACGGTGAGGAGATAAGCCATAAGCCGCCGTATGAGCGCGAGCTCAACACGGTTTTCCAGAAGTACGCGCTTTTCCCACATCTGAGTGTGTATGAGAATATAGCTTTCGGACTGAAAATCAAAAAGATGAGTAAGGACGTTATTGACCAAAAGGTAATGAAAATGTTAAAGCTCATCGGTCTTGAAGGCTATGAGAATAAAAATACCATGCTTCTCTCCGGCGGTCAGCAACAGCGCGTGGCGGTCGCACGCGCTCTGGTAAACGAGCCTAAGGTTCTCTTGCTCGATGAACCGCTTGCCGCGCTCGATTTAAAGCTTCGAAAGGAAATGCAGTATGAGCTCAAGCGCATTCAGCAGGAGGTCGGTATTACGTTTATCTTCGTAACGCATGACCAGGAAGAAGCGCTTACAATGTCTGACAAAATCGTTGTAATGAAAAACGGCGAAATCCAGCAGGTGGGAACGCCTGAGGAGATATACAATGAGCCGGCAAACAGATACGTTGCAAACTTCATCGGCGAGAGCAATATACTGCCCGGAACAATGCTTGAGGACTACAAGGTCCGCTTTGACGATATTACGTTTGACTGCGTGGATTTCGGATTTAAGCAGAACGAGGAAGTTGATGTTGTAATACGTCCTGAGGATATTGACATCGTACCTGTCCTTGACGGAAAAATGACCGGCGAGGTATTAAGCGTCCTCTTTAAAGGCGTGCATTATGAGATTATTGTAGAAACCGTACCCGGCACAAGTGTAACCGTCAACATGAGCGTTATAAGAAACCATGACGTAACCAGTGACGACGGCAAAGAAAAAATAAGTGCAAGCAATTTCTATGTGGACTTGGAAGACGTAAAAGATTTGGATGACAAGGAAATCATCGCCCGTTCAAATGCGCAGGCATGGGACCCGGAGACTGATGACTATATCTCCATAGCAAAAATCGAATATGATTTAAAGGAAGAGCTCGGCCAGTATCCGGTAACATTCTCAACCGCCAACGGTACAAGCATAGAACGCACAATTTTCGTCGTAAACCAGCCGTTTGTAAAGAATGAAAAAGCAAACGAAGCGGTTATGGCATTTAACTTCTTTAAAACCGTAGACGAAATTCAGGAGTCTCAGGCGCTTGATACGGATATTAAAACATGGGCGAATGCTCAGGGGTGGAAATTAAGCGACGAGAGCCAGAATGTGGACATAGTTGTCGATTACGATTTCGAGCCGGAAAACGTAAAAGAAGGCGTGCACAAAATCGTATTCTCCACAACCGGACGCGAGTTTAAAATTCATACTACGGACTACTCGGAAGTAGGTCAGGAGGTCGGTCTGACATTCTTCCCTGAAGATATTCATGTAATGTCGAGGATGGTTTTCTGATGAAGCGTTTTTCTCAACTGGCAGTCCCGTATATTGTTTGGGCGGCACTTATGCTTGTTTTGCCGATGGCGCTTATTGCGCTTTACTCGTTTACCGAGCACGGCAACAGCATAATCTCCTTTTCATTTACGTTAGAGCACTACGTCAAATTCTTTACCGACCCGGATTTTCTCATTATCCTTTGGCGTTCGCTCTGGATTGCAATAAAAACAACAATCATCTGCCTTTTACTGGGTTATCCAATAGCGTATTACATATCTCGCAGTAAGGAAAATGTGCAGAATATTTTGGTACTGTGTATAACCATACCCATGTGGATTAATATGCTTGTGCGTACATATGCATGGATTGGTCTGCTCAGTGAGGGTGGAATAATCTCTCAAATTCTCGCATTCATCGGCTTGGGTGAGACTGAACTGCTGTACACCGAGGGCGCAGTTCTTCTCGGCATGGTCTATAACTTCCTGCCGTTTATGATACTGCAGATTAATACCTCGCTTTGTAAAATGGATAACTCACTGCGCGAAGCAAGTGCGGACCTTGGCGCAAACCCGATGCATACGTTCTGGCGCGTCACGTTTCCGCTGTCACTGCCAGGAGTTATAAACGGCATAACGCTCGTGTTTCTTCCCGCGGTAAGCTCATTCTTTATCCCCAAGCTCTTGGGCGGCGGCCAGTATTTTCTGATAGGTAACCTGATTGAAAATCAGTTCATCACGGTCGGAGAATGGAACTTCGGCAGTGCGATTTCCATGATTATGGCGGCTATCATGATGCTTATGATGATGGCTGTGCGCAAAGTGGAGATTAGAAACCAAGGGGGAAAGGAGAAGTAATCATATGAAAAAGACAAAGCGTCCGATAGGGACAATTCTTATGGTTTTAATGCTCGTGTTCTTCTATCTCCCGATATTGTATATGATTGTGTTCTCCTTCAACGAAGGAAAATCACTTACCGCGTTTTCAGGATTTTCACTGCGCTGGTATAAGCATATGCTTGAATCGCGGGATATGATGGAAGCTCTGTATACAACCTTTAGTATCGCGCTTATTGCTACGTTTGTTTCTACAATTGTCGGTACGATTGCAGCAATCGGTCTTAGTAAATCGCGTCGCGTTGTGCGAAACATCATGGAGCAGGTCAACAATCTCCCTATAATGAACCCTGAGATTGTAACCGCTATCGGCTTTATGCTCCTTTTCATAACTTTCCAGATTGAAAAAGGTTATATGACGATGCTCCTCGCGCATATAGCATTTTGTATCCCGTATGTAATGCTATCCGTCATGCCGAAAATTCGCGGGCTTGACCCGAATCTTGCGGATGCGGCGATGGACTTGGGTGCAACTCCGTGGCAGGCGCTTACAAAGGTTATCGTTCCGCAGATAACGCCCGGAATAGTATCCGGCGCACTTATAGCATTTACCATGTCTATTGACGATTTTATAATTTCATATTTCGTAACCGGAAGCGGTGTTAAAAACCTGAGCATAATGGTTTATACGATGAGCAAGCGCATAAACCCGAGCATAAACGCAATTTCCACACTCATGGTAGTAATAATTACCGCGGTACTTCTCGTGATAAACATTGCCCCCATGGTAATGGCAAAACGCGAGAAAAAGACGGATATGAAAAAAAGAAACTTCCTTCTCCCGATAGGAGCTATAGTGTGTGCAATAATTGTCGCAATAGGTGTGTCAAACTTCGAAAGGGGAGACTCATATCTCCCGTACGAAGGCGAAACGCTCTATTTGTACAACTGGGGTGAGTACACCGGCGAAAACATCCTTTCCGATTTTGAAGAGGCTACCGGCGCAACCGTTGTCATGGAAAACTTTGACTCAAACGAGCAAATGTATATCAAGGTGGCAAACGGCGCGGCGTATGACATCTTAGTCCCGAGCGATTATATGATACAGCGCCTTATTCAGGAGAACTTGCTCCAGAAGCTTGACCATTCAAAGCTCAACTGCATGGATAAGCTTGTCGAGGCGATAAAAGGTCTGCCGTATGACCCCCAGAATGAGTATTCCATCCCGTATTTCTGGGGCACAGTCGGAATTGTATATGACAAGACCAAAGTCGATATTGAAGATCTTGAACGTGAAGGATATAATATTTTCCTCGACGAAAAATATAAGGGTGATATTTATCTCTATGACTCCGAGCGCGACTCATTTATGATGGCACTCAAAGCTCTCGGCTATTCTATGAATACCGAGGATGAGGACGAGCTCAATAAGGCATATGAATGGCTTGTCAAGTGCGTAAAGACAATGGAGCCTGAAATCGTAACCGATGAAATTATAGATAATATGGCACAGGGCAGAAAAGCTATGGGACTTATCTATTCAGGTGACGCGGTGTACGTAATGAGCGAAAATGAAAACATGGGATTCTATATGCCTGAGACCGGTACAAACCAGTGGTCAGATGCCATGGTAATACCCGCAAATGCGAAAAATCCCGAGCTTGCCCATGAGTTTATAAACTTCGCATCTTCATATGACGGCGCATACGACAACTCAAGCTATGTCGGATATACATCATCTAATCAGGAGGTTATGAATGACCTTTGCGGAGTGGATGGTGATTACGAGGGAATAGATGCATATATCCCGCGTACTGACAATGAATACGACGAAGTTTTCGTATATAACGAAGATACGCGCAAGATAATGAGTAACCTCTGGAGCAAAGTAAAAATCGCAGCATCAAATGCAAACTAAATAATGGGCGCACGCAATCAAAAGATTGCGTGCGTTAATTTTGTATCAACAAAACCACCTGTTTAGCAGGTGGTACAAAAGAGGCTTTTGCTGTTGAGTATTAAAGACTTCTCCTTGAGGAGAAGTCGGGTTTTTGCGTAGCAAAACTCGGATGAGGTGAAGATGTTCGGGTGTCGAATTGACACATGTAGGGGCGGATGCCGACATCGTACCCTGCAGCTCGGTTGCGGTTTGGTTTTTTATATATGCATCACTGAGTCTTTTGGTTGCGTTGCTATGCCAAAAGTGCGGTTTTCGCACGGAATATAATTCTGTTTTCTTTATGTTTGACAAAACTTGTTTTTTGTAATATACTATTAGTAATTGTCATATCAAATTGTAGGGCAATGACTGAGTTTAAGTAGATGTCGCGGAAACAGGCACAGAAAACAGCCTTTTAGCTGAGAGGGCTGTAATGCCCGCGGCGTTGAAATTCGCCTCACGAGCCTTTTTGCGAAAGCAAAATGTA
>JAZTXE010000086.1:0-15616 GCA_045636205.1 Eubacteriales bacterium
ACGACATCTTCGGTAGCAAGTACGCATATATTGAGAAGGCAGGCAACGGAACATATACTCTGCACTTCGTCGGCGGTCTGAATAACATAAATTACGCAAAGGCGGGTTTTGAGATTAGCGTTAACGATGTTGAGGAAGACGATGTATATACTACAAAGGTTTACAATTCACTTAAAGTAAACGAAAAAGAATACAGTGCATCTGATTATGAAGCAGCTTATATATTCTGCGCAGAGAAGGCGGATTTAGAACCGGGTGATACAGTTATAATCAAGCCGTATGTAGAAGATGCAGGCGGAAAGAAAAAATATCACAAGTACAGTGGGACGGAAGAAGACGTTGTATTTACAATCGCTCTTCCGAGTAATGATTAATCAGGAGGCGGAAAAGATGAAAAAATATATTGCACCTGAAATGAAAATTGAAAAGTTCTCGGCGCAGGATATAGTTGCTTTATCTGCCATTTTAGAGAACTTGGGAGTAATTGAGTTTGGCGAAGAGGGCGGAAATGAATACAAATACAAAGCTTTAAACTAGAATGAAAAAGTTATCTCTACCTATCTTTGAGGTGGAAAAAGTAGTCAATAAGGCTTGACAAAAGCCAGCGTCTAAAAAACGCTGGCTTTTACTTTGTCAAGATTGGATAGAATGGCTGCTTGCTATCCCTAAGAAGTAAGTAACAAGGGAGGAATTCTAAATGAAACTACATTTTTTGGGCACTTGTGCAGGCACTGAACCAATGCCTACACGCAAACACACATCCTGGGTTTTTGAGTATAAGGATAAGCTCTATTGGTTTGACGCGGGTGAAGCGTGTTCGCAGACCGGATACCTGATGGGACTTGACCTTCTAAAAGTAAAGAAAATCCTGATTTCGCATGTGCATATGGACCACGTTGGCGGGCTTGCAAGCCTGCTGTGGAACATATTGAAAATATGCATGCGCAAGAAAGTGAATTTTCCGCATGTGGACGTGTATATACCTTTTATGGATACCTTAGAGGGTGTTATGAAGATTGTCACCGGAAGCAACGGCAAAGATGCGTTTGACGTTACCGGTCATCTTGTAAAGGATGGCGTGTTGTTTGATGACGGTGACGTCAAAGTAACTGCACTGCACAACTGGCACGCGGTGCCGAAGGTTGAGGGCGTCAGCGTATCCTATTCATACCTCATCGAAGCCGGCGGCAAGAAGATAGTATTTTCAGGTGACGTCAAGGCTTATGAGGAGATGGATCCGATTGTTGGCGACGGATGCGACGCTATCGTAATAGAAACCGGTCACTTCGGTATCGACGGCGCATATGAGTATTTAAAGGACAAGAAGATTGACAATATTTTCTTCTGCCACAACGGACGCGAGATTATAAACCATCCGAAAGAATCTCAGGAAAAAGTGGAAAAATACTTCGGCGGCAAAGGTGTAATCTGCGAGGACGGCACAACGTTTGAAATATAAAAGGATTGATTTGCAGTGAAAATAGGTTTAATTTGTGATTTGCACATGTCATACGGCGAAACCTCCGCGCAGTGGGATTTTTTCATGCGCGCGGTTGAACAGTTTAATAGAGACGGCGTGAGTGACATTATAAGCATCGGCGATATCACATCATTCGGAGAAGAGGATGTGCTTTTAAAGTATGCAGATGCCCTCTCGCATACACGCCACCGCTTACTTTTAGGCAATTCAGATGTGCGCACACCTGAAAGCGCCGAGCGTATACTCGCACTTTCAAAGAGCTTTGATGAAGTAATCGGCGGGGTAAGAATTGTCGGCATAAACACACCATATGCGAAAATAGAGGATGCTGACCGCGAAATGCTAAAAACTTTATCCGACGGTGATTTCCTCATCATGCACCACAGCGTGCAAGGGCTTTGCGCGGAAAGCCGCGAGTTTCTGACCGCACTCTGTGAAAAATGCGCATTTACGGTAATTCACGCGCATTCCCACAAAATACAGGACTATATGCTCGGTCGCGCGCACATACTCGGAATACGTGCACTTGATGCGGACAAATCAATCGGCGGCTGGCCGTGCATCACATACCTTGACACGGAAAGCGGCGAGCTTGAAGAAGTATTGTTTGACATTTCAAAAAATGTCACGGATGATTTAAGTAAGTACTTCGGAATCTCGTGTGTTGACAATCACCGCGATGTGAAATACGCGGCGGAAAACCGCGTGTTCGGCGTAGAGCTTCGCTGTAACGGCAAGGGATGGAAACCTGACATGACGTTGCTTCCGGTTATAGAAAACTGGCGGGAGTGTGGCGGCGGCTACTTATCAGTACATATGCCCAATCTGCGGTGGAGAGACGGCGAAATGACCGGAGTGGACACATGGTATAAAGCCATAGTTTACGCAAAGGCGGTCGGCGCGCAAGGTCTTACCATGCACCCACCGCGCGTAAAAAAATGCGATATGACGGATGAGGTGTATGACGAGTTTTTAAAGCTCTATGTATTCGCGGTAGAGACGGTTGGTGAGAAGGTGAATGTGGGCATAGAAAACCTGCATATGGAGCGCGGTGAGGATGCATCAAGTGATGAGTGTTGTTTTGGTTATACCCCTGCTGAGGTCACATCGTGGATTGATGCGATAAACAATAAAATCGCAAAGCCGGGGCGTGTCGGGCATACGCTTGACGTAGGTCATGCGCGAAACAATGGTCCTATCTCTCAGGAATTCCCGATAAGCCGTTGGTATGAGATTATGGGAAATAAAACCGTCGCATACCATATCCATCAGGTGGTGCCGGGAGAAAACGGCATGTCAAATCACTCCGCGATTGAAAAATGGTTCGGACCGATAATCTCATATGCGTCGTTTTTCTACTGTTGGGAGAAGAATATACTAAATCATGTACCCGTCTTCCTTGAGGTAAAGGGCAGCGAGAATTTTGATAAAAGCGTAAAAGCATTCAGAGAAATATTTATGTAAGTAATGACCACCCCAATAAATTGGGGTGGTCATGTTTGTATAGGGGTGAATTATACTATTTTACATGAAAGAGTGCTTCTTTCTGTATGCGGTTGGGGTTTCGTTTTCCACTTCGGAAAAACAACGAGAAAAATAATACGGCGAAGAAAAACCGCACTCTGACGCTATTTGCTTTATTGATTTTTCTGTGCAGAGTAGCTCGGTTTTTGCGCGGTTGATTCGTAAAGTAAGTATATACTCATTGGGATTAGAGCCGGTTGCTTTTATGAAATTACGGCGCAGTTGAGATTCCGATATGAAAAAGCGACTGCAAAGCACAGAAATCTTAAGCGAAGGGTCGTGTAGGTTTTTAATAATGTATTCCACGATATCATCGACGAGTGCAACGGTTTTCGGTAGTGTGCACGATTCAAGAAACTCACTGATTATAGAATAGACTATGGATTTTAATTTAAGCAATGCATCGATTTGTTGCTTATTCCATAGCTCTGCTACAGATGAGAATTTAGAAAGCATCAGATTGTAGTTTTTCGGCGTAAAGACAGCAGGTGCACCGAAGAGTTCAAACTCATTGTCCTCAATGCACAAAAAGTCCAGTACGAAATAAGCCACCGTATCCGTGTGCCGCATACCCGAATAAGGAACGTCTTTCGGTAAAAACAAAACGTCACCCTTTTGAGCCGTAACAAATTTATCGGAAAAACGATATTCAATTTCACCCTCGGTGAAAAAGACGACGGCATCAAAAGCTCGCGGAGAAAAATTTTGCCTCATCCAGTTCTTACTTTCTGTTTGATATACATTTATTATATCTTTTATATTTAAATCTTTCATAGTTGTATAATAAACCATATTCCATCATATGTCAATGACGGTTTTTTATATTTTTTTGGTCGATTAGTGCATTTACATCTTTAAAATCAATGCATATAATTATGGCGAGAGGTGAAGGATTTATGAATTCTATTTTTGAAAATCTAAAGTATGTACAAAATGAATTTGAAGAAGCACATTGGGATGGAACTACCGGTCTTGCCCCTGAGCTCATCGCAAAGAAGTTAGAAGAGCTGCAGCAGACCAAGGCAGATATTCCGTGGCAAACGGTTTATGCTGAAGGCTTTGCTTATCTCTTGGATAATCTCCAGCTTGAGATTAATGAGCATACTCCGTTTTCTGTAAAGCTCAATCTTGGTATTGACTTTTCTTATTTTGCAAGCCCGAGTGTTTTTAATACTTTTGCCTATTCGCGGCACGACAAGGTTCTGGCGGAGAAGCTTCCGAAGGAATTTGCAATTAAACAAGAATGGGCCAATTTCGGTTTAGACTGGATGATGGTAGATTACTGTCATACGGTTCCGGGGTGGAATTACTTGTTGGAAAACGGCTTTGCGGGAATTCTTAAAAATGCCGAAGAATCAAAAGAAAAGCTTTTGACAGACAATAATCATACTCAAAAACAGATTGAATTTCTTGACGCTGTTATTGTTTGCTTCCGTGCTATATTAAGATTGCTTGAGCGAATTTATACCTATTCTCTAAAATTTAATGTTCCTGAGTTTTCAGAGTGCATTAAAAATATCTCATTCAGACCGCCACAGAGTTTATATGAGGTCATGCTCTTTTCTGCACTTTACTTGAATTTCGAGGAGGTCGGCATGGAGCGCGGACGAACTCTCGGTCCGATTGACAGAATGTATCTTCCGTACTTTGAGAAGGATTTGGAGAACGGGAAAACTGAGGAAGAATTAAAGGAGCTTTTCCGTTATTACTTCATGCATTTCACCGCTGAAAAAAGATATGCGGAACAGCCGCTTACCATGTGCGGCTGCGATAAAGACGGAAATGACTTTACTAATCGCTTAAGCCATATTATATTGGATGCTTACGATGAACTGAATATATATAATCCGAAAATTCAGATTCGCTATCATAAAAATCTCAACAAGGATATTTTAAGAAAAGCTCTGTCTATGATAAGAAAGGGCAACAGCAGTATCTGTATTGTCAGTGATGAAACTGTGTTCAAAGGCTATGAAAAAATAGGTGTTCCGATAGAAGATGCGCAGAATTATGTTTTGCTGGGATGCTATGAGCCAATCATAATGGGACTTGAAGAGGGTGAAATTGCAGCTCTTCGCTTTAATATGGTAAAATGCATTGAACTTGCCTTAAACGGCGGAAAAGACATTCAGACCGGAACACAGATAAGCTATGAGAGCGAAACTGACATTAAGAGCTTTGAGGAATTTTTCAATATATTCCTGAAACATCTCGACAATCTTACGGACTTTTCATTAGATTTCATCGAAAAGCAAGGCGAATTGAGCACCTTAATGAATGCTGCGCTCATCTATTCTGCAAGCTTTAAAGAGTGCATTGAAAAGGGAATGGATGTTCATGAGTATCCGTTAAAGTATAATAACCTTTCACTAAAGCATCATGGTCATGCAACTACTGTGGATTCGTTGGTTGCTGTAAAGAAATATGTCTTTGACAGACAGGAGATTTCTCTTGAGGAGCTTAGAGAGGCGCTTAAGCAGAATTGGAAGGGTTATGAGGCTTTGCAGAGTAAAATCATTGCCGATACCGAAAAGTACGGAAACAATCTTCCTCTTCCGGATAAGATGCTGACAGATATTACTAATCATCTGGCTGACAGATACTGTGGTAAAAAGCTTAAGAGAGGCGGCGTTGTGCGCCTTGGAATGGATTCGGTATATCACTGTGTCGTTCATGGAAGAGTGACCTCAGCTACGCCGGATGGGCGAAATGCGGGTCAGCCGATTTCTAAAAACCTTTGCGCTTCTGATGGGATGGACAGAGCTGGAATTACAGCGTATATGCAATCCGTTTTAAAAATTGATTCTACATCCTTTGTTGACGGCGTACCGCTGGACTTTATTTTGCATCCGTCTGCTGTTGAAGGAGAAAAAGGGCTTGATGATTTTGCTTCTCTTATTAAAATTTTCCTTGATAACGGAGGCTTTTGCATTCAGGGAAATATTGTAAGTCAGGCAACGCTTAAAGATGCTCAGTTGCATCCCGAAAAATATTCCACACTTCAGGTAAGAGTTTGCGGCTGGAACGAATATTTTGTTAAACTAAGCAAAGTAAAACAGGATATGTTTATAAAGCAATGTGAGGTGTCGGGCTGATGGTCTTTTCTATAAAGCCTTTTGAAATCCATGACGGCGACGGCATTCGAACAACAGTGTTTTTCAAAGGTTGCCCGCTTAGGTGTAAGTGGTGTCATAACCCTGAATCTCTTTCGTTTGAAAAAGACATTTTGTTTAACAGTGAGCTTTGTGTTAACTGCGGTGCTTGTACTTCTGTTTGCGATGCTAATATTATGCAAAACGGAAAACATGTTTTTGTGAGAGAAAATTGCATACTGTGCGGACGTTGTGAAGAAATTTGCCAGAGAAAAGCTTTTGAAACATCCGGAAAGGAACTGACAGCTGAGCAAATTTCAAATGAGGTTCTGCGTGATGAACTTTTCATAAAAAATAGCGGAGGCGGGGTGACTTTTTCGGGTGGCGAACCTCTCATGCAAGTAGAGTTGTGTGTAGAGATTGCGCGCATTTTAAAAGCGCATGACATTAACATAGCTGTTGACACAAGTGGACTTGTAAGCAGAGAGATTATTGATAAAATTATTCCGTACACAGATACGTTTCTTTTTGATATAAAAGCGATCGATGAGGATGTACATATTGCTTGTACAGGTGCATCAAATAAGTTGGTTTTGGAAAATATTAAATATGTAGATTCGTTGGGTATTGATATGGAAATCCGATACCCACTTATTCCTACTATGAATGACAATCAGTCAGAGAAGATAGCAAGATTCGTCAAAGAGTTAAAGCATGTGAAGTGCTTGCGTGTTTTACCATACCATAATTATGCTGAGATGAAGTATTCTTGCCTGGATTTATCGTTTGTCGATTTTCCTGTGCCGACAAAAAATGATGTTAGATCAGTAATAGAAAAAATGAAACAGTTAGGTGTTGAAAACCCACAATCTTTTGGTGATTTATAGTAATATGGTCAAAATCATAGATTTTACATTCAGTTATAATTGCCATAGCTATGATCGGTTGTTTCATTATTATAATTGAACAAACGGGGGTCTTGCAATATGAATGATATGCCAATTAACCACTTGGATTTATTAAACCTTGACAGCGGAATCTATGACACAGAAAACGGCATGATAAACCACGCAGCAATTGAAAAGTGGTTCGGACCGATATCTCATATGCGTCGTTTTTCTACTGCTGGGAGAAGAATATACTAAATCATGTATCCGTATTCCTTGAGGTAAAGGGCAGCGAGAATTTTGATAAAAGCGTAAAAGCATTCAGAAAAATATTTTGCAAGTCATGACTGCCGCCTAATAAGGCGACTGCTTCGATATGTACCAATATATCAAGTTGAATATTTTTTGTTTAAACTATAGTCAAAAGGGCACTGTATTAGCAGTGCCCTTTTGTGTGGCTTTAATAGTTGATATGAATAATATATTTTAAGATATCACCGCTCAGGTGGCTGAACTCTTAGGCTCTTAGGGGAGCTGCCATAGGCGGCTTTATACACTCTGTAAAAATTTGAAAGAGACTCAAAGCCACTGGCATAGCATATCTCTGTTAAAGGGAGATTGCTGTTAATAATAAGCTGACGAGAAAAATTAAGTTTCAAGTCATTGAGATACTTTTTATAAGATTTCCCGGTGATTTTTTTAAAGATTAAGGAAAAATAATTGGGTGAATAATTAGATATTGCCGCAGTTTCGGAAAGAGACGGGCTTTTCCTAAAATTGCTGTGCATATATGACAATGCATGATGGATAGCGGTGTTAAAGTTGGAATGAGCAATCTGTACATCTTTTTCTGCTATGCGGAGAAAAGACATGAAGATGCATTCCGTTAAATTGCATATATATCTTTTTTGTGTGTTTTGATTTTTAAGCTCGGAAGACAACATGTCAAACAGTAAGAGGATACTATCGTACCTGTCAGGCGGAAGAGTAAGGCTGCGATGAGTGTGATCTAAGCTCCAAAGCGTTGAAATCATATCCGGATCTATAATGCTATCAGGGAACATAATGGTGCATAATTCTAAATTGTCAATTGGAATTATCTTGTGAAAATCCAGCGGGGTAAGAATGAGGGCGGAGCCAGGCAGGAGGTCATATTCAATTCCGTTAAACAGATGTAGCCCTTTTCCGGAGACTACGAACTCTAATTCAAAGAATTCATGCCAATGGAGATCCGTAGGCATGGTGAGCGTTCTGCGATTAATGCGTATGCCGGAGTCGGGTTCATAGGTTCCTTCGTCAAGGGCTGATAACTTAAGATGACTAATTGGTATATTATTCATGTTGCTTAACTCCTTATTCAATCGTATAATAACAAAACAAATAGTTATCGTCAATAGATATCTTAATATATGCAATGAAATTCTTAAAAAAGAGTTAGAGGAAGAATAAATGAGGGTTTATACTAAAAATGGGAGGGACAGACTTGCGGACAGTACATGGTAAATAGTCACAAAATGTTAATATTTACAAATAAAAATGTGAAAAATATATTGTTGATGGTATTACGAAGACGCGAGAAGGACAATAGAGTGTACCGGTTCCAGATAAAATGTTATTTGACATGGTGATTACAGTGAAATACCGGAGATTTCAATGAAGAAAAATTAGGAGGAATGAAACAATGAAAGGGAAAAAACTAAATGCGAGTATCAGAAAAAGAATATTATCATTTGTGCTTGCGATGAGTATGCTACTGGCAATTGCTCCGCAACCGCTGAAGCCGTTGTTTGCATTTGCCAAGGAGCCGGGGAGAAGCTTGGTGTACGATTTTGCGAAGGCATTCGGCACAAATACAGTATCGGCTGTTACATATGATAATACTACGGCAGGCAATTCTTTGGAATTAAATGCCGCGGTATACAGTGACCCGTGGGCAGCGTCATACGTTTCAACCGCTACCAGCGGAGACACGTGTCAGACTGCATCTGCCCTTTCCATTAATATGGGTATGCGTATAAGAAAGACAATAGCAGATGCCGATGTTTTTAAATTTAAAATCCCCGAAGACTGCGGCGGGAGCTATATTCCTGCAATTACTTTTATGGGAGTCTGGAACAGCAATTACAGCGCAGGCGGAAGCATGAGAGTTAGCGTAGGAAAGCTTACTGCAGATGGAAAAATGGGAGAAGAAATTTGTTCGGTTGATAACATAAACTCCATTGGTATCAACGGGCCGATGAGGATACTTTTAACAGATCCGAACAGTAACCCGATAGCTTTTGAAGCGGGAAAAGAGTACGCGTTAAGAATAATGCACACCGAAGAGAGCGGGAAATCATCCTATTATTCAGATGTTACTGCTTATCGGGCATTTGTACGGAAGTTTGAACTTCTTACAGAGGGAGACTATCAGGAAAAATTAGAAATAGATGAAAGCGCAGAAGCAGAAAAGCTTGTGTACGATTTTAGTGTACTCAATGAAAGTGGCGTAAATGAGACGCAAGCAGATGCAGATGCGATTACCTATGAAGCTACTTCCGAAGCGGGAAGCGCGCCGTGGACTATTTACGGATATTTACAGGGCAATCAGTATGCCACAACTCAGGGCCTTTATGCCGATGAGGAAACTGTACTTTACCACAAGTACGACGGAAAAGGCCTTACTTTGGAAGTTCTAAAGTATGGTGCCGGTTCGATTATGCTTCACGTTCCGAAGAGTGGGAAGTACACCGTTGAAATCGCAACAGACGACGGTGACAAAATGGATTACTATTTAATCCCTCTCAAGTCAAACTGTTCGGTTGGTAAGGACAGTGAAAGTGTTACAGATAAACCGTCAACGGCAGCGCATAGAGCATTGGCTGCTTTAGGTGTCGAAGATGCAGGTACATATAATCTTAATTCTGCAAATGCAGGTGCAGCCGTGGATATTGCAGCAGGGGAATATGTTCTGTTTATTAACAATAACGCGAGCGGAAACGGGACCTATGAAAACACAATCAACTCCCTTACACTTACTCCGGTTAAAATTGAAAATACCATAGCGGCAACCGCGATTGCGGCAAAGCCGGGAGGCGATGTTTCTTCGGGTGCATTTGACGTTTTTGATAAGGAAGGGAACCTGCTAAACATTGCCGGCTCCTTTGCAACTGCAAATGTGGCTGATCCATCTGTAGCGGACCTGTCAGTTGAAATTAAAGACGGCAAAATAAGCTATGTCCTAACCGGCAAGTCTGTCGGTTATACAACCGCAGATATTCTTGCGATTGGGTCTGATAATATCGGTGCAGCGGCAACAGTGGAAATATATATCAACACAGCAGGTGAAGTAGGTGGCGGAAGCATAGTTTATGATTTCCGCAAGGCAAATATAGGCGAAGATTCTCACAACAATAATGATTACCTGAAGACAATTACCTATGACCACACCACCAAGGGAAGCGACAAAGAGCTTAATCCCAATCTTTTCAGTCAACCGTGGGCATCTTACAATCTTACATCCACAGGTCAATGGAACTATGTCCGCGTATTAAATAATTATCAAAACGGCGGCATACGTGTTTATGGAGCAACCCATAGTCCGTCTTTAAAAATCAAAGTGACTGAAACCGGAGTGTATATGCCGAAACTTCACGTCGTCGGTACATGGGCGGAGACTATGGCGGGATTGAATGCCACTTTTGAGCTGTCGAAACTCAATGCAGACGGGAGCCTGACAAAAGTCTCAACGGTTGAGCGCGTAAACGGCTCAGGTATTGAAGGCGTTATGGGTGTAGAACTCACGGAAACTCCGATTGAGATGACCGAGGGTGAGGAATATGTTCTCGCTGTTATCGGAAACGGTGCATGGCCGGGATATCCACGTGCCAGCATTTGGATACAGAAACTTGAACTTATTGATTCATCTGCGTATGAGGAAAAACGAGCAGCGAATGAGAGTCCGGCAACAAGTCTTACCTATGATTTTACTGCGCTTAACGATGAAAATCACCGCAACGCTCAGGATATAATGGATGCAATCTCTTATGCGGATGTTATTGCAACGGGTAAGAGCGCATCGTGGAAGTTATATACTGCATATGCGCGCAACTTTATTACTTCTACGGAATTCTTCAAAGACCATGAAACAGCATTTTTATACACAACTGAAAATGCAGGCATCACTTTAAACGGTCAGGCAGGTGGCATCATGCTGCACGTACCGGCTGACGGTGATTATGTTGTATCCTTTGATGCTCAGGCAATCGGCAGTGATGCGAAAAACGTTCAGGTCACCTTCCATCCGCTTACCGCAAGACGTACGGTCGAGGACAGACTTGATGATATATCAGTAAACCTCACTGTAGCCGAGGGTGAAAAGACATATAAGTTAAATCAGGGAATCCCGATGAATCTTACGGCGGGCGAATATTTGCTCTTTGCAAACAGCGGTAAGGCAGGACATGATCTTACTTTCAATAAAGTGACAATGGATTTGTGTGATATTGCATATTCCATAGACTCAACGCCGATTACTGCAAAGCCGCGTACAACCTCCGAGGGAACTATAACTGTATTGGGGGCTGACGGTAACCCGATAAGTGTAAGCGGAAAGGAAATAGTATTTTCAAGCTCTGATACATCGGTTGCAGAGATGACCGGTGAGATAAAAGACGGCAAGATAAGCTATACACTTGAAAGCAAAGGTGCAGGCGAAGCGGAGATAGGTATATTCCTCCAAGATGACAGTGGTGTAGGAACCCAAGGTACCGTTAAGGTATACGTAAACAGAAATGCCAGAATAGGTGCGGCAGTCCCGATGTTTGACTTGCGCAAAATCAACGTTGGAACAGAGCCTGTAGATTACAATTACGCTAACACCATTACCTATAACCACACTATGGTTGGCGGAACACGCGAAGTGAATCCGGGAATGTATTCCGAGCCGTGGGCAGCGATTGACCTTTTTGCGGAGAGTTGGAACTATGTCCGCGTACTGAATCAATATCAAAGTATGGGTCTTCGTTTCTTTAACATCAAAGCACCCAGAAGCATGAAATTCCGCGTTGATGAGGCAGGAACATATGTCCCGACATTGGTTATTGCAGGTACATGGGAAGATCTTGCCGGCATGAATGCTCAGTTTGAGTTCGGATATAATGCACCTACCGGATATAAAAAACTTGGACTTGTATCGGGTGTGAACGCAGGTGCGATTGACGGATATTTTACTGTAGAACTCACCGATGGTGCAATTGAAATGGCAGAGGGTGAGTATATGCTCACCATTACCAACAACGGAATTTACGACGCAAGTAAGTTTTCTAACTCATCTCTGTGGATAAAGAGCATGGAGCTCAGAAAACCGAGAGAGAAGTTAGCGGAAAATGAAGAAAAGGTTAAAGACCTGGTCTATGATTTTACAGTTTTAAATGATGATGAGCATCGCGGCTATCAGGATGCTGCATATGAAATAAGCTTTGAAGATACTGAAAACGCAGGTAGCGAACCTTGGAAGGTTTATTCTGCTATTCCGGAAAATTATTCCGGAAGTTCTAAATTCTTTGGTGAATACGACCCGGCATTTTACTATGATGCAGCAGATCGCGGACTTTCAATGGTCGGTTTCTCCGGCGCGGTCAGAATGCATGTCCCGGCCGACGGGTGGTATACTCCGTCCTTTGAGCTGTCAAGCAGTGCAACCAATGAAATTGACGTTTACTTCATGTCCCTCGCGGATAACGATTCACCGGTTGATGAAATTTCAAGCATGAGCTTTGCTCCGTCAACTACCAAGAAAACATATACGATGAACGGCAAAATGCCGGTTTATCTGACTGCAGGTGAGTATATACTCTTTGTACGTGCCAAAGGTGGTAATGACGTTTATCTTGAAAGCTTTACGCTTGATAATAACAATGCTGCTCTTTCCATAAAGGAGCAGGGCATTGCTGCAAGGACCGGCGAAACGGTTTCAGGTTCATTTGTGGTTTACAACAACGGCGAGGAAACCGACATGACAGATGCAAAAATCGAGTTCAAGGTCGCTGACTCGTCTGTCGGTGATTTCAATCTGTTTATTTCCGGTGGCAAGCTCTGCTACACATTCAAGAGTGCAAAGCGCGGCATGACCACCGTGCAGATGAGCGTTGTCGATAAAAATGACAATGGCATAGTTAAGACGATATCCTTATCCGTAAACCCTGAAGGTATAATCGTCGGCGATGAGCACTACTACAACTTTAGAAAGCTTGAAGGAAGCAGCGGATTGTACGAGCTTTCAAAAGTAAGTGATATTGCAATGACCACCGCAGGTAATGCTTCCGAAATAAATCCGGAGATTGCAAGCGCACCATGGGCATTTGTAAACGGCAACGGTGAATTCGTATATTATTCGGACTCATTTAACGGTATTACAATAGCTCCAAACGGTGCATCCGCTTCATTTAAGATTAAAGTTGCAACCGGTGGTTCTTATCAGATTATCCCTGAAGTAACCGCTCAGATGAACGGTGCAAAGGTTGATGTATATATAGCTCCCGCAGATGCAGCGGACGTAACAGCAGCTGAATATTATGCAGCGACTGCTGATACTTATGCACCTTCACGCAAGATTGGTCAGGAAAGAGCACTTTCAATAGAAGACTTGGATGCGGGAGAGTATATCGTAACCTTTAAGCTCAACGGTAAAAGTGAGCTTGTAAGCGTAACGGAAACCCGCGCAGATATTGCAGCACTTAAGCTTAAACCTGTGGATTTCCACACTAAGATGACTGTGCTTCCCGAGTTCTACCCCGGCTCAATTGCAAGGGGTGAGATGATTGAAATTCCGCTCATTGTAAAAGAAACTGATGCGAAGACCGAGTGGGTACCTAATGTAACTGTTTCGGTTTTGAGCCTTGATCCGTCAATTGCAACAGCCGAGGTAATAAGCAATGAGGATAACACCGAGCACGTTCTGAAATTTACTGCAGCTAAAGCAGGTAAAACAGTACTCAATGTTACTGCTTCTAAGGAAGACGGCGACATAGCAACAGTATCAATTCCGGTGTTCGTAACTGATACTCAGGCAATTGCAAGCCGTACATATAAGTACCGCTTCAAAAATACTGCGTATATCTATGACCAAATGAGCGTTATCGACTCTTACAGCAAGATAACTGCGGGATCACCTGACGAGTATCGTGACGGTAGCGGAACCGACAGATGGTATACTTTAGAGCATGGCAAGGGATTTTTCAGATACTACCAGGATGTAGATAACAAGAGTTCTGTTTACTTGTCACCTCATATCGGAATGTATGCAACTATAGTAATTGATCTTCCTGAAAGCGGAATATACGAGCCACAGATACCTTATACAGAACATGAATACGGAGGAATTGGCCGTATGTGGATTGCTCCAATGGATGCGGAGAATGCCCGTGCTGACGAATATTCCGTAGGAACGCTTTCAACTGCAATGACAGATGGTAAGGAAAAGACCGGCAAGTTCCGCACGGTTGAACTTGAAGCCGGCGAGTACAAGGTAAGCTGGGAGATTATTGACAATGTAGCAGAAGTAGTAGGCAATGCCTCTGTTCCTAAATTCTGTTTTCACGGTGTTGATATGGTTCCGGTTACAAAGCATTCGGATATTAACATAACGACTGCTGAGATTACTACAGTGCAGTTAGGGACTCAGGCAAATGCACCGCTTACTCCATCAGTAGGAGTAAATGAAGATATAGTTGTTTACGCGAACGAGGATTTGCTCGGTGCATATTTTGAAGAGACAAGTGATTTGGTCGATATAAAACTTGAGTACGATGAGGATGATAAGCCTTATGCGGCTATAACCGGTATAGCTGAGGGAAGTGAAGACGTAACCGTAAACATTGTAATAGACGGCGAGATTCGAGGAACATTCATGGTTCCGGTAACTGTAGTTCCTGCCGTGCCACTCGACAAGGTTACTATCAAACTTAAGGACAACCCGACGGCTTCACTTAAAATACGTGATGCGGGAACATATATTGCAGACCTTGTTACGACGATGTACAATACGAGTGGGAATATTATCACGGCCGAAGGTGCTGAGGCGATGGGAGTTTCGTATAAGTATACGAGCTCAAACCAGGCGGTTGCAACGGTTTCAGATGCCGGTGCGGTAACACCTGTAAGCGTTGGTAACGTAAAGATTACTTGCGAAATTACAATCGGTGATGTAACAGAGAGCGCGGTTTTGGATGTTCGTGTACACGATGGAAAAACCGAGTCCACATATTATACTTCAGAGAAAAAAGCTAATGCGCGTGAAAACGTAGTTAAATATAGTTGGGCTAGATCAAGCCTTCAAAAGGTTGAAAATGCACTTAAGACTTATCTTGAGCCGGGAATGGACGAATATCTGTGGAATCTCCTCTCGCCTCAGGAACTTCCGAGAGCATCATTTCCGGGTTCAGCAAGTGATCCGGATGCACGTTCAAACGTATGCCGTTACTGCAATACCAATTTGACGGCACTTACCGCAAAGGATCACTGTCCGTGGCTGTATGATGTAATAAATTCACCGTGGAAGCTACAGTGCCCGGCATGCCGCAGAAAGTTCCCGTCAAATGACTTTGGTGCGTTCTATGAGTTTGGTATTGACGAGCACGGAAACTGGAGCTATG
>JAZTXE010000087.1:0-12674 GCA_045636205.1 Eubacteriales bacterium
CCGACTTCCTTGATGCCTTCGGGATTGTGAAAGTTTTTTATAACGTTTGGTAAAAGCTCTTCGCCTTCTCCGCAAAGAACCGCATCCGCCCAGGTGTTTTCTTCTAAAAAATTGAATGCGCGGAAAGATACTTCCGGACCACCAAGCAGTATGCAAAGATTGGGGAGAATTAACTTTATCTCACGGCAGATGTCTGAGATATAGCGCACGTTCCATATATAGCACGAAACGCAGAGAACTTGCGGACGTGTATCAAAAAGACAGTGCACTACTTGCTCTGCAGGTTCATTTATGCTCGTTTCAAGGATTGTTACATTGTGCTCGGTTCCAAGGGAGGCTTTAAGATACCAGGGAGCCAATGTACTGTGTATAAATTTTGAAGATGCGGATAAAATCGTTATTTGCATAATTTAATCTCACTTCTTAAAGGATGCTTCCAGTATAACATAAAATATTCAAGTAGTCATCTATGAAAGAGTGCACAAAAAAAGAAAAAAAGCATAGAAATTTGTAGGATGTGATTGACTTTTCCGCGACTATAAAATATTATTATAGTATCAGTAAATATATCTGTTTACAGATGTAAGAAAAAAGCGGAGTAGGAGAGTTTGGTTATGGAGATGTTATTTAACAACAAAATCATTAAAAAGGTTCAGAGTGCCGTGCTGGTAATGTGCATGCTCATTAGCATATTGTCGGTAGGAGCAGGCGCATCGGCTGCTGAACCGGTTATAGAGTCGGTTTCTCTAAATGAAACACGAACTGTTGCGACAATTCAGTTTTCCGGTGAAATTGCCGAGGCTACGGGAGTGAATGTAAAGAGCAAAATAAAACTCAGTCAAGACGACGGAAGTGAGTCGTCACTTGCTCCGTTTGCCACGGTTACCGTGCGCTCTGATTCGATTGTTGTAAATCTTCCGGAGCCGCTTACAAAGAAAACCAATTATTTTGTAATTGAAGCCGGGGCACTGCAAAATCAGCCCAGAAGAATTGTGACGGCGAATATCAATGCATCAGACCCGTCTCTTTCATCCAGTAAGGGAATTTCAATTGATAAGACAAAGAAGAAGGTAACGATTACATTCAGCGGTGCGATTTCGGGATACCCGAGTGACAGCTCTCTTAAAAACGGATACATATCTTTGGCACGTGACGGAAAGAACTTTACGGAAGTAATCAAATCCGATCAGGTGACGGTCGACGGCTCATCGGGTCAGATAATTATAACTCTGGGCACTGCATTGAGCGGATATATGTCCAAATTTAAGATAAGTCAGGGCAAGGTGCAGAGTAAATCCACAGGAAATGTAAATTTAAGCGACATAATTACTCCGGCTGTCAATGCGCTTGATACGGATGCACCGGAGGTTGTCAAGACTGAAGTGAAGTCTGAGGGCGGAAGAATTATATTTACTTTCGATAAGAATATCAGACGTACGTCGGGTGTCAGCACAGCCATGTTTAAATCAAGCATAAGCATTTCAAGAAACGGCGGGTATTACTCTTCTCTTTCGAATTATGATGAGGTTGAAATTGAAGGAAATACATTGATCATAAAGGTCTACTATCCAATAACAGGAAATAATAACCGAGTATGTATAAAGAGTGGCGTTATTTCAGACATAACTTCGGGGGATTCGATTCTTCAGGATATATACAGTGATTATTTTAACATGGGTGGCGAGGTAGCCGACGGAGGTCCTGAGTATTCAGGAATAGTCTACGATAAATCAAATAAGATGGTTCGTATTTATTTCGATCGGGAAATTCGTGCGGTTACTACACAAAAGCTTCTTGGCGGCATTGACATTTATCTGAATAATACATGGGGAAGCTTTGATTCATATAAGAATGTGGAAGTTTACAAAAATAACAGTATTCTTATAACACTGCGTGATTATCTTTCCGGAACGGTTCGGTTCCGCATAGACGGAAATACCATTCAGGATTACGATGGAAATATTCAGAAGAATAATATATACAGTGATTATGTTGATGAATACGGAACCGGAAATTATACGGACGAAATAAGTTCTTCGAAAGAAGATGATACTCAAACCGGAGATGACGGTAAGAGTGATGACGATACCCAGGAAGACAACAAAGATGAAAATAAGCAGGATAACGTTACCGATAACGGAAACGAAGAGGGTAATGTTTCTTCGGAAAATCAGGTTAAAGAAGTAACTGTTATGTTAAATGGAGCCGTAGTTGATTTTACTTCAAACAATGTGGCAACTGACGGTGAAGGAAACACTAACTATACGGTTAAAGTTGACAGCGCGAGCGCAAAACCAAAAATTACGGTTAAAGGGCAAGGTGTGGTTCTTGCTGCGATAATGCCGTCGGATGCCGAAGGCGGTACTCTGAGTATACCCGGGGATATAATCGAGATGCTCTGTGAGAGGAACGGAAGTATTTCGATTGAATGTGCAACTGCGGTTCATCAGATTTCGCTCAGCCTTATTGATATGAAAAAAATAAAAAATGAACTTAAGGTTGATGATTCGTCTAATGTTGCTGTGGACATATCTGTAAACCGTGCGGCGAACGTATATTCATCCGACTTGCAGAAGGCTGCCGATGACGGGGGATATACAGTTATTGCACCGCCTACTGATTTTACCATTGAATATAAGAGTACCAATACTACACGTGCGATAACTAAGTTTGATGAATATGTAGAAAAGAGCTTTATTGTGCCTGCGGGATTGGCAGAGAAGATGGCAACGGTTGTACGCGTAGAAACCTCCGGTGTTATAAATCATGTTCCGTCGCATATGAGTATTCGGGCAAACGGTGATGCATATTTGGTGGCGAGAACACGTCAGAACGGAGTATATGCGGTAATCAGTGATAAGCGCACTTTCTCGGATACGCCGACATGGGCGGTTGATGCTGTGTATTCACTCGCATCGCGCCAAATTCTTGGAGACTTCTCGGGCAGAAAAATGAGCCCGTCGCAGGCGGCGACACGTGCGGAGGTTGCAAGCATTGTTGCTAAAGGCATGGGTATTTATACGGACAAGAGTGGCGCAAGCAAGTTCCTGGATGTAACGCTTACGGACTCGTATTACATTGCAACTGCGGTTGCGGTTGAATACGGACTTATAAACGGATATGGAGATAATACGTTTAAGCCTGAGCGCAATATCACGCGTCAGGAAGCTATTGCAATTCTTGCGAGAACTTCACGTTTAGCTAAGAACTTATCTGTTACTGAGTCGACAACCTTGACGAAAAGTCAAGCTGATGAGCTTGTCGGGAAATTCAGTGATGCCGGAGATGTGGCTGATTGGGCAAAGACGGATGTTGCCGAGTGTATTCAGGAGGGAATAATTCGCGGTGACAACAATAACAGAATAAATCCGAATGCAAATGTCACACGTGCAGAAATTGTGCAGATGGTATACAATTTGCTTGTTCAGTACGGATATATAGGTAAATAATATTTGGTGTTAAAATGCTCCGGTGGCTTTATGTTTCCGGGGCATTTTTCTATGGACGCTATATGCATTGTGTGTTAAAATTATTTTAAGTAAAAGAAAAAGGTGTGAAACGCATTATGGTGAGATTTTTGCTCGGAAGAAGCGGAAGCGGTAAGACAACGCAGGTGCTTCGGGAAGTATCCGAGGCAGCACATGACGGAAAAAAGAATATAATCCTTCTTGTACCTGAGCAACAGTCTCATGCTATGGAAAGGATGCTTTGCGAGGCTGCGTCAAACAGTATATCGGCGAGTGCCGAGGTAACCACATTCAGGCGCTTATGCCGGCTTGTTGCGGCTCAGGCGGGGGGGTTATCCAAGACACTTTTGGATGACGGGGCCAGGATAATATATATGCATCAGGCGGTAGGACAAGCGCGCTGCGCGTTTAAGGTGCTAAAGAACGCTTCGGCAAGACCGGAGTTTCTGGATACATTGCTTGCGTTTGTAGACAGGGTGAAGGATAGTGGGCTTCTGCCGGAGGAACTCATGGAAAAGGCGGCTGAGTTTCCAAAGTCGCTCAGAGAAAAGCTTGAGGATATATCGGTATTGTATGCATGCTATCAGGCGAGTGTCGGAAACGGTGGCATAGATGCAACCGGGCAGATACAAAAGCTTGCAGAGGATTTGCTTAAAACTGAGTTCTTTGCCGGAAAGACTGTATGGGTGGATGGCTTTACAGGTTTCACGGGGATAGAATATAAAATTTTAAAGACGATTTTTGCCCAAGCTGAGCAGGTTACCGTGTCTATATGTGCGGATACGGAGGATGAGTCTGCAGCGTTTGCCAAAGCCAACGAAACCTTTAAAAGACTGCAGAGTTTTTGCGTTGGAAAGAATCAGGTAATAAGGTTGGAGGAAAATCAGAGGGCGACAAATAAGGCTTTTGAGTATTTGGAGAAGAATATAATATCGGATGAGGATGTTATACCCTTTGAGGGGGATGCACCAATTGAGTTGAGTGAATGTGAGAACATATACAGAGAATGTGAGTTTGCGGCATCGCGAATTCTTGAGCTTGTCAGAAATGAGAATTATCGTTTCCGTGATATTGCCGTAAGTGTCAGAGATGTTGATGCGTATGCAGATACGGTTGAAGCAGTGTTTGCATACTACGGTGTGCCGGTGTACTTGAGTAGAAAAAGCCCGGTGCTCGAAAAGGCTGCGGTTTCTGTTGCGGTAAATGCGCTCAAGTGCATAAGCGGTGATTTCAGGTATGACGATGTGCTCAGATATATAAAAAACGGTCTTATCGGGATAAGCAGGAAGGGCTGTGACATTCTGGAGGAGTATATGTCTGTATGGCATTTGCGAGGTGCTGATTGGAGCGGAGAAAAGGGGTTTACCAAGCATCCGCTCGGATATGGTGTCGGTGAGGATGAAAACAGCGCACGACTCCTTAAGATTTTAAACCGTTTGCGTGACAAAGTTCGTATTCCGCTTATAAACCTTAAAAATGCAATGAAAGAAAATCCTACCGGTCAGGGATGCGCCTGTGCTCTCTTTAATTATTTCGAGAATATAGGGTTGGCAGTGAGACTTGAGTTGCGCGCTGCTGCTTTGAGAGCGCGCGGTGATTTGCAGGGGGCGGAAGAATACGCATCGCTTTGGCAGGTGCTCTGCGATTGCGTAAACAGTATAGGTAAGGTTTTGGGTGATACTCATTTTGAAATTGATGAGTTCTGCCGTCTGTTTGCACTCGTGCTGAGTAAGTATGAGGTGGGAACAATACCGACAGCTCTGGATAGGGTTTCGCTTGGGGATTTGTCACGCCCGGGAATGCTGGGGCAGGTGCGTTGCCAGATAATACTGGGTGTTAATGACGGTGTTGTACCGAAGGTTTCGTCAGAAAATGCGATTTTTACGGAAAATGAATTTCGTATTATGACGGATGCGGGAATAGAAATTGCACCGGATTTAAAACGCGGGCTCGAAGAGGAGTTTCGCCTTGTTTATATGGGAATGACCTCTGCACGTGAAAGACTGATTGTATCAAAGCTTATGAATATGCCGTCGGGAGAAAAAGGTCGGGAGTCTTTTATATACACTCGCTTGAGAGAAATGTTCCCGTCAATTTCTGTTAAAAGAGCCGGAGCTGAGGTTCAGGCGACGGCTGTAGCACCGTGTTTTGATGCGACTGTTCAGGGCGGAGATGAATGGAAAGGTGCACGCGAATGGTTTTCAAAATGCGATGAATGGGGGAGAAAACTAAAGCTTGCTGAGCGCGGGAGAAAAGTTTTGCGCGGACCAATAAAGGACAGAGATAATATACGCGCGATTTTTGGCGGAGAAATTCGCTTGAGCGCGTCACGTGCGGATGTATTCGGTGCATGTCGATACAGGTACTTTTTGCAATACGGTTTAAAGCTTAAAAAAATTGAACCTGCAAAGCTTGATGCGCCGGTTGCGGGAACGCTTATCCACTATATTCTGGAAAAAACAATGGTGAAGATTGTGGAGTTGGGTGGCACAAAGGTGGTTACGCCTGAGCAGGTGGAGAAAATTGCACGCGATGCGGCATATGAGTATGCAGAAGAAATGCTCGGAGGGTTTGAGAGCAAAACTCAGAGATTTAAGTTTTTATTTGAGCGATTGTGCAAAACTGCGGTTGCGGTTGCAAAGGATATACGAGAGGAACTCAATGCATCAAGCTTCAGACCGCTTAGCTTTGAACTTAAGGTATCTGATAGTGGAGGACATCTGCCTGCGGTGCGCCTTAGCAAGGATGGAGCTCGGCTTAAACTTGAGGGATTTATAGACCGTGTTGACGGTATGGAGATGCCGGACGGAAGGCTTTGTGTGCGCGTTGTGGACTACAAAACCGGGAAAAAAGAGTTCCGCATGGACGAGGTTTTAAACGGACTTAACATACAGCTTCTGGTTTATCTGTTTGCGCTTGAGAAAGAAGGAGAAAAGCTATATGGCAAAGAGATAGTTCCTGCGGGTGTGTTATACGTACCGGCACGAAATCCGGAGCTTGCGATAAGCGGAAGTGAAAGCGCAGAGGAGATAGCAAATCTTCACGATAAGGCGGTAAAGCGCAAGGGAGTTCTGGTAAATGACGAAAATATACTGCGAGAGATGGAGCATGGTATTGAGAAGGAAGCTCGGTTTTTGCCTTTTGGATTTGGTAAGGATGGAAATCCGAGTGCGCGCTCAAGTGTTATAAGTGAGAAGAATTTCAAAAAGCTTAAAGAACATATTGACGATACGCTTGGGACAATAGCCGTGACGCTGACTAACGGCGATATTGATGCAAATCCGTACTACAAGAGCAGGACGGACAGTGCATGCGTGAATTGCCCATATTGGAGCGCGTGTATGTTTGACGGCAAGGCCGGGGATAAGGCGCGTTATTTATATAAGAATAATGCGGCGGAGTTCTTTTGTGAAAATACGGAGGAGGTGAATGAGCATGGCGGATGTTAAGTGGACAGATGAGCAGCTTCAAGCTATTGAGCACCGAGGCAGTGCACTTTTGGTAAGTGCGGCTGCGGGTTCGGGAAAAACCGCTGTGCTTGTTGAGAGACTTTTGCGCCGTGTGATAGAGGATAAAGAGGATATAACGCGGTTTTTAATGATAACCTATACCAATGCTGCGGCGGCCGAGCTGCGTGAAAAAATCCTAACGGCATTGAACGGGCGTGCATCAAAGGCGGTGAAGGATGCATATTTGCGCAGACAGCTTACACTTGTACACGGAGCGCATATTTCTACTATCCATGCGTTTTGCACATCTGTTCTAAGGACTCATGGTCATTTGATAGATATACCCGGAGATTTCCGCATTATGGACGAGAGTGAAGCAAGTTCTTTGCGCATGGAGTTGTGTGAAGAGGTTATAGATGAGAGCTACGGCAAGGATTGGTTTATGCCTGCGGCAGAGTCACTTTTCGGCGAACGCGATGACAGAAATCTTGTACAAGCTGTACTTGAACTCCATGCGAAAAGCCGCAGTCAGGTGTTTCCCGAAGAATGGCTGGATGGGATAAAAAATAGTTTTTCGAAGGATGAGGGCGCTGCACCGGATGATTCATCCTGGGGAAAGTATTTATTGAGTCAGACTCGTGAAACGCTAAACGCGCTTGAGCTTTTAAACAGACGTGCTCTGGAGCAGATAAAAGGTGATGAGGCTCTTGAGAAAGCGTATTTGCCTGCGTTTATGTGTGACAGTGAGATTATAGCTCTCTTGTTGAGAGCGGTGTCGAGTGGTTGGGATTCGGTTGTAAAGATATTTAATGAGATAAGCTTTATGCGATTGGGTTCGTTGCGCAAATACGAGAATGAGGAAAAGAAGGAACTCGTCAAGGCTATACGCGGTCAGATTAAGGACAGGGTTGAAAAGCTTCGCAAAAATTGGTTTTTAAAAAACTCAGATGAGATTTCTGGCGAGAGTAAAAAGCTTTTGCCGGTTGCATGGGCGCTTGCATGTGCAGCGAAGGCTCTTGATGGGAAGTTTGCGCAAGAAAAGAAGCGACGTAATGCTTTGGATTATTCTGATCTTGAACATTTTGCGCTTAAGCTGTTGGTGGAAAAATACGATGCTGCAAATGATGTTGTATTCCCGACTGCGTTGGCGAAAGAGATTTCCGAAGACTGGGCGGAGATAATGGTTGACGAGTATCAGGACAGTAACTGCATTCAGGATGTTATATTCAGGTCGGTGTCCAAAGAGGAAAAAAATCTTGTCATGGTGGGTGATGTAAAACAGTCTATTTACCGATTCAGGCTTGCTGATCCACAGATTTTTTTAAAGAAGTACAGAAGTTTTAAGCCTATAGCGGAGGCGGAAGTTGGGCAGGCTTGTGTTGTTAACTTAAGCCGCAATTTCCGTTCGCGTGCCCAGGTATTGGATGCATGCAATGCTTTGTTTAGCAGTGTTATGAGTGATGAGTTGGGTGATATTAAATACACACCTGAGGAGTATCTGTACTTGGGAGCCGGATATGATGAGTATTCAGGACAGTCAAATGCTGCGGAAGTGGTTATATTAAATCTTAATGAAATGAGAGAGAACTCTCAGGAGGAAATTTCACCTGCTGCACGCGAAATTGAGGCTGATTGGCTTGCGGGGGAAATACGCAGTATGGTCGATGAGGGATTCTGGGTTCAGGAAAAAGACGGTAACCGACGCAGGATGCGTTGGGGAGATGTTGTGATATTACTTCGTTCTCTCGCTGATAAAGCGCATGTTTTTGAAAATGCGCTGCAACGTGCGGGGATACCTTGTGTGTCGGATAAAGCTGCAGGGCTTCTTGATACTCCTGAGGTTTCGATGATAATATCGTTGCTTACGGTTATAGATAATCCACTCAATGAAATTGCACTGGTTGGAGCTTTGCGCTCCCCGCTGTTTGCCTTTTCTGCGGATGATTTAAGTATTGTACGGCGAGCGGGAGGAAGTTATATATCCGCTATAGAAAAGGTATCCGGGCGAGATACGGGTGAGACGGGCGAAAAATGCCGCGAGTTTCTAAGGGTGTACTATACCATGCGCGAGCTTTCTGAGGATTTAAGCTGTGACAAGCTTATTTGGAAACTTTACTGTGAAACGAATGCGTTGGGTATTATCGGAGCGCTGTCGGGCGGAGCGGAGAGACGACGGAACTTACTTGAGCTTTTTTACTATGCACAGAGCTTTGAGGAAAACGGATTTCGCGGATTATATTCTTTTCTTGAGAGGATTGCACGGCTTGCCGAGAAAGGTGAGAATATAGCCGTAAATTCTTTGACGGATGCGGACGCGGTTCGCATTATGAGTATACATAAGTCGAAAGGTTTGGAGTTTCCGGTTGTGTTTGTGGCGGATTTCAATCATAGATTCAACACCTCGGATTTGACTCAAAAGGTGATTATTCATCCGGAACTTGGATTGGGATTGAATGTGACGGATATCCAACCGCCTACGGCATATCCGTCGGTTTCGCGTGCCGCGGTGGCACAGAAAATTCTTTGCGAGATGAAGAGTGAAGAAATGCGAGTGCTGTATGTTGCTCTGACGCGAGCCAGAGAAAAGCTTTTTATAGTTTGTTCTCTTCCGGATGCTGTAAAAAAACTTGGAAATGTATATTCTCAAGTAGTTGGCGGAGAGGAGTTTTCAGCTGAGGAGTTAAATGATACAGGACCGGTTCCGTGGATTTTGGCACCGCTTTTATTCTCAAGTGAGGGGAGTGAGCTGAGGGAGTGCATAAATGCATCGCCGATACTTGATGCGAAGAGGATGCATTTTGATGTTAAAATCATAAATCCTGAGGTTGATACAAAAGCTGCTCGGGGAAAAGAAAATGCGGCAGGAATAGAGGATATGCCGAGCATGTGGGACTTTACGCAGTTTCGAGAGAAGTTTGAATACGAATATCCTTATGCAAAGGCCTCTGAGGCACCGTCAAAGATTACTGCTACCGGGATAAGGACACTGATTGAAGAAAATTGCATATCAGCTGAGGGAATAGCCGAACCGGAGGAGAAATCCAAACGGTTTGTGCGTCCGGAATTTGTTCGTGAAAAGGGGCTTACACCTGCGGAAAAGGGAATTGCTGCGCATCTTGCGATGCAGCTTGTGGATTTTTCCAAGTGTGTCGATTTAGAAGGTGTTAAGGGCGAGCTTGCAAGACTTTACGCGATGGGTCAGCTTACGGATAAAGAGTTTGAAGCGGTGACACCTGAGATGCTTATGCGCTTTTTTAAATCCTATATAGGGGTCGAGGTGCTTAAAGCTCAAAAGATTTGGCGTGAGTTCCGCTTTTCGGTTCTTGTTCCGGCGGAGCATATGGCACCGGATGAAACTATGATTTTGCAAGGTGTAGCCGATTTGTTTTTTAAAACCGAGCAGGGGATTGTTTTGGTGGATTTTAAAACCGATGCGGGGGATATAGACGAAGCCGAAGCGTATCGACGCTATAACGAGCAGCTCAGGGCATATGCCTATGCTTTGGAGGAAATATTCGGGGAAAAGGTCTGTCGCAAGGTGCTGTTCTTTCTGCGGTCGGGCAAGGTTATAGAGCTTAAATAGTGTTTGTATAGACAGCTAAAGTATATTTAATTTGAAAAATTAAAAAAATCTCTTGCGTTTTATTCTCAAATGTGATATGATTTAGTCACTGCGTATTTCTTGTATACCGAAAGAGGTGAAAATAATGAAAGAAGGAATCCATCCGGAATACGGCACGACTACTATTACCTGCGTTTGTGGTAATGTTATTGAGACCGGCTCAACCAAGAAGGATATTCGTGTTGAAGTTTGCTCCAAATGTCATCCGTTCTTTACCGGCAAACAGAAACTGGTTGACACCGGCGGACGTGTTGATCGCTTCAATAAAAAGTTTAACCTGTCTCAGGACAAGTAAGAGTCCGTGCTTCTTTTTAAGTAAAAAACGCCTTTGGCTTTATGCCAAAGGCGTTTTGGTTTTATTATGAAAATTAAAGAAGATTTTTTCTCTGCTCCTCGGGTGATGCGGGATGGAGAAGAGCCGGTGCTATATCAAATACAGTTTTGCAACCGCAGCTGCCGTCGCGGCTTAAGCGATATGCAGCGCGGGCGTAAGCGCAAAGTACGCTTGATGTAAATTCCGGGTTTGAATCAAGCTGCAGGCGGTATTCGATAATGTGTTTATTCTTCTTATCAAAGCCGGTTACACCGCTGCGAAATACAACGCCGCCGTGCGGGATGCCGCTGTGGTCGCGCATGAGCTCGTCCTTAGAAATGAAGTGGACAGTGGTGTCATACGGCTCGAAGTAATTAGGCATGGTTTTTATAGCGTTTTCAATCTCTATTTTATCTGCGCCGTCTTCTGCGACGACAAAGCATTCACGCAGATGCTTTTGCCTTACGGTGAGATCAGGTGTTTCGCCGTTTCTCACCGCGTTGAGAGCGGAGTCTACCGGTATGGTGTACTGACGTGCGTCAACCACTCCGGGGATTCTGCGTATTGCATCAGAATGTCCCTGGCTTACACCTTTGCCCCAAAATGTATAATCGTTGCCGCAGGGAAGGATTGCCTGACCGATGAGGCGGTTTAAGGAAAACATTCCCGGGTCCCAGCCTGAAGAGATGACCGCGACGGTTCTGTTTTCCTGACAAACAGAGTCAACTTTTTTAAAGTGCTCGGGAATTTTGGCGTGGTTGTCAAAACTGTCAACAACATTGAAATATTTGGCAAGCTCGGGGGTTTGCTCAGGTAAATCGTTTGCGCTTCCTCCGCATAGGATGAGGACGTCTATTTCATCTTTATGCGCTTTGGCATCATTTATAGAATAAACCGGAATGTTTGTATGGGTTTTAATAGAGGATGGGTCACGGCGCGTAAATAAGGCGACGAGCTCCATGTCATCAACCATGTTGAGCGCGGCTTCGACACCTCGACCTAAATTACCGTATCCGGCAATACCTACTCTTATTTTCATAAATAATCATCCTTTCGTACAGGGGGTAAGAAATTATAAACAGATAAAAAAATAATAGCACGCGCAGTGGTGAATGTCAATGCAATAACTATGGAAAAATGCGTGCTGAGAGGAAGGATGGGGACAAAAGAAAAAACGGCTGATGCAGAAAACAACAGCCGATAAATCTACAGTTTTGCAATATAGCGTACCGCTTCGCCTGCCATTATCATGCCTGCACATCCGGGAACCCAGGATACACTTCCCGGAGTGCTGCGGCGACCCGGGACAGAGTCCTGCACTTCGCTTTGGGGAGTGAGAGGGAACTCTTCCGAGAAAACGACCGGGTGGTGAATTATGCCACGGTGTCTTAATTCTTTTCGCATAATGCGGGCGAGTGGGCAATTCTGGGTTTTTGATATGTCGCAAACCGAGAAAGCTGAGGCGTCGAGTTTATTTCCGGTACCCATTGCCGAGATTATTGGGATGTTTTTTTCATGCGCAGTGCAGATTAAATCTATTTTATTGGTTACGATGTCAATAGCATCAATTATAAAATCGTATTTTACCGAAAAAAGTTCATCGCGAGTATCTGCCGAGTAGCGCATAACCTTTGCGTGGACGGTTGCATTTGGATTAATATCAAGCGCACGCTCACGCATTACTTCGGCTTTGGGTTTTCCAATCGTGCTGTGCAAAGCTATAATCTGGCGGTTTATATTGGTTCTTGAAACAGTGTCATGGTCTATGAAGGTGAGCTGACCTATACCTGCACGAACCAAAGCTTCGGCGGCATGGCCACCTA
>JAZTXE010000088.1:0-7977 GCA_045636205.1 Eubacteriales bacterium
AGAATACTCGGCCTCCTATCACTGTCACGATTTACATCCTTAGTGTCTCCGTCATCCCTCTGCTCGCGCGTATTGAGTTTTGTCTCCTCTGCATAAACATACTCCATCCCAGATTTCATCGTCAACGCAACATCAACTCTACCCACCTCCGCTCCGCTCTCCAAAATCTCTTCTATACGCCTCTCAAGCCCTTCGGCATCAAAACTTTGCACTTTGGTATCCGTCACCACTTCCTTTTTCTCCCCGCCACTTGGAAGCATAAGTATCACCACTCCCGCAACGATTATAATGAGCAAATATTTGTTTGAAGAAACAAGCTTTTGAAATCTTACAAAAATATTTCTTATATCCAAGGTTTATAAACCTCCCTCTGACTCAAATGCAACTTTATCCTCTGCAATGCCGCATTCTCGCTTTATCACCTTTTCAATTTCCTTGCGCTCGGCTTGAGAAAGCTTTTGCTCTGTTATAATCCTGACCTCTTCGGGATATAAATATCCGTCCTGCCTTTTTACTATTTCGACGGTTATCACTCTGCACGACAATCCAAAATCGAGCATTCGTTGAGATATATATGAGCACACTTCCTTTTCTATGATTTGTTTCTGAATTTTTTCATTTTCTTCCTGTAAATTGTGGCTTTGCTTCTCAAACTCCAGCTCGTAACTGCGGTCATTCTTCACAATATCCGATACACTCATAGACTTAAACGGCGAAACAACCGCCAATATAAGAACCAAAGCACCGATAAGCTGTACGCATCGTCCTGCGGAATTTTGCGGCGCAATCGCCTTTATTACAGAAACGATTATCGCTACCGCACATATTCCGCCAATCCAGTCTTTTACAAGTTCCATTTTACCGTCCCTCTATATTACACCTATCACATACATACTGCTTAAAATTGACAAAAACATCAGCAACGCGCAAGATGCAGACATCCCAAATACTATCCCAAAGCTGCCTCCAATCCTTTCCACCAAATGTGACAGTCGGCTTTCCGTCATCGGCGCAATAATCGTTGCAGACAACTTAAAAAGGAAGTAATTTATACCAAGCGTAAGAAACGGTGTTAAGCATATGGATAAAACCGTAAGCATCCCGAAAACACCAATGGCATTTTTCATAACCGTTGCTCCTGCTATAACCGTTGACGCCGCATCGGCTATTATGCCGCCGACAACAGGAACCGCACCGCTTATTGCAAACCTTGCGGTTTTAACCCCTATTCCGTCACCTGCTCCTGCGAGAATTCCCGATACACTTAAATATGCAACAAATGCCGTCAAAGCAATTTTAAGTCCGCTCGAAACCAGCCACTTAATAAAATCCGATATTTTACCCAATGCGCTGTTGTCAATCGCCGCATCCGCAGTCGCAACGATGATATAGGCATAAACCATAGGAAAAAACAAGTTTTTTACAGCGCTTACAAGTAAATCCGCAAAAAAAACCGTAGCCGTATATCTTGCCGTAGCCGCCAAAGGTGAACCCGCAGCCGTAGCCGCTGCGCATAACGATGGCAGAAGAGTTTTAGAAAAAGAGTTTATCTCCTCCACCGCAGTCTGCCCCATACCGATAATCGTATTCAAACTTCCGGTACATGCCGCAGTAATCGCAAGCGCTCCTGCAGTAACAACAAATTCGGGCAACCTGCCGTTTTGTCCGCTTGCATATAACGGCATAACAATTCCACACAGTGCGGCAATCACCAAAATAACCGCCGCACTCCTGAGTCCACGGCGAAACACATTTTCAAACTCACCGAAAAGACGGCCTTTAAGCTTTTTAAGTCCTTTATCGAGCGAGAGACTTTCTTCCACCAAAAATCCATCCCGAGCAGACTCGGGAACACTTTCTTCAAGTGCCTCTATATCCAATGCATCGTACTGCCGCTGAAAAAAAGACTCACCCGCCGCATATGAAGTACCGCTCAAAAATACCGTGAAAGCAAATAATGTCAAAACAAACTTCATTATTTTCTCATTCCCATCTAAATAGATGCCACCAATTCCATCACGCTCATGAGAAGCGGAAGCGAAACTACCACCGCTACCACACATCCTGCAAACTCCATGCAGGATGCTAATGCCGCACTTCCCGCATCTCTGCACACATCCGCAGAAATCTTACTTACAACAGAAACCGCAACTGTCTTTATAAGTGGTGAAAAGACAGGTTTTATAACCCTTGAATATCCTACCATATCATCTATAAACGACGTTATGTTATTTACCGCGCCTGTCACCGACCACATTATCACAGCCCCTGCACAAATAAGCAAAACAACCGCTATCTCCGGTGCACTCCTCTTTATTGACAATGCAGCTATTGCTGAAATCACCGCCAAGCCCGCGCATTTAATCAAAACATCCATTTTAAAACCCAAATGTACTCTTAACTAAATCAAACAACGCACTTATT
This sequence comes from Eubacteriales bacterium, assembly GCA_045636205.1. Classification (GTDB taxonomy): domain Bacteria; phylum Bacillota; class Clostridia; order Oscillospirales; family JAAYXM01; genus JAZRUF01. The sequence continues at coordinate 2,425 of JAZTXE010000088.1, forward strand.
TCGCGTATAATTATCATTAAAACCACTATAAGTCCGGCAAGAGTTGTCATCATCGCCTGTTCTTCTCTGCCTGACCGTATCAGAAGCTGATTTAGTACGGATACCAAAATCCCTATCGCCGCTACTTTGAAAATTAAATCGACTTGCATATTTTCTCACCTATCCGGCATTGCCACAGAAGTATGTCTTAAACGAATACAATCACCAATGCTATCCCGCAAGCAACACCTAAACTTCCATACAACTTTCCCAATCTTCCCTTTTCACTCTCTGCAACTTTTGCACGTCCCTCCAGCACCTTTCTCAAATGCTCAATCCTAACCGCCTGTTCGTTTGCATCATACCGTCCAAGCGTATTTCCCAAATCAAGCAAAATCTGCTTTTCCTGCCCGGTAAGCTCCATATAATCCGCACGACTGAGTGCAGTGCTCCATGCACCGTAAAAGCTTATATCCGGGTGTTTATTGCATATTTCCGTACATTCATCAAAGAACGTTTTTATAGGCTCTTTCACACTTCTTCTGCATTTTGCCATAAGCTCATTTATCGGCGTCAATAAAAATTTTATTTCAGAATGCATCATATCCAAAACACTCATCCATGCGTTGAGCACATTTATCCTCAACGCCAGCCGATTTGCCGCAGATATTCCTATCGCTGCACTGCCACTGCAAATCATGATTGCGCCAATTATTCTTAACATTCGTTTTTCATCTCCTGCAATTTCTTATCTCAAGCGCTCTATACGATATGTATGCTCACGCCCGCTTTTTTTAAGCACAACAGCATATTTAAATATCTGCTGCTCCATAAGGCTTCTGTATAAATTCCTTTTAAAAAGAGACTCTGCATCTTCTCCGTGCGCAGTGGCTAATAACCCTACACCGCAGTTAGATGCATACTCAATAGCGTGTACATCATCCTCCGCGGTTATCTCATCAACCGCGAGTATCTGCGGCGACATTGACCGCAGCATAAGTATCATCGCGCCCGCCTTGTTTACTCCTTCCATAACATCCGTCTGTTTGCCCACATCAAATTGAGGAATTCCTCTGTACTTAGCCGCAATTTCACCCCGCTCATCAGCCACTGCAATCCTGAAATTAAAACTGAGAAGACGTATCAAATCCCTAAGCATCGTGGTCTTTCCATACCCCGGCGGCGATACAATAAGCGTATTTTCAAACATACCGTCTATAACCAACTCAGGTGCCAATTTTTCAGCTATCCCGGGAAACTCCTTAGCAATTCTTACCGATACTGAGGATATATCTTTTATAAAGGAAAGTTCTTTATTTTTTAAAACTCCGGTGCCGCAGATGCCTATTCTGTGTCCACCGGAAACGGTTATAAATCCGTTTTTTATACTATCCGCCGCCGAATGCACCGACCCTCCGGTAGCAAGCTCTAACACGGCATTGAGCTCCTCATGGCGTACCGGACTTTCACTTGCAATCTCCACTTCTCCCGAAGGAAGAAGTACGGTCATCCGTTGCCCCGACCTCAGCCTGAATTCCTCCGCCTGTTCTTTAAGGCTTCCGTCTATCTGCATCACCTGACCACGAAACCGCGGGGGCAAAAACTGCACCGCCTGTCCAAACCGTTTTTGTAAATCATTTTTCTTTCTCATAATTCTTCCTCCATCATTTGTGTTGCTACATCTTATGAGAACCCCGATCCGTTTAGAACAAAAACAATCACATGATGCATGTAAAACCTAAAACAGTTAAACCCCATCTGTGGTTTTCTCCATGCAAAAAATCGGCTGTGACTTAGAAACCACAACCGATTTTTCCACTATGATCTTTTAAATTTTATTCTACCCGGATGCACCTTTTCTACCACCCATTCAACAAACAACTTTTCGCACTCTTTTGACTCAAAACTTCGCTTTGGGAAATAAAAAGCTTTGTTGCGCGTGAGAAACACAAAATAACAGTCCTTAACCTCTGCAACTTTATATACATCGTCCCACTCAAGCTTTATCTCTCCGCGCTGCCCCTGCTGAGTTATCCCTTCTTCGTTTAACGTAAGAGTCAGCAAATCCGATACGTTTGACATCGCATATATCCTCGACGCACGCCAGTTTATGTAGAAACGTATGGCAAAATAGACAATCACGCATCCCGCAACTGCCACTGCCGCAAGAAGCGGCGCAGACCACACAAGCAACCGCATAAACACAAAGCTAATAAAAAGCCCACCTGCCAAAGAACCAACAAGCGTAGACGCTTTTGTTTGAAGCTTGCATAAGCTTTTATAATCTCCAAGCGTCAAATCAGTCTTAAAAATCATGGTTTCCATTTAATTAAACCGCCTTTCCAACTTTTCTTTTATACTCTCGCAAAGCATATGCGGATTTGCACTCCCGCCGCTTTTGCGCATGCACTGACCGGTCAGAAAACCAAACGCATTCTTCTTTCCTGCCATGTAATCGCTTACAGCTTGAGGATTCTCCTCAATAATCTGCTCGACAAGTGCATCTATCTGTGCCTTATCGTTTAACTGACAAAGCCCGAGCTTCTCAATCGCATCACTCGCACTCCCGCCGTTTTCAAACAAATATGCCACCGCGCGTTTTCCTGCAGATACACTTATCTCAGAGGTCTCAATCGCTTTTACAACACCCGCAAAATTCTCACCGTTTAAGCCCGACTCTGCTATGTCGGTTTTACTTTCATTGACACAGCTTTGCACCTGGCCAAGGATTAAATTTGCAGCATTTTCCGCCGCGGCTCCGCACCCAACACACTCATCAAAAAAGGCTGCAACTTTAGGGTCAGCACCTATCTGCGCCGCGGCAGCTTCCGGTATATGAAGCTCACTTATATATCTCGTCCTCTTGGCAATTTCAAGTTCAGGTAATTTAGACTTAATTCTATCTATCTCCGCATCCGGTATCTCAATAACAGGAATATCCGGCTCACGAAAATACCTGTAATCCGCTGAATTTTCCTTACTCCGCAGAAGAAAGCTTTCCCGCGTCTCATCATCCCATCTGCGGGTCTGCTGCTCTACCTTTCCTCCGGATTTTAAAATTCCCGTCTGCCTTTTTATCTCATACTCAATAGCACGCTCTGCACCCGAAAAGGTATTAACGTTTTTCATCTCCACCCGCGGCATAAGCTCATTAGAGTCCTCTTCTCGCAGAGATACGTTCACATCGCACCTGAGTGAGCCCTCTTGCATACGGCAATCGCATATACCCAGGTACATAAGCATGGTTTTCAGCGCCTCTAAAAATGCCCGCGCTTGCTCAGATGAATGAAAAATTGGTTGCGTAACTATTTCTATCAGTGGCACACCGCAACGGTTATAGTCTATCATCGTCTCACCGCTTGGCAAGTGTATAAGCTTTCCCGCATCTTCTTCAATATGTATCTGCCGTATGGCAGCGCGTTTAACCTGACCCTCAAAAAAATACTCAAACTCACCGTCGGTGCATAGCGGAAGCGCAAACTGCGAAATCTGATACCCTTTAGGCAAATCCGGATAAAAGTAATTTTTTCGGCTCTGTGCGGTTTTTGCTGCAATTTTCGCATTCATCGCAGCCCCCGCCATCATCGCAAACTCGACGGCTTTTTTATTAAGGCTCGGTAGAGCCCCCGGCATACCTGTACAAACCGGGCAGCAACGGGAATTCGGCTCACCGCCAAACTCATTGCGGCACGCACAGTACATCTTGGTTTCCGTGTTAAGCTCCGCATGAACCTCAAGACCTATCACAGGCTGAAAACTCACAGCACATCACCGCCTTTAATCTGCCTTTCAAGAACGCGCGCAAGGCTTATAAGTTCAGAATCCATGCCGTGCCGCGCCATAATCTGCACTCCTATCGGAAGACCTTCACTATTGCACCCTACCGGTATCGAAATCGCCGGGTATCCGACGAGATTTGCAATTACCGTATAATAATCACTTTCATATATGGACACAGCCTTTTGCGTAAGCTCGCCCAATTTGGGTGCAACCGTCTTACACACCGGCGAAATAAAGAAGTCACATTCATCTCTAAACAACGCATCGCATTCACGTCTCAATTTTTCGCGTGCAAGCTCTGCCTTTTGATAATACTGCGAATAATATCCCTCCGAGAGAACAAATGTCCCAAGTAAAATACGGCGCTTCACCTCATCTCCGAAACCACGGCTGCGCGCTGATTTTATCATTTCATCAACGCTCTCGCAACCTTCTGCCTTAAGACCATATTTAATTCCGTCAAACCTCGCTAAGTTGGACGAAGCCTCTGCGGACGAGAGAATATAATACATAGGCAGTAAATACTCCGTCATCGGAACATTTACATTGACAGGCTTTGCACCGCATTTTTCAAGCGCACTTATTGCACGCTTAACACCCGCTTTAACCGCGCTGTCTGCCGCTTGGTTATAAGCATCGCTTACTCCTATTTTAATCCCGCTTACTGAAAATTCTTTATCCTCGAAAATATGTATTTCCCGCGAGGTCTGATCTCCATCATCCCTACCATATATAACTCGTGCAATCTGCGCGGTTGTTTCTACATCCTTTGCCAAAATTCCTATCTGGTCCATTGACGATGCAAATGCAATAAGACCGAATCTGGAAACCGCACCGTAGCTCGGTTTAAGCCCTACCACGCCACAATAGGCTGCAGGCTGTCGTACCGAACCTCCCGTATCACTGCCGAGCGCCGCCGGAACAATCCCTGCCGCCACAGCTGCCGCAGAACCGCTGGATGAACCACCCGCCGCATATCCGTCCTTACACGGATTTACAACATGTCCGAAGGCCGAATTCTCACCGGTAGAGCCCATACCGAATTCATCCATATTGGTTTTGCCTATAATAACTGCTCCGGCTTTTCGTAAACGCTCGACTGCATGCGCATCATAACCCGGTTTAAACCCGCTTAGCATGCGCGATGCACACGTGGTTTTCATATCTTCTGTACAGATATTATCCTTTACAGCTATTGGCATACCTTGAAGCGGCAAACCATAATCCACCTTAATTTCTTTTGCCTGTTGATTTACGCTGAGAAACGCATTGAGCCTTTTATTCTCACTCTCTATTTTATCAAGAGTTTCGCATATCGAGTATTCTTTTTTCACAAGCTACACCCCTCTTATACGAGGCACATATAGCCCATTTGTAAAAGCTACCGCCTTACTCGTCTCTTGGTTTTTGACATCGTCTTCTCTCAGCTGGCCAAGTTGCAATCTAAAACCGTCATCCGCGCCTTCTACCTGAAGATTTGACAGACTGTCCGCCATAGAAATCATATCACATATATCCGCTTCAAGCTTCAGTGCATCGTCTATCTCAAGATATGCAAGCGCTGACACGCGCTTTAATATTCCCTTCATGGAAACTACATCTCCTCAGTCATCTCAATAAACTCCTGCTCGCTCAAAACGGTTATTCCAAGCTCTTGAGCCTTGCGTAATTTAGACCCCGCAGCTTCACCCGCAACCACATATGTGGTTTTCTTTGAAACGGATGACGCGGTTTTTCCGCCGAGCCTTTCTATACGCTCGCTCGCCTGGTCGCGCGTAAAATTCTCAAGTGTTC
>JAZTXE010000089.1:0-13746 GCA_045636205.1 Eubacteriales bacterium
TAAAGCAAAAGCAAAAGTCGATGAGTATTATTACAACCAAGCACCGCTTTACGATGTTCCCACCGCCCTTGAAGCCGCGTATGCGGACTACCTTTCCGACAAGGAAGGGTTTAAAACGCATCCTCTCCAGCGCGAGGTGTATAACAGTAACGAGAACGACTATTACCTCTGCCAGGTAACCGAGCTTATAACGCCTGCCTCGTCAGAGGATTTTGAAAACGAAATTGACGTAAAGCATCTTAGCGTTATTTTTGATAAGGCTACCGGTGAGGTGGTATCACCGTGGAAGCTCTTTAACGTGCCAGAGGAGCAAGCCAAGAGAATAATGGTGGATGCAATGGGCGATATGTATGATAAAGAGCTTCTTCTCTCCGAGATTGACAAAGCCCAAATCCAATGGTATGGTGACCATATGCAGATTGAGTTTTTCGCAGGAACAATACCCGGTATGACCATGAACCACAGCGCGGGTATATCCGCTGAAAACCTTCTTCCATACCTTGATGAAAAAGCACTCCCGAAGATAAGTGAATAAAAAGTAAAGCCGACAGTTTTTCTGTCGGCTTTTTGTATCTCTTAAAGTAAAATTTCCGCAAGCACCGGGAGAACATCGCGTACCGCAAGCTGCTCCTTTGCATTTACAAGAGTGTATTCCTTGGTAACGCCTGAGTTGAGAGCCGTGGTTATCTTTGAAAACAGAGCGGGTGTCACCGGCGTGTCACAGCGCAGGTTAGAGGGGTTTTCCGCAGCGATTGTATTGCTTGACACTGCGGTTTTAAACGCGTGGAAATACGGATGAGACGGTGCGATATGCCACGCCTTTGCAATTTTTAAGTCCTCTTCATCTGCCTTAAATCCCGCATCCACCCATGCGCGGTAGCTTGAAAGCATCTCCTCAGGATTAGCGCAGAAGGTAAGGAGCTCACCCAACGTAATCGCGCGATCAGGCTGGAGAGAGTTGTTCTTTCGTGCTACGCAGTAACCCGCATTTATCATCGCGCGCGCGGATGCGTGCACCGGGTCACTGTCCGGCGTATCCTCAAAGGGTGAGAGCGCGATGAGCTCGGATACGGTTATTACCTTGTATCCGTATTGTGTAAGAAGCTCAAGCTGCCTGTCAAGCGCGTCGGCAACAGGCGTTTCCTTGGACATATTACAGCCGTCCTTCTGGAAGATAATCTGACCGTTTAACGCGTCCGGGTTTTCCTTCAAAGCGCGCTCAAGCGGAGCTATCATCGCATCTACGTCCTTTTGGTAATCGCCGCTTACCTGCCAGCCACCGCCGTCAAAGCTTGCTGCCATGTACTGGTAGTTCATGTAACGGTACGCATCGTATGAGTTGTGACCGTCGCGTGTGCCGTCAACATAATGCGGCGGGCGTGACATCTTGATAGTCGCGCCGAAATCGTCTTTTACCATCGCGTGGAGCGTACTTAAATCGTCAATTACTTCGTGGATGCTCTCAAAGCTTACGCGCTTTCCGTATACTATGCGGTTGGGACCAAAGAGTATGTGACGGTATCCGTGGTTTGTAATCTCATGCCCCTCCTCTAAAATTCGGCGCACAAGTCCAGGCTGGTTTTTAACACCTGCCAGAGCATCTTTTTGAAAATCCGGATAGTGGTCATAGGCAATACCTCCCCAGGTGAAAGAGCCGGTCGGACCCGCCTGGTCGGGGTAGTTAAACTCAGTGGTTCCTATAACGTCAAATGTGCCTTTGGCATTATATTTTTTGAGCGTGTCGAGCAAATCGTCAGTCAGTCCGCGCTCGGAGCGTTGCGGATTGGTGGGCATGACCGTCGGACCGTCATCAAACGTCATCGCGACGAAGCGACCGCAGGAGAGTGGTGCTACGCGCTCAAGGCGGCGCACCGGACTTAAATAACGCCCAGCCTGCTGTTTTACATATTCCTTATATTTGTGCTTTGCCTTTCTGGCTAAATCATATATTTTCATTCTTTATCCAATCCTTTCATGTCTATCAGTTCGGGCGTTCTTTTCGGATAAATAAGCTGCATGGTCGCCTTTGCGGTTCGCGCGATAAGATTTGGAATTCGCCCCCAGCGCTTTGTCGCAAACATCATCTGCCACGAGCTCAATGGGCGCCATATAGCCTTTGCGCGACCGCCGTAAACTCTGCCGCAGCCTGATTTTATGGCATCGTATATCTCCGAAAGAGAGCCGCTCTCAGCGTCGTATTCCCAGTATGCCGCGCCTATCTCACGTGCAAAATGCGCGTCACTTCCTGCGGTGAATGCGCAACCGAGATTGCGTATCTTCTCCTGCGCGCGCGGGTTAGGAGTTTTTGCAGCCGAGTGTTCAATACGCGCATTGTATGCTTCAATGCCGTCTACCGCAGTGTAAACCTCATCTTCTCGATTAGGATATACCGGGGAGTAGGGGTGCGCCAAAATGATGATTGCATTCTGCGCGCGGGCGCGCTCTAAAATGTCGCGCCAGTGGTATTGCCCCTGCTCATTTTTTGCAAGACCCTCATCGAGCGGGGAGTTTATAAAATACGTAAGTATGTGCCCAGCGTCAGTGGAATACTCACACGCCGGGATTATAACAAAACCGTCAGTTGGCGCAGGCAAAACAAATTTGTTGTGGTTTGCAAGCGCAATCCCGTCAAGCCCGGATTTGCGGGCGGCGGCGACTGCTGCTTCCACCGTGGTGCGGCTGTCCGGCGATGCGTCGGTATGGACGTGTAAATCAAACTTCATTTCTTTCACCTGATTATTTTGTTTCGCTTTCCGAGTGCCTGACGCAGATAGCGCATTCCCGGGCGCGGGTCGGATATACTGAAAACTCCGTCGCGCGTGCAGGGGTTCAAAAGACCGCCGATGTATTTAAGAGCAAAAGTGAATTTCTTTTTCTCTTTCTTTAAATATGCCGGGAATGCAAGCGTATCCTGCAGGAAAAATCTCATTTTCTGCCCGACCTTGTAATTTGGCGAAAGCTCAACTTCATCTGCAAGCTCACCGCATGCAGCCTTTGCAAGTGCACCTGCAATGTCGCAGCCTGAAATCGGAGCGAGTGCAAGACTACCCCAAAAGCGCGGGTTTATTTCCATCAGTCTGTATCCGCTCTCGGGCGTGCCTTTGAACTCAACCATCGCGACGCCTACCCAGTCAAGCGAGCGCAAAAGCTCAACCGCGTATTCGGCGAGCTCCTTGTTCCATGCGCTCTCACACAGGCAGGACGGACCGCCACTTATCGGATATTCGTGTAGACGGCGGTGGCAGAAAACCTCAAGCGGGTTGTGCGCCTTGTCCATGACAACCGATACACCAAAGCCTTCGCCGGATATGTATTCCTGAACCAGTGGATGGTCCTGCAGTTCGTGCATTGCGGTGTACTCCTTGCAAAGATCATCCGGAGTGTTTGCTATTTTGTACCTGTCCTTCGGGTCAAGCCTCAAAAGCTCACCTGCACGGTATTTGATAACCGCGGGATAGCGAACACGCGCGGCGAGGTCCTCAATCGTCTCACCCGCGCGCAGAGTCGTGGTCGCAGGGCAGGGGATGCCGGTTTTGTGCGCATGGTACATCAGCGCGTACTTGTCATTTGCAACCTCAATCGATTCAAGCGGGGGAAGTGCCACGCAAAAATGCTCCTCCGCCTGCTCGCGGTTCTTACAAAGCGTCAGGAGAGTATCTATCCCGACCGGCATCAAAACCGGCTTTGCACCGTCAGATAGCGCGATGAGGGCGGACATAAAATCTTCATCACCACCGGGTGCGGGAAGATGCGCCTTGGCGTGTGTGTATTTCGAGAAAAAACCCAACGCGGCTTTATCCGGTGTGGATATAAGCTCGGTGCAGGTTATGCGCGCCCCGGCTTTTCCGAGCGAGCGAATTATCGGCAGGCTCATGCGATAGCGCACATCGGTTACTATTACATTCATATAATTACCTCCAAAACGGGAGTGATGATACAATGTTTTCAGGGGTGCTTGCTGAAAATGTATTTCTGTTTAAGTTATTATACCACAATCTACAAAATATTTTAATATTTTTTGTTAAATATCTGTGACATATTAGTTTTTTGCGATTTTTCACAGAAAACCGACAAAAATCTTGTGGAAATTTTTGCGGGAAAATTTCATAAAACAGTTGTGAAATTTGAAATTTTGTTGTATTATAGTATATACGAATATCTGCGCCCGCGGTCGGGGCGTATTATTTTGAGGAGGTATATCAAAATGGAAAAGAAGGTTAAGGTTCTCTTAATCGGTGCAGCATTCAGTGCTGACCTGCATATGGACGGTTATTCCAGATGTACGGATATCGCTGAAATCGTTGCAATCTGCGATAAGGATCTCACACGTGTACGCGCTCTTGCAGATCGCTACAATGTGACCGGATACGCAGAGTATGATGATATGTTCAAGGCAATCGACGAGGTCGAGTGTGACGTTGTTGACATTTGCCTGCCTAACTTCCTGCATGTTGAGGCTGCAAAGCGCGCTTTTGCAAAGGGAAGACATGTTATCTCTGAAAAGCCGCTGGCAACTACCGTTGAGGATGCTCAGCAGATGGTTGACGCAGCAAACGCTGCAGGCAAGAAGCTCTATTACGCTGAGGACTGGTTGTTCGCTCCCGCACTCGGACGTGCACTTCAGGTAATTGAAGAGGGCGCAATCGGCAAGCCCATGTTCGTTCGTGCACGTGAGTGCCACAACGGCTCACATTCACCGTTTGCTCAGACCATCAAGTTCTGCGGCGGCGGTTCTATGGTTCACCTGGGCGTTCACCCGGTATGCTTCATGCTCGCACTTAAGGAAAACCGTTGGACAGAGCTTACCGCTATGACTTCCGGAGGCGGAGAGAATAACCTCTGGCACAAGACCATGGAAGGTGAAGACTGGGGCGCAGTTCTCATGCGCTTTGAGGATGGCACCACCGCTCTCCTGGAGGCAAACTATGTCACCTGCGGCGGCATGGAAGACGTTATTGATTTCTACGGAGATAAGGGCTGCGTACATGTAGACCTGACTTTCTCCTCTGCTCTGAATGTTTATTCCGAGCCCGGACTTGATTACACCGTTGAAAAGGCAGAATGCACCACCGGTTGGTCAAAGCCTGCGGTTGATGAGAAGTTCAACCTCGGTTATGTAGGCGAAATTCGCCACTTTATGGAGTCTGCACGTGACAGCAAGGACGCTAAGATCGGTCTGCGCGGTCAGGACGGACTTGAGGCACTGAGAGTTATAAACCTCATCTACAAGTCCGCTAAGGAAGGCATCGCAATTAAAAATGATAAGTTGGGTAAATAAGGAGGAGAACACGAAATTATGAAAAAGATAAACCGTAATTTTGATTTGCCGGTAGAAATCGGCGGTGTAAAGTTCAGAAACCCGTTCTATGTTGCTTCGGGTCCGACCACCAAGAGCGTTGAGCAGCTCAAGGTTATCGAAGAGTGCGGTTGGGGTGCAGCAAGTATTAAGCTGACCATTGATCCGGCTCCGTACATAAACCGTAAGCCGCGTTATGCTATCTTCAAGGATCGCAACGCACTGTGCTTTACCGTTGAGAAGAGACTTAACTTTGAGCAGGGTCTCAAGCTTATGGAAGATGCTAAGAAAGAGCTCAAGGGCGACCTTAAACTCTTTGCAAACATCACCTATGCAGGCGACGACGGAGTTGCAGGCTGGGTAAACATGGCTAAGAAATTTGAAGAGGTTGGCGCTGACGTTATCGAGCTCAATATGTGCTGCCCGAACATGTCATTCAACCTTACCCTTTCTACCGGTGACGACAATGCTTCTGCAAAGAAGACCGGCGCAAGCCTGGGTCAGAACGGCGAAGCTGTTGCTGAAATCGTTCGCGCAATCAAGAAGGAAATCAGCATTCCGCTCTTTGTTAAGCTGACTCCGGAAGGCGGCCAGATTGCCAAGGTTGCTACTGCTCTGTATGCAGCAGGCGCTGATGCAGTAGGTGGCACCTCTAACCGTATGGCTATCCCGCCGATCAACATCGAAGCACCTGAGCGTGCACCGTATCACCTCCAGGACGAGATCTCAATGTCTTGCCACTGCGGCAGCTGGGTAAAACCGCTGGCTCTGCGTGATACTTACGAAATCCGTAAGGTCAACGGTCCGGAAGGCAAGATCATGATGGCAGGCGGCATCCGCAACTGGCATGACGCTGTTGAGATGTTCATGTGCGGCGCTGACATGATCGGTGTTTGCTCCGAAACCCTTATCTCCGGCTATGACTTTGTTTACGATATGATCGATGGCGTTCGTGAGTTTATGAAAACCCATGGCTACAAGACCACCCGCGATATGCGCGACCTGATCGTTCCGCATGTAAGAACTGCACAGGAAGTTACCCTCTATCACGGTTATGCACATGTTAAAGAAAACCTCGCAGCTCCCTGTAAGGGTGCGTGCCCGGCTCATACTCCGGCTCAGGCTTATATCCACAAGATTGCTGAGGGTGAGTTTGAAGAGGCTTATAACCTGATTGTCGGCGCAGCTCCGCTCATGAGCATATGCGGCCTGGTCTGCAGCCATCCGTGTGAGCTTGCATGTACCCGCGGTGTAACCGGCCGTGCAATTCAGATCCGTGACCTTAAGGAGTTCGCTATCGACCAGGCTAAGAAGAACGGCTGGAAGCCGGATACTTCAAAGGCTGCAAACAACGGCAAGCGCGTCGCTGTTATCGGCTCCGGCCCGGCAGGCTTCTCCGCTGCATGGTACCTTGCAAAAGCAGGTTATGCAGTAACCATGTTCGAAAAAGAAAATTACTTAGGCGGCATGATGCGCTTTGCTATCCCGAACTTCCGTATGGATAAGGCTGAGATTGACGCTGAGTTCAAGCTCCTCGAGTCCATGGGCGTTGAGTTTAAGATGGGCGTTACCTTCGGTAAGGACATCACTGTTGCAAGCCTCAAGGCTGAAGGCTATGATGCAGTATTTACCGGCATCGGCGCACAGTGCGGCACCACCCTCGGAATCCCGGGTGAGGACGCAGAAGGCGTTATCAGCGCGGTTGACTTCCTCAAGGAAGTTTATGACTGCAAGAAACCCGCAGTCGGTGAGCGCGTAGTAGTTCTCGGCGGCGGATTTACCGCGGTTGACGCTGCTCGCAGCGCACTCCGCCTTGGCGCAAAGGACGTTTACATCGCTTATCGCCGTACCCGCGACGAGATGCCGGCAACCGGCGACGAAATCGCAGAGGCAGAGGCAGAAGGCGTAAAGATTATGTACCTTGTATCACCGGTCGAAATCGTTAAGAACGGCAACAAGGTTTCCGCTATCAAGATGGCTAACCAGACTCTGGGTGCAGCAGACGCATCCGGTCGTCGCCGTCCTGAGGGCGTTTGCGGCGCAGAGTTTACTCTCGCATGCGATTGTGTAATTTCCGCAGTAGGTCAGAAGCCGGATGCAGAGGCTACCAAGGAGCTCACTTGCGACAGCAAGGGCATGGTCGCTGTAGACCGTGACACCATGACGGTTGACAATTACGTATTCGCAGGCGGTGACGCTGTTGAAGTAAGAAACATCATCTCCGCTATCGCTGACGGTCGCCGTGCAGCATTCAGCATTGACAGCACTCTGACCAACGGCAATCCGACCATCGATTTCACCGGCGATTATCCGGTTGTAAGCGCAGAGCGCGTTCTTAACCGCAATCCGTACTTCAGCGATACTGAGGGTGTAAACCTTGAGACTGCTGACGGTGCAGAGCGCATTAAGAACTTTGACACCTACCGCCGCGTATTCACTGAGGAAGAAGCTGTTGCAGAAGCATCACGCTGCCTGCAGTGCGGATGCGGTGAGGGCTGCCAGCTCTGTAAGACCATATGCACAGACTTCGCTCCGTTTGTCATCAAGGCAGACGCTATCCAGATTAACTCTGATAAGTGCGTAGCTTGCGGCATGTGCTTCAACCGCTGCCCGAACGGCAACATTGAGATGATTGATACCCACGAAAAGGTTTAATCATTTAAAGCTTAAACTTTGAAATTCAATACACGGGGGAGAGTTGAACTTTCCCCCGTATCTTTAAAAATTGATATAAGGTGGTTTTTACAATGTATAATCCCTTTTCACTTGAAGGAAAAGTAGCAGTAGTTACAGGCGCAGGCGGCGTTCTCTGCGCTGAAATCTCCAAAGGTATGGCAAGAGCAGGCGCAAAGGTTGCATTGCTTGACCTTCGCCTTGAGGCAGCAGAAGCTGCAGCTGAGAAAATCCGTGCAGAGGGCTATGAAGCAGCAGCATTTGCATGCAACGTTCTGGAAAGAGACAGCATTGAAGCTGCAAAGGATGCGGTTCTTGCAAAATTCGGCAAGGTTGACATTCTCTTGAACGGCGCAGGCGGCAACCATCCGAAGGGAACCACAAGTGCAGACATGGCATTTTTCGATATGCCCCCCGATGCTATCCAGTTCGTATTTAACTTAAACATCATCGGTACCATTATGCCGACTCAGGTGTTTGGCAAGCTCTTTGCAGAGCAGGGAAGCGGCTGTGTTGTGAACATAAGCTCCATGGCAGCTGACCGTCCGCTCACCAGAACCGTTGCATACTCCGCTGCAAAAGCTGGCGTTACCAACTTTACTCAGTGGATGGCAACTCACTTTAATAAGGAGTACTCCAAGAACATCCGCGTAAACGCTATCGCTCCGGGCTTCCTTATCACTCAGCAGAACTACTCTCTGATGATTGATGAGTCGACCGGCAACCCGACTCCGCGTGGACAGGACGTTCTGCGCAACACTCCTATGGACCGTTTCGGCGATCCGGAAGAGCTTGTCGGTGGCGTTCTCTACCTGTGCTCAGATGCGGCTAAGTTCGTAAACGGTATCGTTCTGCCGATTGACGGTGGCTACTCCGCATTCTCAGGCGTATAATAACTCTTTGATACAATAAAGGCGGCAGGCTTCGGATTGCTCATTTGGCTCTCCGCAACCCACCGCCTTTTTGATTGGAGGAAAAATAATGGTTTTATATATAAACGGTAAGTTCCACACGATGGATGACAAACGCAGTGTGGCGGACTCAATAGCAGTTGAGAATGGAATTATCCGACATGTGGGCGATGCTTGCCGTCTTACAGAGCTCTACTCGGATGCAGAGGTAATTGACCTCAAAGGAGCCTGCGTTATCCCGGGAATTATTGATACGCATGCGCATCTGTTTATGGTATCCGACAGCGAAGCGGACGGTGAAATGCTTATCCCCATGTCCGTAAAAGAACTGCTTGCGGATGTGCGTGCACGCGCAGCAGCTCAACCCAAGGGAACATGGATTACATATCCGAATACCTACCCGCTGCGCCTTGACGAGCTCAGGTATCCCACCAAGGAAGAGCTGGATGAAGCTGCACCCGAGCATCCGGTCGCGGTAAACGGTTTTTATTCCGCGCAGGTAAACTCACTCGCACTCCAAATGCTCGATTTGACGGTACTTCCGCCCGGCGGAAAGATAATATTTGATGATGACGGCAATGCGACGGGAACTCTCTTAAACTGCAGCGCAATTTTAGAGCCGTATAATTTCAAGCGCGAGAAAACCACGCTTGAAGACGCTATAGAGCGCACGATGAAGGTCTATGCAAGATGGGGAATTACAACCACGGTGGAAGCAATAGCAAACCCCGCAGGTATGGCGGCGATGTCAAACCTTGCTCGTGCGGGCAAGCAGACGGTCAGGTGCCGCTATACGCGCATGCTTCCGCGCGGTGCGGATTATGATGCAATAATAAATGATACAAAGGCGATGGATTTGGGCGACGCGGACCTCGCGCGCTTCAGCCTCTGCAAAAAAACGGTTGACGGCGGAATTCTGACGGGTACATCCCTGATGGAAAACGGATACCGCGAGATTAAAGAGGTTTTCGGACTTGACAATATTGGCGACGATTGGCGCGGAAATCTTGTAACCGATGTGGATGAGCTTGAAGAGGCGATTTATAAAACTCAGTGCGCGGGATTGCAGTTTGGCGCGCATTGCGTGGGAAGCGGAGCATCGGAAAAGCTTCTGCAGGCGTATGAGCGTGTCAACAAGTATGCACCGGTTGCGCAGAGCCGCCATGTGCTCATGCATGCGGATTTTATGAATAAATCCCAGCTCAAACGTGCGGCTGACATCGGCGTGTGCTTGCATTTCCAACCTGCATGGCATTATATGGATGCGCCGTTTGTCGAGCGCGTTACATGCAAAGAAGAGATGGCGAGATTTATGCCATACCGCGATATTGAGGAGAGCGGAGTGCGCGCAGGCGCAGGAAGCGACCATATGGTAAAGCTTGACCCGCTTGCGTCATGCAATCCGTATCATCCGTTTGTCGGTATGTATAATATGGTCACCTGCAAAGCGCGAGACGGCAAGGTGTATAACCAAAACCAAAAAATAAGCCGTGACAAGGCGCTTGCATACTATACGCGCGATGCGGCGTGGACACTCTTTGACGAAAATCTTACGGGCACACTTGAAGTCGGCAAAAAGGCGGATTTCGTCGTACTTGACTGCGATTACTTCGCCTGCCCCGAGGACGAGATAAAGAGTATCAAGCCCACCATGACGGTTATGGACGGCAAGATAGTATACAAATAAAAACAAAAAGCAACGATTGGTCATCAATCGTTGCTTTTTATCGCAAAAATTAAATTATTTAGCCTGGTTTTTCTTATCCAGCAGAGCTTGGATTTTCTTTGCCGGGTCAAGCAGAGTGCTTATTGACTGGTCATGGTTGAGAGTATCGATGATAAGAGAGAGGAATTTTGACATATCAACATCAACATACCACGGTGCGTCCAGGACCTCTTGCGGACGGTAGTTTAAGTTGGTGGAGAAAACCTTGTCAATAATGCCTTCTTCGTAGCATTTATTAAATGCCGCAACGCCTTCGGTGAACAAGCCAAAGGTGACCGCAATGAAGATGCGGCGAGCTTTCTTAGCCTTGAGCAGACGTGCAATATCCATTACCGACTCACCGGAGGAAATCATATCGTCAATGATAAGAACGTCCTTACCCTCGACAGAGTCACCCAAAAACTCGTGGCTGACTATCGGGTTGCGACCGTTTACGATTCTTGAATAGTCACGGCGCTTGTAGAACATACCCACATCCAAGCCGAGCACACTTGCAAAGTAGAGGCTGCGCCCCATTCCGCCCTCGTCCGGGCTTATGACAATCATCTTGTTCTTGTCAATCTCCAAATCCGGAACTTCTTTGGTGAGTGCCTTTATAATCTGATATGTCGGCTGAATATTTTCAAAACTTGAAAGAGGAATAGCGTTCTGAACACGCGGGTCGTGCGCGTCAAAGGTAATTATGTTCTCAACACCCAGATGCTCAAGCTCCTGAAGAGCAAGCGCGCAGTCGAGAGACTCACGTGCTGAGCGTTTGTGCTGACGGCTTTCATACAGAAGCGGCATGATAACCGTAATACGGCGCGCCTTACCGCCCACAGCTGCGATTACGCGCTTGATGTCCTGAAAATGGTCATCCGGACTCATCGGGCATTCCTTGCCGTACATGTTATATGTAACAGTGTAATTGCTGATGTCTGCCAAGATAAAAAGGTCATAACCGCGCACGGTTTCGCGAATAATAGCCTTACCTTCGCCGGAAGCAAAACGCGGTGTGGCATGGTCAACCAAATAAGTGTCACGCAGGTAAGCGGGGAAGTGGAGCGGAATATGCTCGTTTTCCACGTTAAAGCGGCGCTGCTGAACCAGGTTATTATCAACCTTCTCGCCCAGTGACTGGCATCCTATCAAAGACACGATGCCAAGGGGAGCTATCGGAATTTTATCCTCCATGCCGGGATTAAAAGAGCTTGCCATAATTACACTACTCCTTATCTTCGGTAAAGTTTAAAAGTCATATTAATATACTACCACAATATACGCTGATTATCAACGGCGATTTACAACAATTATTGATAAATCCTGCAAAATATTTAGACGCTTAGAATAAAAAACAAGTCAGACGAGCAAAACTCGCCTGACTTTATCGTATTTCCTATTTCTTTTTATGCTTATTGAGTTTGTCAAAAAAGCTCTTACGCTCTGAATATGAGCTGTCACTTCCGTCCATCGCGGCGGCAAATTGCTCAAGAAGCTCCTTCTGCTTTTGATTTAAGTTTTTGGGAACTTCTATATTTACACGCACAAACTGGTCGCCGCGGCTTTTGCTGTGCAGATGCGGGATTCCCTTACCTCTGAGGCGGAATACCGTACCCGTCTGCGTTCCTGCGGGCACTGTGTACTTAACCTTTCCGTCGAGCGTCGGAACTTCGATTTCCGCACCCAGCGTTGCTTGCGTAAATGTTATCGGCACATCGCAGAGAACCGAGCTTCCGTCACGCGTCAGAATATGGTGCGGACGGATAGAAACCGAGATGAGCAAGTCACCCGACGGTCCACCGTTTATACCTGCGTTGCCCTCGCCGCGTACAGAGATGGTCTGACCTTCGTCTATACCTGCGGGGATGGAAACCTTTATCTTGCGCTGCGCGCGTGTTTTGCCGGTTCCGCGGCACTTTGAGCACGGCGTCTTTATTATCTTGCCCTTGCCGTTACATGCCTGACACGGACCGGTAGAGGACATAACACCAAGTGGAGTGCGGTGCGCGGTCTTGACTGTTCCGGTGCCGTGGCAGGTCTGGCAGGTCTCAACCGCCGAACCCTTTTCCGCGCCGCTTCCGTTACATTCGGCACAGTTTTCCGTGCGCGAGAGGGAAATCTCTTTTTCACATCCGAATGCCGCTTCCTCAAATGAAAGAGTTATGCTCATGCGCAGGCTTTCACCGCGCTGCGGGGCATTCCTGCGGGACGCTCCGCCACCGAAGCCACCACCGAAGAATGAGCCGAAAATATCGCCGAGGTCCATATCCTCGAAGCCGCCGAAGCCGCCAAATCCGCCTCCAAATCCGCCGGGATTGAAGTTCGGGTCAACACCCGCGTGACCGTATTGGTCATAAAGCTGACGCTTCGAGTCGTCAGAGAGCACCTCATACGCTTCGTTTGCTTCTTTAAAACGCGCTTCTGCGGCTTTATCACCCGGATTCAAGTCCGGATGGTTTGCCTTTGCAAGCTTTCTGTATGCTTTTTTTATCTCATCTGCGGATGCGCCTTTTTGCACACCCAGCACTTCATAATAATCACGTTTGCTTTCTGCCATTTATATATCACTCCTTTGGGATAAGCCATTGCTGCATTGAGCTGATTTCACACAATAAAGTCTTCTTATTATGTCAAATCAACGCAATATACTTAAAGGGTCAAATATGGTACGCGGCGGGTATGCCGCGTACCATATTGAGTTTTTAAATTAGTCAACCTGAGTAAAGTCTGCGTCTACAACATTGTCATCTGCAGGACCTGCAGCGTCAGCACCCGGCTGTGCGCCTGCTGCCTGCTGTGCAGCTGCAGCTTCCTTGTAGAGCTTTTCGGAAATCTCATAGAATTTCTTTGTAAGCTCCTCGGTCTGAGCCTTGATAGCCTCGGTGTCGGTGCCCTTGAGAGTCTCCTTGAGCTTCTCAACCTCGGCCTCAATGCCCTTCTTTTCGTCCTCGGTTATCTTGTCACCAAGCTCGGTCAGAGCTTTCTCAGTCTGATAAACCAGCTGGTCAGCATTGTTGCGAGTGTCAACCTCTTCGCGGCGCTTCTTGTCCTCAGCGGAGAACTGCTCAGCTTCCTTAACCGCCTTCTCAACTTCTTCCTGAGATAAGTTGGAGGAAGCGGTGATGGTAATCTGCTGCTCCTTACCGGTGCCCAAATCCTTT
>JAZTXE010000090.1:0-2999 GCA_045636205.1 Eubacteriales bacterium
TTGTATAACGAAGACTTTGTAAAAAGGCTTCGTTCGAAAACCACCAGTCCGGCTGGTGGTTCCAAAAAGCTTTAGCTATGCGTAGACAAAAATATCCTCCTTTGGTAGAATAGGTATGGTCTGCCAACCAAAACTAAAAAACCAAAGGAGGAATCAAGTCGTGAAACTTGACACAGATAGTTTAGCACATACAAAATGGAATTGCAAGTACCATATAGTTTTTGCACCGAAATATAGGAGGCAAGTAATATATGGGAAGATAAAAGCGGATATAGGAAAGATGCTTAGGAAGCTATGCGAGTACAAGCAAATAGAGATACTCGAAGCGGAAGCGTGCAAAGATCATATCCATATGCTCATTTCAGTACCGCCCAAGTATAGCATTTCTCAGATAATGGGTTATCTTAAAGGTAAAAGCAGCCTGATGATTTTCGAAAAATATGCGAACTTGAAGTATAAATACGGAAACCGCCATTTTTGGTGCAGAGGGTTTTACGTAGATACGGTAGGGCGCAATAAAAAGGCTATTGCGGAGTACATAAGGAATCAATTACACGAAGATAAAGAAGCGGAGCAACTGAGCATAAAAGAATATATTGACCCGTTTACGGGCGAGCCGACAAAAGAAGGCAAATAAAACAACCCCTTTAGGGGTAAGCCGGTGAAATCTGCGCGGTTGGCAGACTTTTCGACGAGCCTATAGGCTCACCGAGCCGGTGTTACGCCCTAAGGGGGCTGTGCAAGCCACCGGCACGGCCGGTGGTCATGACTGTTTACTTTATTTCAGCAAATCGTATGTCATGCCGCAGAACACCTTGACCGCTCTTGTTAAATAGATTTCATCAAAATTATACTTGCGGTTGTGGGGAACTCCGGTAATGTTGGTGAGCACGCGCATAAATACTGCCTTACCGCCGTTCTCTTGCACGTGGTTCATCATATAGGATACGTCTTCGCTTCCACCGCTCTTTACGGTGAGAGCCTTTGAAACCTTCATGCCGAGCTTGTCGCGGCATACGTCTGCCACGCGCTGACAAAGATCCTCATCGCTGGTCAGAGACTCTGCCGCGCCCATAAGCTTTATCTCAAGCTCGCAGCCATGCATTTCCGCGCTGTTTTTCAAGATACGCATTGCGTATTCATTTACGTATTCGTTGATTGCAGTGGTGTCTCCGCGCACCTCCAATTCCATAAACGCCTCGTCCGCAATTACGTTTCTGCCGCTGCCCGCAATGAGCTTGCCGACATTTATGCGAGTTGCGCCCGCCCCGTGTCGCGGAATTGCGTAAAGATTCGTAACCGCGGTGGCTGCCGCGAGAAGTGCGTTTTTGCCGAGATGCGGACTTCCTCCTGCGTGAGCCGACAGACCGCGGAATATGACGTCGTATTTAAAGGACGCAAGCGAGCCGTACGAGCCGGGAGTGATGTCGCTTCCATCAGCGTCACTTCCTGTAACGTGCGAGCCGAGAAGGTAGTCAACACCGTCAAGGTGTCCGTTTTCAACTATGGATTTCGCGCCGCGAACGCCTTCCTCTGCAGGCTGGAATATGAGCTTCACGGTTCCGTGAAGATGCTCTTTTATCTGCATAAGCACCTTGGCAACACCAATGCCGGATGCTCCGTGTCCATCGTGACCGCAGGCGTGCATAGCACCCTCGTTGATAGAAGCGAAGCCCTCTTTTCTCGGGAAGTGGTCCTCGTCGACAGACTCGTAAACTCCGAGAGCATCAATATCAAATCGCATTGCTACAGTGGGACCCTCACCGCAACGCAAAATTCCTATAACACCGGTCATGCCGCCGCGTGTCGCTTTAACAAACTCGGGATCTGCGCCCTGCTCGACAGCTCTGTTGTATGCATTTTCAAGAACCGAATCGGATGGCACGCCCATGCGTGCATCTTTCTTGCAGACATCTTCACCAACGAGAACCTCATAGCCAAGCTCGGTCAGCTTTCTTGCTATGATTGATGATGTGCGCATCTCGAGCCAGCCGGGCTCTGCGTGCTTGTGAAAATCACGGCGCAGAGTTATAAGCTCAGGGGTGACCGCCTCAGCTGCCGCCGAAATCTTTTCGTAAATATTCATTTTCATAGTCCTGCCTTTGATTTAATTTAACTATATTATAGCAAAGCAAAACGGCAATTGCAATGCATCAGCCGTGTTTTACAAGAAAAAACCGCGCAAAAATGCGCGGTTTTTTGCTTCGGGGACTTTATAGCCCTCGGAGTCATTTATTAAAAAGCTTCTTGAAAAAGCTGTCCTTTTTACCCGTGTTGCTTTCGCCGAGAGTTTTCGAAAACTCGGTGAGCAGCTTCTTTTGCTCAGCGGTCAGGTTTTTGGGGGTCTCGACAAGGACGGTTATAACAAGGTCGCCTTTGCGCTTTGTATTTATGTCGGGAATACCCTTGCCTCTGAGAGTGAAGTTTGAGCCGGTTTGTGTGCCCTCGGGAATCTGATACTTCTCGGTTTTTCCGCCGAGGACGGGAATGTCTATCTCAGCACCGAGCGCCGCCTCCGAAAAGGAGATCGGGATTTCACAGTAAACGTTGTTTCTTTCGCGTGTAAATATGTTGTGCTCTTTGACTCTGACCTCGATAACAAGGTCGCCTGCGACGCCGCCGTTTCTGCCGGCAGAGCCCTGTCCGCGGAGAACTATTCTCTGCATGTTATCGATTCCCGCAGGGATGGTTACTTCAAGCTTTTTATTTACCTTGATAAATCCCTTGCCGTTGCAGTTTTTGCATGGCGTCTTTATTATCTTACCCGTGCCGCGACAAGCGGAGCAGGCGCGCTGAGTCTGCATATATCCGAGCATTGTTTGCTGCTGAACGGTTACACGGCCCGACCCGTGACACGTAGTACAGGTTTCGGGCTTCGTGCCCTTAGCAGCTCCGGTTGCCGAGCAATCGGGACACGCCTCAACTCTTGCAAAGCTTATTTCCTTCTTGCAGCCGAATACCGCCTCGTCAAAGGTGATGGTGATTCTCGCCATAACGTC
>JAZTXE010000091.1:0-7378 GCA_045636205.1 Eubacteriales bacterium
CATTTATCCAGTCAATACCGTTTAACCTCTACGCAGTACTTACAATTATAATGGTTGTTGTTCTCTCCCTTACCAAGCTTGATTTCGGTCCGATGGCTAAGTTTGAGAAGAACGCCATCGAAAAGGGCGAGCTTGACTCTACCCGTGAGGGCGCAGAGACCACGGCTGACGAGCTTGCAAACATGGAAGTCTCCCCGAAGGGCCGCGTGTTTGACCTGCTCATCCCGATTTTCGCCCTTATCGTTTTCTGCATACTCGCAATGCTCTATGTCGGCGGATACTTCGCAGGCGGCATGACTCTTGCCGAGGGCTTTGGTAACACCGATGCAGGTGCATCGCTCGCACTCGGAAGCTTCGGCGCACTCATCGTTGCATTCCTGCTGTTTGTACCGCGCAAGGTTATCACCTTCCGTGAGTTTATGTCAAGCATTACCCAGGGCGTAAAGTCCATGGTTCCGGCATTTATTATACTCACTCTCGCATGGACTATCAGCGGTGTCTGCCGCGACCTTCTGAGCACCGGCGTATATGTCGGCGATATGGTTGCTGCATCAAGCCTACCCACTATTCTTATCCCGGCAATCGTATTCGTTGTCGCAGCATTCCTTTCCTTCTCGATGGGAACCTCATGGGGCACCTTCGGAATCCTTATTCCGATTATCGCAACCGTTTGCTCTCAGGTTGCACCCGAGCTTACAATCATTTCGCTCTCGGCAACTCTTGCAGGCTCGGTATTCGGCGACCACTGCTCACCGATTTCCGATACCACCATCCTCTCCTCCACAGGTGCTGCATGTAATCACATGGACCACGTGTCCACGCAGATTCCGTATGCACTTCTGGTTGCAGGATGCTGCTTTGTAGGCTACATCGTTGCAGGTATCACCAAGAATGTATGGTTAACCCTCGGCGTATCCGCAATCCTTCTCGGTGCAGCATTGGTTCTCCTGCATTATCTTACAAACAAAAAGCTCAGCAAGCAGGACTAATTTAAAACTTCCAAGCGGCAGAGAAATCTGCCGCTTTACTTTTTATAGAAAACGATGCCAATTTCAGAGAAAAGGTATTGATAAATACGCATGCCGAGAGTAAAATATAATTATATACTGCGCACATGTGTGCCAATCTGTAAGGAGTGTTTGTCTGTGAAGCAGAGAAAATATTTTGAAATTCTCGCATCCGTCGGAAGAAAATGTGCGCCGGATGCGGATTACCCGATTAAATCCGAGATTTTACTCGAGGATATGAAGTACGCGCGCGTACACGGCGCAGCGGTTTTGGAAAACACCGCGGTTGAATATTCGTTTGTATACGGAAACCGCCAATGCCTTGAGCTTGCAAAGAAAAACCCGAGATTTGTAAGCCTGGCGGCAGTGCCTACGACTGCAGCATTGGAGAGTCTTGACGATAATTATTTCAACAACATTCTTGACGCTGGCGCTCGTGCCCTGGTTATTCATGACAATCTGCGCTGTGCATACAACGCACGCACGATAAAGCCGATTGCCGAAGCTCTTATCGCGCATAACCGCCCGCTCATCGTACCGAATATAAATGAGGATAAACTGGAGCGTGTCGACCTCATCGCCGAGGCTTATCCCGAGCTTGCGATTATAATCCACGGCGCAAGCTGGGGTTTTGGAAGAAGCGCATGCGAGCTCTTGGCCCGCCGTGAAAACATCTATTTTGACATGAGCTCCATGCACTTAAATAACCTTCTTGAAATGACGCGCGAGAAATTCGGCATCCACCGCCTCTTATACAGCAGCGCATGGCCGCTCCGCTCAATGGGCGCGATGAAAGCGTTTGTCGAGTATGCGGATATTACAGAAGACGAGAAGGATTTAGTCGCATACGGAAACGCTTGCAGACTTCTCGGCATAGACCCGTCAACCCTTGAGCTCTATGACGATTCCGAGTGCGAGCTTGACTCAATCGCACGCGAGGCAGATGCAGGCATCCCGATTTCGGTGCCCGTATTTGACGCGCACACCCACATGGTAGAGGAAGCAGACAAAACCGTCAACAACTGCATGATGATGTATTCGGATTGCGACAGTGTCGTAAAGAAGATGGACAGACTCGGCATTGACTCATTGTTAACCGCGCCCTGGTCAGGCATCTCCTTTAACGGCATAAAAGCAAACGAAGAAGTAGTATACTCGGCTACAAAGCATCCGGGAAGAATTTACGGTTTCACTACCTGCAATATCCACTACGAAGAGGATTTAGCAGCATGGAAGAGCTACCATGAGAAGTACCCCGAAATTTTTCTCGGCATAAAGCCGTACCCGCCGTATCAGAAGTTTGAGTTTGCAGATGACGTAGCGACCGAGTGGTTTGAATACGCAAACGAGCACCATATGCCCGCTCTCATACACGTAGGACCGATGGTGTTTACCGAAAAAATGGAAGCTCTTATTGCACGGTGCCCGAATGTCACCTTTATCATCGCGCACACTGGCTCGGATTATATCACCGCGCGAAAGGCGATTGCCCTTGCAAAGAAGTTTGATAACGTCATGCTTGAGATTACATACACCTCCACCGCACGCAACATGATTGAGTTCTTAGTCGAGCAGGTGGGCGCAGATAGGGTCCTCTACGGCTCTGACCTGCCGATGCGTGACCCGACTCCGCAGCTTGCATGGGTGTGCTACGCAAAGATTTCCGAAGAGGATAAGAAAAAGATTTTGTCCGAGAACATCAAAAAAGTCCTTGCAAAACGCAAATAGTAATAAAAAGCCTTCCCCTACACAGGGGAAGGCTTTTTATAATCTAAAACATTTTTACTTTTTAAGTGTTTCCTTAACCTGAGCCGCAATGCCCTGGGCGGACATTCCGTACTGCTCGCGAATCCACTGCTGATGACCTACAAGGCTTACGTTTACATCAGGAAACGCTATGCGCTTGAAGTTCTTGAGTGAGCACTGCTCATCGCACAAAACCTCAGCAACCGCGCTGCCCAGACCGCCGGAGAGATTATGCTCCTCAATCGTGATTATGCCACCGGTCTGCGCCGCCGCATCACATATTGCCTGACGGTCAATAGGCTTGATGGTATGCATGCTCAGCACGCGGCATTTGATTCCATCTTTCTCAAGCAAATCAGCCGCCTGAAGCACATTCGTGCCAATCGGTCCTGCAAAGATAAGCGTTGCATCACTACCTTCACGAACCGTCAAAGCTTTTCCGAGCTTGAAATCAATCGGACCAGAGTGAATATCCCGCTCGCCCTTGTATCCGCAACGGTAATAGAACGGTCCGTCATACTCTATCATAGCGCGTGTTGCCGCTTCGGCTTCGTAATTGTCGCACGGAACCTCTACTACGATATTCGGCAGTGCGCGCATTATAGCAATATCCTCGGTCGAGTGGTGGGACATGCCCAACGGACCGTAAGATACGCCGCCGCCGATGATGACGATTTTCACGTTTGCATCGTGATAGCAAACGTCATTTCGCACCTGCTCCAAGCAGCGCAGGGTAGGGAAGTTTGCAATTGAGTATGTAACCGCAATGTTTCCTTCCATTGCAATGCCACAAGCCACACCGGTCATATTCTGCTCTGCAACGCCTACATTGTAATAGCGCTCGGGAAAGGTGTCACGGAACGGCTCAATTTCGCCATAACCGATGTCTGCGAGAACCATATGTATGCGCGGGTCGTTCTCGGCAAGCTTAAGCAATGTTTTATTAAATACTGCACGCATTATTCATTTCCCTCCTCAAGTGATTTGATTACACGCTCAAGATCCTCATCCGGCACAAATTTATAGTGTGAACGGACAGTGTTCTCCATTTCCTTTATGCCTTTGCACTTGGTGGTGTGCGCAATGATAGCAGAGGGCTTGTCACTTGTAAAGGGGATTCTTGAAAACGTTTCATAAATTTCTTCGCAGTTGTGACCGTCAATTTCCACTACACTCCAACCGAAGTTTTCAAGCTTGGTCTTGAGGTCTCTTAAGTCAATTACATCCTCAGAATGACCGAGCGCCTGAACGCGGTTATAGTCAACAACCAATGTGATGTTTGAAAGCTTTTCCTGAGCGGCAAACATAATTGCCTCCCATGTCGAGCCCTCGTTCATGTCGCCGTCGCTTGACATGCATATAACTCTTCTCTTGCTCTTTGCATACCTTGCCGCAATCGCCATGCCCACCGCAACCGGCAGACCGTGACCGAGCGAACCGGTGGAGAACTCTACGCCCGGCAGCTTATGGCTTATGTGTCCCATCAGCTTTCCGTCGTCGCAGTAGTAGCGGTCAAGCCACTCTACCGGGATAAACCCCTTGTGGGCAAGAGCGGAATACACTGCTGCTGCCGCGTGACCCTTGCTGAGAACAAATCTGTCGCGCTCAGGCATGTCCGGATTCTTCGGGTCAACATTCAGCACCTTCTCGTAAAGCACCGCAATGAGCTCCGCCATGGAAAGCATGCTACCCACGTGGCCACTGTGTGCAGCATTTGTCATCCTGACCGAGTCAATACGGATTTTAGTCGCCAATGCTCTGCATTTTTCCATTTTAGTCATCCTTTCTTTGTTGATTCTATATTTGCAAAATAGAATACAAATTAATTATTTCTCGCGGTTAACGGTTCCGTTCATGGTGATACCGCCGTCACACGGAATAATTACACCGTTTAAGTACGCGCCCTCGTCCGAGCCGAGGAAGCACGCCAGATGCGCAATATCCTCAGGCTTTCCCCAACGACGAAGCGGGGTAATCTGCTTTAAGAAAAATTCATTGTCAAAATTCGGGTCATTTAAGTTGCTCTGCTTGACCATTTCAGTCTCAATCGCAGCCGGCGCAATGCAGTTTGAACGGATGTTGAATTTACCGTAATCGACCGCCATATTTCGGGTGAGTGCGATTGTCGCACCCTTGGTTGCCGAATATGCAGCGCAGCCCGGAATTCCGACAACACCTGCGCTTGACGCGGTATTGATAATCGCACCGCCGCCTGCCTTCTTCATGAGCGGAATACCAAATTTGCAGCAATGGTACATTCCGTTTAAGTTTATTGCGAGCGTCTTGGTCCATATATCAACCGGAAGGTCTGCTATGACCGTGTCACGTCCGCCCAGGAACACGGATGCGTTGTTGTAGAGAATATCGAGCTTGCCGTACATCTCATCAACCTTTTTCATCGCGGCGGCAACCTCATCCATTGAGGAAATATCCGTCTTGATAAACGTAACGTCCTTACCCTGCGCGCGAAGCTCGGCTTCAACCGCAGCTCCCGCCTCCTGGTTTACGTCAAACATGATTACCGATGCGCCTTCATCGGCAAAAACGCGTGTGCCCGCAACACCTATACCGGCTGCGCCACCTGTAATTACAGCTACCTTGTTTTCCAATCTCATAACTAAAACCTCCAAAATATAATTAGAAGAAACGTTTCTCCTAAGGGATAAAAACACATCCGGGAAGCATACGCTTCCCGGGATTTTACTTTATAATCGCCGATACATCCGATTTATTCGATGTTGGCTTTATAGTATATACACGGCGGAACAAGGATTTTCTTGGGCGGAACCCAATCCTTATGACCGTAACTGTTGCTCTTTATAAGATATTCATATGCGCAATGCACCGCGCGGCTTCCCATCTCCTCCTGATTCTGGAAAATGGTAGCACGCATAAGGTTTTTTCGCATCGCTATTTTAAGTTCGTCAAATACGTCGGTTCCGAGGAGCATAATTTTATCTTGGAGCTCATGCTCTTCAATATATCGGCAAACCTCCTGAGAAGTCGCCGTGCTTATGTACAGAGCATTCATCTCGGGATATCTCGCACACAACTCACCGGTGCAAGAATATGCGCGGTCACCGTCCTCATTAGTCTCCATAACCTCAAGGAACTTTCCGCCGCGCTCGCAAAGGCGCTTTGAAAATGCATCCACCTTTTGCTTATGTCCTATTACCTTCAAGGAACCCGTAAGTATCGCCGCGTTTATCGCAACAGGCATCGCGGTAAAGAAATCCGCCGCAAGACGACCTGCCATTTCCGCGTCAATCCCTATCATGGAAATCCCGTTCTGACGCTCGCCCTCGTTTCCGATTACAAACAGCGGGATATTTATATCCTGCAAAGTCTTCGTCAAAACAACCTCGGTTGAATACAGAGACGGACAGTATAAAATCGCATCCGGCTGCATGGCAGTGCACCATGAACGAACCTGCTCGGCAAGCCCTTCATCCTCACTGGACGAAATATAGTAGAAAGAAGAGTATACTTTATACTTAGAAAGCGCCTTGAGAGCTTTCTTCATACCCTTTTCCATATCAGCAAAATACTCCTGCCACTTGGAGGGCATCAGCACACCTATGGTAATGGCTTTTCGGGAGAGCGACTGGGCAATGGTGTTTACTACATACCCCATCCTCTCAGCAGTTTCCAAAACCTCTTTGCGCCTTTTTTCGCTGATTCCGGGTTTACCCGTCAACGCCTTGTTGACGGTGGAGAGTGAAATCTGAAGCTCTGCCGCAATGTCTTTTACAGATACACGTTTAGTCAGATTAAATCACTCCCAAAAGCACAATATTGCTAAACTTATGTTCAATATAGCATGCTCTTGGTGCGTTGTCAAGTAAAATCAAAATATTTTTTATTTTTTTGAAACTGCGCCTGAAATCATAAATAAAAAGACCTTTATGCTATTGCTTTTCAAAATTTTTATGTTATATTATATGGATAAGTATAGTTGAGAAATACGGTCTATAGAACGTAGAAAGGCAGATTAAAACATGAAGAATTTGACACTTGAACAGCACGCCAAAAGGGTTGAAAATATCAACAATGCCGCCCGCGATAACAAAAAATTTATAAAGCGTCACAGAATTTGTGATTATATCCCGGGTCAGGCGACGTATAACTTAGGCGACTATCCGGCAAAATTTTCAATTATGCCTACCGAGTACGATTATAATCTGCTCCGCGACATGGCTGAAAAAGGCGTAGGCCTTGTGCAGATACACGAGGAGTGGAATGATGCCATCCGCCACCTTGGCGCGGATAAGTTTACAAGCCATGACCCGGAAGGCATGCAGAAGTTTGTCGATACCTGCCATGACTTGGGAATGAAAATAATCCCGTACATATGCTCCGGATATTTTTCCTTGCACGACCCGGATTACACCGAGGACTTCAGGCGCGGTCCGTATGAAATCCGCCTCTCTCACTTCCGCTATGCAAAATGCCACGCAGGCAGTGCCGCATGGCGTGAGTACGTGCTCCCGCGCACCTTCGCGGTTCTTGACAAGTACGGCTTTGACGGCATATATAACGACTGGGGCTATGACGGAATAGATTTAAAACAAATGTACAATTGGGACAAGCTCCCCTACGATGCGGAAATAGAAGACCTGCTCGCA
>JAZTXE010000092.1:0-5336 GCA_045636205.1 Eubacteriales bacterium
CTAACTCATTTCCTTCTATGACCCAAGGAGTTGGGTACCACAGTTGTCTTCCTAAGACCGCTTGGCCTCCGACTTCACCACGGTGAAAGTCAGACCGCGCAGAACCTGGGTATGGATATTATTGCACATATGCGTGCACGCCTTGATGAAATCAGCCAGAAGAGAAAAATGAACTATACGCTGCTTGCAACTCCGGCGGAAGGACTTTCCGGACGCTTCGTAAGAATGGACCGCGAGCGCTTTGGCAGCATTGAAGGTGTAACCGACCGCGAATATTATACCAACAGCTTCCATGTTCCGGTTTACTTCCCGATAGGTGCTATGCAGAAGATTAAGCTTGAAGCACCTTATCATGCATATACAAACGCGGGACATATCACATACGTTGAATTTGATGGCTCACCGGTAAATAATCCGGAGGCATTTGAGAAAATTATCCGTTGCATGTACGAAAACGGCATAGGCTACGGTTCTATCAACCATCCGCTTGACCGTGACCCGGTTTGCGGATACCGCGGAGTAATAGGCGATGAGTGCCCGGCTTGCGGACGTACCGAAGAGGACGGAATTAATTTCCACCGCATTCGCAGAATTACCGGCTATCTGGTAGGTACTCTCGACCGCTTTAACAATGCAAAGCGTGCGGAGGTAAAAGACCGCGTAAAACATATCGGAGGAGATAATAAATGACAGCACGCATCTCCGGTGTGATACAGGAGTCTATTGTTGACGGACCGGGAATGAGAGCTACGGTTTTCTTTCAGGGATGTCCGCACCACTGTGAAGGATGCCACAATCCGCAAACTCATGACCCTTCCGGCGGAACCGAAAAGGAAGTTTCTGAGATTTTAAAGCCAATCCTTGAAAATATTATCTTAGACGGTGTGACGCTCAGTGGCGGTGAGCCGTTTATGCAGGCAGAGGCGGCTCTTGAAATTGCAAAAGCCGCGCATTCAAACGGTCTTAGTGTCTGGACATATACAGGATACACGTTTGAACAAATTACCGCGTCTGCAAATGAAACATGGAAAGAGCTCTTGAACGAGACTGATGTTTTGGTTGACGGAAGATTTGTAAAGTCTCAAAAGACTTTGGACAAGCCATTCGTCGGAAGCAAAAATCAAAGACTGGTTCTTGTTTCGGAAACTTTACAGCAAGGTAAAATAGTAGAATTTAACAGATGATAAGATGCAGTCGATGGTGTGGTTTTACCGTCGGCTGCATTTGTATAAAAAATTTATTAATATTTTCAAAAAGATGTTTTCAATATAGCAAAAAATATGGTATTATAAATATAGAAAAATAAAATCTTAAAGAGCAGCAGGCGGTGCGGTAAATGAATGCTTTACAGTATATAGTCAAATACTTGACGATGTTTTCACTGCAGGATGCAGTTGACATCGCGTTGGTAACTTTTTTGGCGTATAAATTAATTAAAATAATAAATAAAAGTAATGCCGGGCAGGTAATAAAAGGTATTATTCTGCTCATTGTTGCAATGCAGGTGGCGCAGCTTCTTGAACTGCGCGTTATAAGCTATCTGTTTGTAAACACGATGCAGCTCGGACTTCTTGCTCTTGTAATCGTGTTCCAGCCTGAACTGCGCAAAGCTCTTCAGCGCGTCGGACGCAGCAGATTTACTCAGTTTATTGATCGTGAAGAAACTAACGTCATAATGGAAAAGGCTATAGTGCAAACTGTTGAGGCGTGCACTGCGATGTCGTGGGCGCGTGACGGTGCGCTTATCGTATTCCAGCGCAGTATCATGCTTGACGATATTGTCAAAACCGGAACAATTCTTGACGGTGAGCCGAGTAGTGAGTTTATAAAAAATATCTTTTATCCCAAAGCTCCGCTCCATGACGGTGCGGTTGTGATACAAAAGGGAAGAGTTTCTGCGGCGGGATGTGTGTTGCCGCTGTCTGAAAATACAAACTTGAGTAAGGAACTCGGAACACGCCACCGCGCAGGTGTGGGAATGAGCGAGAATTCAGATGCGGTAGTTGTAATCGTGTCTGAGGAAACCGGTTCTATTTCAGTTGCTATAGGCGGAATGTTAAAACGACATCTTGCTCCCGAAACGCTTGAAAAGCTTTTGAGAAATGAACTGTTACCGAAAACAGATGAAAGCAAAAAGACGGCATTGTTTAACTTTTGGAAGGTGAAAGAATAGTGAAAGAGTGGATAAAAAAACACGATGTATTAAATAAGGCGCTTGCATTTGTTATTGCGATTCTGCTCTGGCTGTATGTTGTAAATGTCGTCAACCAGACGGATTCGACAAACTTTAAACATATAGTTCCAAACTATACCGGAAGCGACGAGCTCATGAATACCGTAAACCTTATGGTGACAAATCAGGAGGAGAATACTGTATCGGTCGAAGTTGCAGGTAAGCGCAGTGATTTACTCAACTTATCCGAAGAGGAGATTCAGGTTATAGTCGATATATCAAAGTGTAAAGAAGTCGGCGTCTATACTCTTCCATATACTGTTAAGCTGCCGTCTGACAGCCTGAAGCTTACAAAGAAATCGCCTGCGCAGCTTACTGTGCGTTTGGATAAAATCGTTCCTGCCAATATTCCGGTTCGTGTATCACAGGAAGGAAGCATCGCAAAAGGATATATGGCGGATGAGGTTACGCTTACGCCTAAAATATTGTCGATAACCGGACTTCAGGATGAAGTTTCTCAGGTTTCGTACGCAAGAGTACGCATTACAAAAAAGAATATGATGACATCTGTCTTAGAGCAAATGGATTATGAGTTTTGTGATGCAGATGATAATGTCCTCGATTTACCCTCTCTCCGTGCGGAGACTGACAGGGTAGAGGTTTCAATGCCTATACTCAAGCTCAGAGAACTTCCTTTAAGCGTTGAAATTCTTGAAGGTGGCGGAGCGTATAAGAAAAACGTAAATTATACGGTTGAGCCGCAAACGATAACCGTTGCAGGTGAGAGTACTACTGTTGATGCTCTGCAGTCGGTTGTCATAGGCGTTGCAGATTTGTCAAAGATTCAGGAATCGACCACTCTTTCAATGCAGATAACCTTGCCGGAGAATATTAAAAATATAAGCGGTGAAACTGCAGCAAAGGTAAACCTTGAACTGAGCGGTCTGGCAAAGAAAAGTGCTAATACCACGTTGATAGAAATAATAAATATCCCGAGCGGTTATTCAATAGAGCCTGTTACAAACAGCCTTGATGTTCAGTTGAGGGGTACTGAGGCGAATTTGGAGCAGGTTGTTGCACAGAATATCCGTGCGGTAGTAGACCTTACAGCGACTGCACTCTCACCGGGTCAGCATACAATCAATGCTGCAATAATAATAGACGGTGCAAAAGAAGTAGGCGCCGTGGGCGAGTATAAAGTTGTAGTTCGCGTAAGCAAGAAGTAGACAGGAGTTGCGTACAATGCTTCAACAAGCAAAGGTTGTTCGCATAATAGATGATAATAAAGCGGAAATCTCTGTTGTTCGCGCGTCTGCGTGCGGGCATGACTGTGAGTCGTGCCTCGGATGCGGTATGTCATCGTCGCAAGTTATCGCAGTAGCGATGAATTTGGTCGGCGCGCGCGTAGGGGATTTGGTGACCGTAGAAACCGATACCACTGCCGTAATAGGTATTGCGGCAGTGGTTTACATGTTGCCGTTGGCACTGTTTTTTATAGCATATATAACTTGCAAGGTGATTGGCTTTACAGAATCGCTGTCGTTGATTCCAGGCGCTATAGGGTTTGCAGTGGGCATTTTGTGCGCGTTGCTTGTTAACCGCCGCGTGGATAAGAGCAGCAGCGTGGGTTTTAAAATTATTTCCATAAATTCCGGAGAAAAGTAATGTTTGGATATGTAAGACCTCTTAAGTGCGAACTCAAGATGCGGCAGTGGGATGTGTATCAATCTTTTTATTGCGGGTTGTGCCATGCGCTTAAAAGAAGATGTGGCTTTGCCGCGAGATTTACCGTCAATTATGATTTTACCTTCCTTGCACTCGTAATGTCTGAAGTGTATGGAGAAGAGATTTGCACGGTTGAAAAAAGATGTATCGGAAGTCCGTTTAAGAAAAAAAGAGCGTGTATGTCAAATTCTGCACTCGACTTTGCTGCTGATACGTCGCTGATACTCACGTATTGGAAGCTCAAGGATGAGGTGCGCGATTTAAGTTTTGTGCGCTCACTTCCGGCGAGAGTAGCCATGTTTTTATTAAAAAGGGCATATCGTTGCGCGGAGGACAAGCATCCTGCGTTTTCAGAATGTGCAAGCAGTTGCCTTTCTGAGCTGTGTGAAATAGAGAAAAACAGGCTTGCAAGTATCGATGCACCTGCAGATGCTTTTGCACGCCTATTGCAATCACTTTCGGATGAAATAGATAATGTGAATATAAGACGCATAATTTCTCAAATGCTCTATCACATCGGGCGGTATATATATCTGATAGATGCGTGGGACGATTTGGAAAAGGACATTAAAAGCGGTGTATATAACCCGGTTGCGGAGAGATTTGGTATAAATGAAATGCCGCTTTCTGATGAAATTACAGAACAGATAAAGGAAACACTTGCACAAAGTATAAAGGCGAGTATAGCCGCTTTTGAACTGATGGATGAGGGTGAGAAGGGCGACCTGATACGCAATATTCTTACGCTCGGACTTCCGTCAGTTGTTCTTGCAGTGGAAAAAGGACAACTCAATAAAAAGGAGAAAATCGTATAATGAAAGATCCGTACAGTGTTATCGGTGTTTCGCGCAGCGATAGCGATGAAGACATAAAAAAAGCATACAGAGAGCTTGCGAAAAAATATCATCCGGATAATTACGTAAATAACCCTCTGGCTGATTTAGCTCAGGAGAAAATGAAAGAGATAAACGAAGCGTACGATGCTATCGTAAAAGAGCGCGCAGGTGGGCAATCGTCTTATTCGTCCGGCGGTTACGGTAACACTTCTTCATATTCAGGAACGTCAACGCCGAATAACCG
Source organism: Eubacteriales bacterium (assembly GCA_045636205.1). GTDB lineage: Bacteria > Bacillota > Clostridia > Oscillospirales > JAAYXM01 > JAZRUF01. The sequence goes on from JAZTXE010000092.1 coordinate 4,979, forward strand.
TATTCGTCAGATGATAATGAGCGGGAATATAATGCTTGCTGAGCAGGAGCTCAATAAAATATCAAACCGTGATGCTGAGTGGTATTTCCTGATGGGAAGCGTAATGGTGCGCAAGGGATGGTATGACGAGGCAAGGCGCAATTTTCAAACCGCGTGCTCAATGGATCCGAATAATGTTGAGTACCGTACCGCACTGGGTCAGATGTCCTCAGCAGGGCGCGGAGTGTATCAGACAAATATGGGTGGTATGACCGCGTGTGACTGCTGCACAGGTCTTATGTGCGCAGACATGCTGTGCCCATTTTGCGATATATGTTAGGAGAAAACATAAATGGAACGTTCCGGAGTGAAAGCTAAA
>JAZTXE010000093.1:0-2328 GCA_045636205.1 Eubacteriales bacterium
TGGCAAGCCCGGAAGAGCTCCCGGATCTGTTGCATACCTTTATCAAGAGTGAACAGGTGGATATGTACGCACTTACCGGAGCTTATATCAGCTATGATGACTACATTGATAAAATGCCGAATTACACGGCGTTTTTAGACAGCTTCAGCGAGGTAGAACGCGAGGAAATTTTAAATCAGAGAAGATCGGGAGACGGTAAGGTATACTCTGCACCCAGTTATGGTTCACACCGTGTAACCAATATACGCACATGGATATACCGTAAGGATATTTTCGATAAGCACGGCCTTGAAGTTCCGAAGACATATGATGAAATGTATGAGGTAGCCAAGAAGCTTAAAGAGCTTTATCCGGACAGCTATCCGATTTGCTGCCGCAATATGCTCTATAATTTCCAGGACTTCTCAACTGCCTGGAAGAGCCAGCTGACTTATCTGCATTATTACGATTACGAAGAAGGTAAGTGGAAATTCGGAGCGCAGGATCCGCTTATCAAGCAAATGGTTGAGTACTACAGAAAATTAAATGACGAAGGACTTATTCAGCCGGAGTTTGTAAATCCCGATGCCAAGGTGTGGGAAGAGCTTATGTCCACCAACCGCGGATTTATAATGTTTGATTATGCATCCAGAATAGATTACTTCAACAATGCATGCCGCGAAGAAAATCCGGAATATACACTGGCGTTTATGCCGCCTCCTGTGCCTAACGTAGAGACCGGCGCGGCGACTATAGCAAAGTCGAATTTTGATTTTATGGGTTATGCGGTATGCAATACCGGAGATGAAAAGGGTATTGAGAATGCCATCAAGTTAGTTGACTGGATGTACAGTGACGAAGCGGTTGAGCTGCTCAGCTGGGGCAAAGAAGGCGAGACCTATGAGGTGGTAGACGGCAAGAAAAAATATATCCTTGGTGAAAATGAGGATGTGAAGAACAAATATGGGCTTACAACATACGGATTATACCAGGTTATAGAGCAGGACGCATTTGAAAGCACCTATTCAGAGGAAAATCTGGCAGCATGCGTTCAGGCTATGGAATATCTGGAAGAGAAGTCTAATCCGGATAAGTGGCTTTCGCTTAACGATGAGCTGAGCTCACGGAAAGCGGCTGTATTTGACGATTTGTGGACCTACTGCGATGAAGAAATATCCAAATTCCTGCTCGGTCAGAAGCCGATGAGCGATTGGGATGAGTTTGTTGCAGGACTTGATGATATGGGTGTTAATGAGCTGTTGGATGTATATACTACTGCATACAACGATATGATGAATAAATAGTAAAAAATCCGATATGCATTCTTTATGAGTGCATATCGGATTAATAAATAAATGTGAGAAAGGGAAAGAAATATGGAGCGCAAAAATTCAATCGGTATCATACAGGAAATAGGACATTTTTTCAATCCCGAGGAAAAAGAACTTTTGGATCAAATGGTTGATGCGGGGCTTGAGACGGTACAGGTGTTGATAGGTTGCGGAAGCTTTCCGCTTTTGACTGAAGAGAATGCGGAGCGCCTTCTTGAAATGACGGAGGGGAAAATTCGTATCACATCTGTTTGGGGCGGATGGAGTGGTCCGCAGGTATGGGATTTTATTGATGGTCCGGTAACACTCGGATTGGTTCCCAGTGCATACCGCGCGATGAGAATAAACGAACTTAAGAAATGCGCGGATTTTGCGCATCGCTTAGGCGTGCATGATATGGCGACGCATGTGGGATTTGTTCCTGAGCAGCCGTGTTATGAAGGATACCGTGACTTGGTTGCAGCGATAGCGGATGTCGCCGAATATTGCAGTAAATATGATATGCATTTTAACTTTGAAACCGGGCAGGAGACACCGGTTACATTGATGCGCCTTTTCTCGGATGTCGGAGCAGAAAACCTAGGTGTAAATCTGGATCCTGCAAATCTCATCCTTTACGGGCGTGCAAATCCGATTGATGCGCTTGATATTTACGGGGATAAAATACGTGGCGTTCATGTTAAAGACGGAAATTACCCCAAGGGCGATTTTCATAAGTTAGGTGAGGAACAAGTGGTCGGCGAAGGCTCGGTTAATTTCCCAGTGTTCCTGCCTAAGCTTTTGAAGAACGGATACACGGGTGATTTGTATATTGAGCGTGAAATTACCGGTGCACAAAGAGCCGAGGATGTAAAGAAAACAATAGGATATATTAAAACGTTGATTGACAAAATATAGAATAAGGCTGAAAGGTCACGGTGATATTATGGAATTGTCCATGTATACTTACTATGCGCTGCATCAGGATTTTAAGTCACCCGTGCAGGCACTTGAGCATTTTTATAAAAGAGGTATCCGT
>JAZTXE010000094.1:0-5742 GCA_045636205.1 Eubacteriales bacterium
CGAAGCGGGCATCATAGCGGGTTCAAACGGACTCATTAATCCGCTTGCAAAAGCAACAAGAGCCGAAATCGCGGTAATGCTTGAGCGAGTTATCGGAAAATAAAAGTTTATCGCGCATAGAGGCGGGTTCCGCCTCTATGCGTAATAATAAAAACTTAAGGAGGAAAAAACAGATGAAAAAGACAACCAAACGCGTACTCGCATTCCTTGCTGCAATAGCTATGGCACTGAGTTTGACCGCGTGTTCAGGCGGTGGAAATGACGCACAGACGGACGCAGGTGATGTTCCGGAGGGTAAGCTGTTTGCACCGGGTACTGAAATCAGCATGACCATCGCATCCCACGCAAGCTGGCCATACAACGAGAATTGGGTTATCTGGAAGTATTTCCAAGAGGCTACTGGCGCGACCTTTAACATTCAGGCAATCCCGGCAGTTGACCTTGGCACGAAGCTTCCACTTGTGATGGCAAATTCAGCAGAACTTCCGGATATGATTCACACCTGGGCTAAGGATCAGGTTGACCCGTATGCTACCAGCGGCGCATTTATGAGCTATACGGATAACATGGATAACATGCCGAATATGTCAGCGTTTCTCGACAGCATGGGCGAAACTGCAAAGCAGGAGCTTTTAAATCAGCGCACTTCAGGTGACGGTGAGGTTTATTCCGCGCCAGCATATGGAACCCACCGTGTGACAAACCTGCGCACCTGGCTGTATCGACAGGACATTTTTGAAAAACACAACCTGAAAGTTCCTACTACCTACGATGAGCTGTACGAGGTTGCAAAACAGCTTAAGGCTCTGTATCCGGACTCATATCCGATATGCTTCAGAACTGGAATGAGTAAGCTTGCGGACACTACCCCCGCGTGGAAACCCAACTTCACATATATGCCTTACTACGATTACGAGGCGGGAGAATGGAAAATGGGCGCGCAGGATCCGATTATGAAGGAGATTGTTGAGTATTACATCAAGCTTGCAGCGGAAGGTCTGGTACCGCCTGACTTCTTGACTATTGAGACCAAGGGCTGGGAAGAGCTTATGTCCACCGACCGCGGCTTTATCACTAACGACTACATCGTGCGTATCGACCACTTCAACACGGCTGTGCGCGGCGAGAACCCGGATTACACTCTTGCGCTGATGGCGCCGCCTGTTCCGAAGGTAGAAACAGGAAGCGCAAAGATTGCAAAGACCAATTTAGACTTCGCAGGTTGGACTATCTGCAACACCGGAAAGAAGCTGAATATAGCAAATGCATTTAAGCTGGTGGATTGGATGTACACCGACGAGGCTATTGATCTTCTCAGCTGGGGCAAAGAGGGCGAGACCTACACCGTCGATGCTGAGGGCAACAAGAAGTTCATCCTGGGCGAGGGCGAGCAGGTGCAGACCAAGTACGGCATTGCAAGCTACGGTCTGTATCAGGTAATTGACCAGCTGGCATATGAGAGCACCTATACTCAGGAGAATATTGACGCGGCAATCGAGGTTCAGCAGTATGTTGAGGAAAACTCCAACCCGACCCTGTGGTTGGCGCTTGACCCGGACGAGGAAACTCGTGCAGCGGCTATCCTGGACGATTTGAGAGCGTACTGCGAGGAGGAGCTTTCCAAGTTCTTGCTCTCTCAGCAACCGATGAGCAACTGGGATTCATTCCAGGAAGGACTTATCGAAATGGGAGTAGACGAATTGCTTGAGATTTATACAAATGCTTACAATAGAATTGCCGGATAAAATTATTAATAGTTTGACACGGACAGTTGAAGAATTTACACATACTAATTCTTTATACAAAAATTAATGTTTAAAGCTTAAACAAGGAAAACGCCTATTACGGTATCGACGGGAAACGAAGATACTGTAGTAGGCGTTTTTGTAATATTGCTTTGCCAAGCGGTACTTTTTTATTTAGCGTTACAGGACTGACTCTTGAAAGGTTTCTGCCTTTGGGATAAAACACACGAAGAAGTCCGTTTAAAGTTTCGTTAGTCCCTTCAAACGGTAGTTATGATTTTTTTAAATATCCAAAGTAAGAACTACAGGACAGTGGTCGCTACCGAGGATTTCGGGGTAAATATCCGCATCCTTCATTTTGTCCTTAAGCTTGTCGGATACCAGGAAATAGTCAATGCGCCACCCTGCGTTATTCTGCCGTGCGTTATACATATACGACCACCACGAATATGCGCCGGTCTTATCTGGGTAGAAGTGGCGGAATGAGTCGCAGAATCCGGAGCTTAGCAGTGTACCGAGTTTTGCGCGCTCCTCATCGGTAAAGCCTGCGTTCTGACGGTTTGTCTTTGGGTTTTTAAGGTCAATTTCCGAGAATGCCACGTTGAGGTCTCCGCAAATCACGACCGGCTTAATTGCGTCCAACCCGAGCACGTATTCGCGGAAAGCGTCCTCCCAGCGCATGCGGTAGTCAATGCGCTCAAGCCCGCGTTGGGAATTGGGCGTGTAGACATTTACCAGATAAAAATCCTCAAATTCTGCACATATCACGCGCCCTTCGTGGTCATGCTCGTCAATGCCGATGCCGTAGGTTACATTAACAGGCTTGATACGCGTGAAAATCGCAGTGCCTGAATATCCTTTCTTTTCCGCGCTGTTCCAGAACTGCATATATCCCGGTGTTTGAATCTCTGCCTGGTCTTTATGCATTTTGGTTTCCTGAACGCAAAAGATATCCGCATCCGAGAGTCTCAAAAAATCTAAAAATCCTTTGCCTGCACAGGCGCGCAGACCGTTTACGTTCCATGATATAAGCTTCATAAATACTTCCTCTTATATTTAAAATTCGCCCGCGCTTGCGCACACGTAAAGAAGTGGGCAGGTGCGGCATGCAGGATGCGCGGCAAAACAATGCTCTTTAGTTACGCGAAGTAAGAGCATGGAAAGCTCTTTCAGGGTTGTAATATCACCGTCGGTACTATCTTTGATTTCCTTGGATAAGTCCTCGTGGTCGAGTTTATTCCACCCCGAGTCCGGGTCAATGCGCGAAAGGAGCTTTGCCACACCGGAGCTTGGCGCGCAAATCGGGAAATCAAATGCATAAAGCAGGATAAAATCCACCGTGGATTTTTGATTAATAAGCTCTTTGAGAAGGAGGGGGCGCAGGTCATCAAAGCTATAGCTTGCGTAGTCCTCTGGAAGATAACCCCAAGTGCGAAGCTTTGTGAGGAAAACGCTTAAAACACGCGCGGTGCGCTCGGGAGCCTGACATAGGGACAGCTTATCTGCCATAATGTCAAGAGGTGTTCCGTCAAAGTCATCGGGAGACTGACATTCATCAAGTATGTCGAGCGTCTTGACAAGAGAGTTCCACGATGCGCTATCCTTTAAAAATGCAGTGAGCATCATGCGAAACGGCGGGTGAGAGAACATCTCCTTCTGACTGCCGTAATGCTTATAAAGCAGCTCGTATATATTATTTATTATCTCCCCATAGAGCAACGTATACACCTCTCCGAAAGTTTCTTATGATATTTTAACGCGGATTTGTCAAAAAATAAAGGGGATAAAGAGTAAATTTTTAATTAAATTTTCTTTTTTCTGTTCCACTGGTAAATAAAATGTGTTATACTTATACTAAATTATAAAAACGAAATTCATGGGGGTTATCAGGATATGAAAAAGCGAGTAACAGTATCAATAGCGGGCGGCGAGTACCGCCTTATAGGTGCAGAGAATGAGGAGTATACCCGGAAAGTAGCTGCTCATGTGGATGCAAAAATTAACGAAATACTCAGCGCGGCTAATGTTTCCATTATCGAAGCTGCGGTTTTAGCAGGCGTAAACATCACCGATGAGTATTACAAGGCACTTGAAACCGCGGATAATCTGCGCACGCAGCTTAAAGATTACCTTGAGGACTCGGGCAGAATGAAGGCAGAGATTTCCGAGCTTAAGCGCGAGCTTATGAGACGCGGTCAGTAAGGGAGAAGATAATGGGGAAAATTGAGCTTTTAGCTCCTGCCGGCTCATATGAAGCGATGGTTGCCGCGGTTCAGAATGGCGCAGACGCTGTGTATATGGGCTTTGGCGATTTCAATGCGCGCCGCGGAGCTAAGAACTTGTCCGACGAGGAAATGCGCCGGGCGGTGGAGTATTGCCGTCTGCGCGGAGTAAAAACGAATATAACGCTCAATACCCTGCTCAACGACCGTGAGCTTTCACGCGCCGAGGATATTGTAAAAAAAATAAACCGCATCGGAGCAGATGCGGTTATTGTTGCTGATTGGGGACTTGCGCGGCTTATCCGTCAAGTAGCGCCGGAGCTTCCAATTCATGCGTCTACGCAAACTACTCTTCACAGCCTGGCAGGTGTCGAATACGCCGCCGAGCACGGCTTTACGCGTGTGGTTCTCTCGCGTGAGTTAAGCCGCGAGGCGATAGAGTATATCTGCAAAAACTCATCTGTTGAAATTGAGGTATTCGCGCACGGTGCGCTGTGTATGTGTTATTCGGGGCAATGCTATTTGAGCGGAGTAATAGGCTCAAGAAGCGGTAACCGCGGTTTGTGCGCCCAGCCGTGCCGTTTGCCGTATGGGTTTAACGAAAATAATCCCCATTCGTACCCATTAAGCCTCAAGGACCTTTGCCTGGCAAAAGAGCTTTCTGAGCTTGAGGATATGGGCGTTTCCTGCGTGAAAATAGAAGGGCGAATGAAGAGACCTGAATATGTCGCAATAGTCACGGGCATATATTCAAAGCTCCTTCGCGAAAAACGCGGACCAACACGTGACGAGCTTATGCTTTTAGAGCAGGTGTTTTCGCGGCAGGGCTTTACGCAGGGGTATTACAAGGGAAAAACCGGACCAACGATGTTCGGCGTGCGTGGCAAGGAGCGCGACGATGCCAGCTTAAATAAGCTCTACAAGCAAGCGCGTGAGAGTTATAAGGGTGAAAATGCGCTCATAGACGTAAAATTCTACTGCGTAATAAATACCGGAGAGCCGATAAAGCTCGCCTGTGAGGATGAGGACGGTAACCGCCATATCGCCAAAGGTCCGATAGCCGAGCTCGCTCATACGCGTGCAATAAGCGATGCTGCGGTTAAAGAGCAGCTTAGCAAGACCGGCGGAACACCGTTTCGCGCGGCAAGCGTGCAGGTGCAGGTGGGTGAAGGTGCGGCGGCAAGCTTGGGTGCGATAAACGCACTGCGCCGCGAGTGCCTTGAAAAAATCTCCGAGCAAAGGGCGAAAATCCCTGAGCGTAAAGAAGGTCAGTTCATGACCGGATTTAAGCTTGTAAATGAAAAAGAGAAACCGAAAATAACTGTTTCGGTTATGCAGATGAGCCAGCTCAGTGACGAGTTTTTAAGCTACAAGCCCGAGCTCGTGTGCGTGCCGCTTTATGAAGCTGCGCAGATGGCGGATAAAACCGCCGAGTATGCAAAAAAAGCAACCCTCGCGGTGACTATGCCCAGAATAATATGGGACAGTGAAGAGAGCGCGGTCGAAGCCATGCTCGATAAAGTAAAGGACTGTGGAGTAACCCACGCGATGGCGGGAAACGTCGCTCAGTTTAAGATGCTTCACGCGAGAGGCTTTACCGTGCATTGCGACTTTGGCTTTAACGTATTTAACTCATATACGCTGCGTGAGCTAAAGCAAGCGGGTGCTGCGAGTGCGACTCTTTCGCCTGAGCTTACGTTTTCGCAGATACGCGATATGACCAAGGCAATTGATACCGAGATTATAGTCTACGGCAGACTGCCGCTCATGATATG
>JAZTXE010000095.1:0-2185 GCA_045636205.1 Eubacteriales bacterium
GACGGCTGCCACCTTCCCCTATGTAGGGGAAGGCTTTTGTCGTAGGCTTCTCCTGCGAGGAGAAGCTGTCGAGCGCCAGCGAGACTGATGAGGTGGCACGTTGCGGGGGATTGTAAAAATCTCTCCCTCAGTCAGCTTCGCTGACAGGTCCCTCATCAGAGGGGGCCTATGGGTGTTATACGCGACGTGGTACGTAGAATTTACTTTTCCACCTCATCAGTCTCGCTGGCGGGAGGGCACGGCGACCCTCCCCTACAGACGAGGAGAAGCCTATAGAAAAAGCCTTCCCCTCAAGGGGAAGGCTTTGTGCATACGTTATAGAATTTACTTCTTGTTAACTACCGCGTAGACCGTGCCGCTGAGAGCCGCAGCGTTGGACTCGTCAGTATCAACATGCATTGCGGTTGCAAACTTCTCGCTGACGCGCAGAACAACCTCGTCAAAAATCATTGCGCGCTCACCCTCGATGGTGACGGTTACGATTTCCTTATCCTCGAAGCCGTACTTTGCAGCGTCCTCGGGAGTCATATGTATATGGCGCTTTGCAGCGATTGCGCCTTCCTTGAGCTCAACCTCGCCTGCCGGGCCTACGAGCTTAACCGGTGCAGAGCCTGCAACGTCGCCACTCTCACGGATGGGAGCGGTGATACCCAGGGTGCGTGCGTCGGTAAGCGATACCTCGACCTGAGTTGCCGGGCGCTCCGGGCCTAAGATAGATACGTTAGCAATCGTGCGCTTGGGGCCTACAATGTCAACCTTCTCCTCGGTGAGGAACTGACCGGGCTGGGACAGGTCACGCTTATTGTGCAGCACTGCGCCTGCGCCGAACAGGGTTTCTAAGTCCTCTTTGGTTACATGGACATGGCGGGATGAGGTTTCAACCAAAACTTTTAACTTCTCCATTTCAAAAATCACCTTTCAATAAATTTATACTATAATAAAATAGCATAAACCGCCCGAAATCGCAATAGGCGAGTGGAAAAAATGTCAAAAGTTATAAGAAAATATAAAAAAGGCTTTACAAAGTGTATTAAGTTATGTATAATATACCTGCTGTCTTTATCTGAAAGGCAGGTTTTTTAGTTAGGGGAGTATTTAAGGTGAACAACAATTTTCCGAGGACTCTGTCCCTGTTGAGGAAAGAAAAGAGAATAAGCCAGCGTCAGGCGGCAGCCGAGCTCGGCGTTTCGCAGGCGGTGCTCAGCCACTATGAAAACGGCGTGCGTGAGCCGGGTCTTGAGTTTGTAGCCAAGGCGGCGGATTTCTACCGCGTGAGCACGGATTTCCTGCTCGGGCGTACAATGTCGCGCGAGGATTACACTATCCGTGCCGAGGATATACCTGACCTTGCCGACGAGAAGGACAATGTCATGCGCGGCTCAATTTTAGCCGCGATGAACAAGAAGCTTATCGTCAATGCGGTCAGCTTGATTTTCGATATAATAGGTAAGAGCAAGAATAAAGAGGTCGTGCGTGACGCGGCGATGTATATGGATATGGCGGTCTACCGTCTGTTCCGCCATCTGTACGCGGCGCGCGGCGATAATTCCGAGTCGTTTTTCGCGGTGCCCGATGCCGCATGGGTGGAAGCCGCGGATGCCGCGCAGCGCCTGTGCGAGATGCGCTATAAAAACGCGGTGGCGGACCGCGCGGTCGCGCCTAAGCAGGACCTGCCCGAATGTGAGCTCCCCGAGCTCTCGGCAGAATACCTGAAAGCCGAGTACCCGCAGCTTCTGCAGTCGCTTTTATCCGTGCTGCAGTCGGTGGCAAAAGAAATTGACGAATATATTTAAAAAAATTCGAAATACTTATTGACAAACACATTTGAATCTGTTATTATATTATACGCTATCCCAAACGCTGGTATAGCTCAATTGGCAGAGCAGCTGATTTGTAATCAGCAGGTTGTAGGTTCAAGTCCTATTACCAGCTCCACTTTTTCTTTTGGTTAGCGTATAATTTAATATGGGAGAATTCCCGAGTGGCCAAAGGGGGCAGACTGTAAATCTGTTGTCGTCGACTTCGGTGGTTCGGATCCACCTTCCCCCACCAAAAAGAGACATCCCAAAGGATGTCTCTTTTTTGCATGGGGAAGATGGTGAGATTCAAACCTATCTTGAGGTATCAATCCGGCAGACGCCGCTGAGATTACAGCGATCTTTGTGAAAATTTCTTGGTAGGGGAA
>JAZTXE010000096.1:0-11071 GCA_045636205.1 Eubacteriales bacterium
TTGGGGTGTGACTTTATCTTTTCCGTAACCGAATTTGAAAATCCCTCACGGTCAACAGCAAGAGCGCCGCCTGCCGGCACACGGTTTTCATCTGCACATTCAATTATCAGAGAGCCCGCTCTGCGAAGCTCCTCTTTTAAAAGGCCGGGTGCATTTTCCAAGGATGCTCCTCGCAGTGAATTTGAACAAACAAGCTCTGCAAACCCGTCACTGTGATGTGCAGGTGACATCCTCGTTGGCTTCATTTCGTATAACGTGACATTTATGCCTCTCTGTGCAAGCTGCCATGCAGCTTCGCATCCGGCAAGTCCTGCACCGACCACTCGTGCACTACTCATTATCTTTTACTTCCTTTTTTGTTGCTGTTTTTTTAGAAGCCGTCTTCTTGGCTGTGGTTTTCTTTGTTGCCGAAGTCTTTTTTGAAGTCTTAGAAGTCTTCTTTTCTTTCTTTATCGGCGGCTCGTATTTTGAGCACTCGGGATTTGGGCAGAAAATCTTCTTCTGCCCCTTTCCGCTTCTCTTATACATTGTCTTTCCGCACTCACTGCAGCGCTCCTTCTGCGGTACATCCCATGTCATAAACGTACATTCGGGGAACTTCTCGCAACCGTAATAGGCATATCCGTTCTTTGACTTTTTCTTGAGGATTTTTCCGCCGCAGCTCGGGCATTCGCCGGGTGTCTCCTCCACAATAGCCTTGGTGTTCTTGCACTCCGGATACCCGGGGCAAGCCAGAAATTTACCGAAACGACCGGATTTTACAACCATATTGCGTCCGCACTTTTCGCAGACTATGTCAGTAACCTCATCAGGAACTTTGAGTCTCTCCCCTTCCAATGCCTGTTCTGCATCTGCAAGATCCTTTGAAAATCCGTCATAGAAGTCCTCAAGCGTCTTTTTCCAATCCACAGCACCGGTTTCAACATCGTCAAGCGACTCTTCCATACGCGCGGTAAATTCTACGTCAATAATATCCTTAAATCGCTCTACCATAAGACCGTTTACAACCTCGCCAAGTGACGTAGGCATAAGGCTTTTGTTTTCTTTTACAACATATTCGCGGTCAACGATTGTTGAGATAGTCGGAGCGTATGTGCTCGGACGACCTACCCCCTTTTCCTCCATTGCACGGATGAGGCTTGCCTCGGTATAGCGCGCCGGCGGAATGGTAAAATGCTGCTCGGGTGAGAGCTTATCAAGCTTTAATTTTTCACCCTCAGAAAGGTCCGGAAGCGTTTCAACTTCTTCCTTTGTTGCAGCTTCATCGCTTCCCTCAACGTACACTGCCGTATAACCGCGGAAAGCTATAGCTGAGCTTGTTGCGCGGAAAATATATTCATCCGCGGATATATCAACCGCTATAGTATCGTAAACTGCATTTTCCATCTGGCATGCGACAAAGCGTGACCAGATAAGCTTATAGAGCTTATACTGCTCATTTGTAAGGCTTGAACGTATTGCATCAGGTTCAAGGTGCACATAGCTCGGTCGAATTGCTTCGTGCGCATCCTGAGCGCCTTTTTTAGCCTTATATACGCGGAAAGATTTCGGGCAATATTTCTCCCCATATTTATCCTTTATAAAACTGCGTGCTGCTCCTATCGCCTCTGTTGACAAGCGAAGCGAGTCAGTTCTCATATATGATATAAGACCTGTAAGGCCCTGACCTTCAATCTCGACACCCTCGTAGAGCTGCTGCGCAATAGCCATTGTGCGGCGAGGCGGCATATTAAGTTTTCTTGATGCCTCCTGCTGGAGAGTGGATGTTATAAAAGGAGGTGCGGGTGATTTCTGCTTTTGCGCCTTCTTTATGTTTGTAACCGTGAAATCCGCCTGCTCGACCTTTGCGACAATCTCGTTTACTTCCTCCTCGGATGCAGGTTCAAGCTTACCGTCAGCCGTTCCGTAGAAATAAGCCTCAAGGTTACCGCTGCGCGGAGCTATGCGTGAAAGAGCTGCATCTACAGACCAATATTCTCTCGGAACAAAATTGCGGATTTCGTTTTCCCTGTCAACCACCAAGCGGGTTGCAACCGACTGAACTCGTCCGGCAGAAAGGCCGCGGCGTATCTTTTTCCACAGAAGCGGCGAAAGCTTATACCCCATGATGCGATCAAGAATTCGGCGCGCCTGCTGAGCATTTACGAGATTTTCATCAATATCGCGCGGGTTCTTCATGCTCTCTTTTACAACCTTTTCGGTTATCTCATTAAACGTGACACGCTTAGTCGTCGCATCATCCAGATTCAAAAGTTCCTTGAGATGCCATGAAATAGCCTCACCTTCACGGTCAGGGTCAGTTGCAAGGTATACGCCGTCGCTTTCAGCGGCGAGCTTGCGAAGTTCCTTTATTAAATCCCCTTTGCCCTTTATCGGCATATACTGCGGTACAAAACCCGCTTCTATATCCACTCCGATTTTGCTCTTTGGCAAATCGCGCAAATGTCCCATTGATGCTTTTACTTTGTACTTGCCTCCAAGGTATTTTCCTATAGTCTTCGCTTTTGCGGGAGATTCGACTATAACTAAATATGACATAATATTTTCTCCGTTCTAAAAAACTTTTAATGAGTTATATCTAACAAGCACTGTGCAAAACGCAGTTTACACAAACAAAAGATCTGCAAACTATGTTTTACACACCGCTTTTTAACAGCTTTGTATTTATTTACCACCCTGGCTCGCGCTTAAAGCGTTTGCCCGGCAATTGGCAGACCGCACCGGTTATTTCCATAACCGTCAGATTTGAGAGAACATCGGATGCGGAAAGACCGGTTTTCGCTATTATAAGGTCGACGTGCACAGCTTCGTCATCAGAAAGTGCCATGAGAATTTTGTCGGGTATTTCCTGTTCGTTCTTCTTAAAAAAGGACTTTTTCTTAGGCGTTATTTTATCCAAATCAATCCTATCCGGGAAAAGATGCGTATACTCTTTTAAAATATCCGCGCCGCTTTTTACAGGTTTTGCACCATCACGCAACAGCGCGTAGTTTCCTGCATTAATTGCATCCTCTACTGTTCCGGGGTGCGCGAACACATCTCGATTTTGCTCGGTAGCCGTACGAGCGGTTATCAGCGCACCGCTTTTTATCGGCGCTTCAATTACCGCAACACCGACTGACATCCCGCTTATTATACGGTTGCGGGTGGGAAAATTATGCGGCAGTGCGGCAACTCCCGGCGGGTATTCGCTTATAACCGCGCCTTTAACCTCAATATCACGGCGCATATTAACCGCACTTTTGGGGTACATGACATCGTGGCCACAACCGAGGACACCTATTGTAGGCTTACCGGATTTGAGGGCACCGCGCAGTGCCGCCTGGTCAACTCCGTTGGCAAGCCCTGAAATTATAACACCGCCGCCGTTTGCTACTTCATTCCCCATAGCCTCGGCACAGGTTAATGCATATGCGGTGCATTTGCGCGTACCGACCATAGCTATGACCGGCACTTCATCTATCATCGGTAACGTTCCTCTTACGTACAAAACAACCGGTGGGTCATATATCTCGGCAAGTCTCGACGGATACTGAGAATCCTGCAGAGTCATAATCTGCACCTTGAGCTGAGCACACTTCTCAATTATCTGCTCGCATCTCTCCATCGATTTATCGGAGAGAAGCCCCAGGGCGTAATTTCTTATTTTGCATTTACTTAGTATCTCGTCTCTATCCGCTTTGTATATATTTTCAGGCGCACTGAATGCCCGCAGAAGTTTTATTTTTTCCACGGAAGTCAACCCTTGATGTGAAGAAAGCCACACCCAATATTTCAAAGCAGACATATCACTTTACACCTTTCAAATTTATTCCGAGCGCGTCATTTCCCACATAAGTATAGACGCTGCTACCGCGGCATTTAACGACTCCGCCTGACCCGGCATCGGTATGAAAACCGCGCCGTCAGCACAATCGGCAATTTCCTCTCTTACCCCTGAGCCTTCGTTTCCGATAATTACAGCTGCGCGGGACAAGTTGAGTTTATCCGGCGATTTCGCCTCACGATTGAGCATCGCCGCGTATACCGGTATATTAGCTTCGCGGCATTTTTCTATCGCATTTACGATATTAGTCTGAAAAACCGGAACACGAAACAAAGCGCCCATCGCGGCACGTACAGTCTTTGGATTAAAGAAATCCGCGGAGTCCTCCGCTATTACCGCATCTATGCCGAATGCATCCGCGCCACGGATAATAGTTCCCATATTGCCGGTATCCTGTAGGCGGTCAAGCAAAATCACTCTGCCGTGCTCACCCGGTTTAAGATTTGGAATTGCACATGAAAAGAGAACGCCCTGCGGTGTTTCCACCGCGGATGCAGACTCCAATATCCCCGGAGCTGAAAGAGAGACTTTTTTATTCTCAAGCCACGGAAGTCTTTCAAGAAGCTTTTCCAATGCATTAGCGTCTACCAATATATCATGTATATCTGCTCCCGCACGATAAGCTTCCTCCAAAAGCTTAGGACCGTCACACAAAAACTCCTGCTTTTCACGGCGATAGCTTCGGCTGGTGCCGAGCTTACGCAAATGTTTTACAAGAGAATTTGCGCGGCTTTCAATAAGAGGCTTCATTAGAGTTCACGCAGCCTTTCCAAATCAAAATTGCCTCCGATAACCACCAAAACATCGCCTATCTGGAACTCATAATTTGCAGGCGGTGATACTGTGACTTTATGAGCATCGTCACCACCGCGAACGGCTATTACGTTTATTCCGTATACACCACGCACATTTGTGTCTTTAAGAGTTTTACCAAACCAACGCTCGGGGCAGCTGATTTCCATTATACTGTAATCGTCACTGAGCTCGATGAAATCTATTATATTTGACGCTGCAAGGTTTTGCGCAACGCGCTGACCCATATCACGTTCAGGGAATACTACACGGTCTGCTCCAATACGTTCTAAGACACGCATATGCAGCGCACTCTGAGCTTTTGCGATAACTGTTTTTACGCCCATTTCCTTGAGCATAAGGGTAACTAAAACACTGTCCTGAATATCGCCTGCTATAGCAACAACCGCGCAGTCAAAATTTCGCGCACCGATGGAGCGCAATACATTTTCATCCTTGGCATCGCCGACCACAGCATGGGTTACGCTGTCCGCCACACGTGTTATCGCATCCTCATTTTCATCAATTACCAGAACCTCGTTTCCGAGTTCTGTCAGCTCGCACGCCAGAGCGCTGCCGAAACGTCCCATTCCTATTACGATAAAAGATTTCATATTCAAACCCCTTTTCTTTTAACCGATAATGATTTTCCCCTCAGGATAGCGTACCTTTGCCGGAGTTCTGCCCCTCATTGCAAGCCCGATACTTATACTTAAAATTCCTATGCGTCCGAAAAACATAAGAAGCATCTCAATTATGAGTGACACCGGATGGAGCAACTGCGTTGTTCCGGTAGAAAGACCCACTGTAGCTAAAGCGGATACTGCATCGTACATTACATCCATAAGCGGGACCTGCTGGAAAAACACCATGATAAACACACAAATAACAAGCAAAAATCCCGCAGTGAGTGCCAATGACATTCCATTTAAAATAGCCCGCATTGGTATACGTCGACCAAAAGCATTAACATCATTCTTCCTGCACATTACATTTACCGCGGTAAGAACGAGAACACCAAATGTCACGGTTTTAATTCCGCCCGCAGTTGAGCCTGGAGATCCGCCAATGAACATAAGTACCATGCTGAGCATTTTTGATGGGAGAGCCAATGCACTTTGGTCAATAGTGTTAAATCCTGCGGTGCGAGTACTTACAGACTGAAAAAACGATGCGAGAATTTTATCACTGATTGATAAGTTTCCTATAGTTGCAGGGTTTGTATATTCAAAGAGTAAAAACAGACCTGAGCCACCCAAAATCAATGCCACGGTTATAACTACTACAAGCTTCGTATGAAGTGAAAGATTTGAAAATCTCCTGTTTCGGTAAATATCCTCCCACACGAAAAAGCCTAAACCGCCGAAAATAATGAGCGCCATAAGCGTTATGTTAATTATAGGATCGCTGACTGCTTTAGTCATACTACTATATGGCTTTAACTGTCCCATTAAATCAAAACCGGCATTGCAGAAAGCCGAGACCGAATGAAAAATTCCTTTTTTTATTCCGTCTGCCCAGCCAAACATTCCCGCAAAACGGATTGACAGAATCACCGCTCCGCATCCTTCGGCAAATATGGTCGCGTAAAGTATATGCCGCGTCAAACGCACTACACCGGATATATCATTTACATTCAGAGACTGCGTCATGACAAGTCTCTCACGCAAACCTATGGTACGTCGTAGCAGGAACGAAAACACAGCGGCAAAGGTCATAAACCCCAGACCTCCGCACTGTATCAGTGCTAAAATAACGCACTGACCAAACCCACTCCAATAACTGTAAGTATCAACAACTATCAAGCCGGTCACGCATGTGGCAGAAGTAGAGGTGAAAACCGCGGTTAAAAATGGCGTCCATTCACCACTTCGGGAAGATATCGGAAGGCAAAGAACCAGTGCGCCCAGTAATATCAACCCTAAAAATCCGAGTATTACAATTTTGCTTGGATTTATATTTCTTCTATGCAGTATCCGCTCAAACATAAAGCGGCGTATTTTTCTGCGCAGATTCATTTTAAACCACCCTGTTCTCAGTTAATCATTCCGGCAAGTGCCTTAAGCACATTTACCGCCTGCTCATATTTTGGCTGAATTTTAGGATTGTTTATTCTCGAATCCGCCATTACTTTAATGCCTGCACACCATTCTTTCCCCGCCTGGTCATAAATACCGAGTTTCTCAAATATGGCGGTCTTCCCTACCGGAATATAATACCCATTTTCAGAGACAATACCAAAATTTGATAGTGGCTCCATGGCGCCGTCTGCCACATACATATCCATATATTCTTTATCCATTATGTAGAGAAGAAAACGGTCGTCAGCGAAGCTTACCATCAGTTTTTGTTTGCTGGCTTCGACAAACTCATCGTATTGCTCTGCGTTTTTGCGGTCCTCATCAGAAAGGTCGCTATCATACGCACTTGTGCACAAGGTCTGATATGCGATACTTACTTCACCGTCACCGTTTACATCATCTACGTATGTTTTTATATACTCAACAAGTCCTTGCTCCTGCTCATAGGAAACGTAATTGTCGCCTGCGATTATTATGCCGGTATCGTCATTGGGTTGGTTTAGTATATCACCAATTAAGATAATAAGCATTACAATACCAAAAATCGCGAGAAGCGTAATGGTTTTAAAATGATACCAGTACACATTTGTAAACCAGTACCAAAGCTTTGCACCAAATGACAAGTCATCTCTGACACCCGGCTTAAAAACCTCAAACAGCCCGTTGTTATCGTTGCTTTTCATACGTCTCCCCCTTTCATAACTTGCAAGAGAATATAAATAGGTCTATTTTAACTTATATATCATAACATATTACATCTTGCAATTGCAAGATGTAATGATTAATTTACATATACAATAAAGAACCGGCACGGTGTCTTTTTACCGTGCCGGTTTGCTTTTTACTGTTTTAAATTGATATTCTGAGCTTTAAGAAGGTCGATAATTTTATCGGTTATCTCCTTTACCTCTTCACCGGTAAGCGTTCTGTCCGGATGTGAGAATAGAATTCTTACCGTGATGGATTTGCCGCTGTCATCGCGGTAAATGTCCGCTACGCCTACGCTTTTAATAAGCTCGCAGTTTAATGATTTTATCACAGCGTCAATCGGCGCAAACTTTTCGGAAACGAACGAGAGGTCAATGCTCATCTCCGGGAAACGGTTTGCCTCTTTATATGAAATACCCGCGCTCTTAATTTCCGCGAAATCCTTTACGTCAATTTCTGCATATACGATAGCTGCTTTTTTGTCTATCTTCTTTGAAACTGTCGGATAAACAACACCGATTTCGCCTATCACCTTGCCATTGCAGATGATTGCGTTTAAGTTTTTCGGATGCTGATATGAATGCTCGGCTTCTATTGCCTTAAACTCAAGTGGCATATGCTTTATATCGTCCGTAATAACCGCCAGCATGTCACGAAGCTCAAAATAGAGCTTTTCTACAGACTTAGTCTTGCTAAAGAGCGTTACTGCAAGATTCTTGCGCTCGTTGCACAATCCGTCATCTTTAAGACCTTTAATAACTCTTCCGATTTCAAACACGCCGAAGTCTGAGCTGTAAGACGTATTGTAATTTACCTGGCAGAGCTGAGTAGGAACTATGGACTTGCGGATGGTTTCAATATTCGGGTTTGTCGCTCCGGTGAGCTTTATATTATCCTCAACCTCTATTCCGAGTGCCTTATACTCGTCATAATACGCCCATATATAAGAATGGAGTTCGTGGAGATTATACTTTTTAACGAGTATATCCTTTATTTTTTCCTCGACGGTTTTCTCCTGCGCTGCGCGTATCGGACGTAGCGGTGCACTCGCGGTATTTATATCGAAGTTATCGTATCCGTAAATACGGGTAATTTCCTCTATAATATCCGCTTTGATTGTTACATCCTTTGTAGCACGCCAGCTGGGTACGACCACGTTGAAATTATCATTTTCAAGCGAAACCTTAAAACCGAGTGCAGTGAGGGTTTTTACGATAGTGTCATTACCAATTTCGATACCCGTGTATCTGTCAACAAACTTTTTATCGAATGCGAGTTCTATCTCATCATACTTGCGTTTGTAGACATCTGCAAGTGATGATGTAACCTTCATTTGCGGGTCTATCTCGGACAGGAGTTTTACAAAACGCGCGATTGCCGGAACCGTCATTTCCGGGTCAAGGGATTTTTCATAGCGCATGGACGCATCGGTTCTGTGGGCCAAACGGCCGGATGAACGGCGTACGGAAACCGCATCGAATGTAGCAGACTCAAGGGTGAGCTTGGTTGTATCCTCAACAATCTCCGAATCCAATCCGCCCATGATTCCTGCAATGGCAACCGGGTTGTCACCGTTGCATATCATAAGAGTATTTTCATCTATGTTGCGCTCTACACCGTCAAGAGTTTTGAACATAAACGGTTTATCGAATCTCTTTACACGGATATTCTCAACCTTTCGAGAGTCAAACGCATGCATGGGCTGACCCATTTCAAGCATCAGATAGTTGGTGAGGTCGGTAAGAAGATTTATCGCACGCATTCCGCAGTAATGGAGACGAATTCTCATATTTACCGGACTTACGTTTTTTGTTATATTCTCAACCTGAAGCGCGCTGTAGCGGCGGCACAGCTCGTCCTCTACCTTAACATCAATCGGCGGAAGGGATGCGTGCTTTGCCAAGTCCTCAACATCCAGAGGTTTTAACTCACGTCCGGAAATCGCCGCAAATTCGCGTGCAATTCCGTAATGGCCCCACAGGTCCGGGCGATTGGTAAGGGATTTATTGTCAACCTCAAAGATTATATCGTCAATCTGGTATAGTTCCTTTATATCCGTGCCATTTGCCACCTCAGCGGGAATTTCGATAATTCCTGAGTTATCCTCACTGATACCGAGTTCCTTCTCCGAACAGCACATTCCGCAGGACGTATATCCGGCAAGCTTGCGCGGAGCAATGGTTATATCGCCTATCTGCGCGCCGAGCTTTGCAAAAGCGGTTTTCATTCCGACTCTTACATTGGGAGCGCCGCAAACCACATCCACAAGTTCAGCCTCGCCAATGTCTACTTTGAGAAGATGCAGTTTTTTAGACTCCGGATGCTCATCTACCGTTTTGATTTCGGCGACAACTATGCCGCTCAAATCTGAACCTTTGAAGAAAATATCATTTTCAACCTCTGCAGTGGACAGAGAAAACTGATTTATAAGTTTTAACTTATCAAGACCTGATAAATCGACAAAATCGCAAATCCAATTCATTGACAGTAACATAGCTGCACACCTCCTTATTCATCATCGGTAAACTGAGATAAGCTCTTCAGATTACCGCCGTTTAAATCACGAATATCTTTTACGCCGTAGCGCATCATTGCAAGGCGTGTAAGACCCAAACCGAATGCAAAGCCTGTATATTCCTCAGGGTCAATACCGCCTGCTTTAAGTACCTCAGGGTGAATCATGCCGCACGGGCAGAGTTCAAGCCAGCCGCTGTGCTTACAGGACGGGCATCCGTCACCACCGCAGATAAGACAGCTTATATCCAGCTCAAAGCCGGGCTCAACGAATGGGAAGAAGCCCGGACGCAAACGGACTTTTATATCCTTCTTAAATACTTCAGAGAGCATTTGTTTCATAAAGAATATCAGGTTTGAAATGGAGATATTCTTATCCACCATTACACCTTCCATCTGGAAGAAGGTGTTTTCATGGCAGGCATCGGTTGCCTCGTTTCTGAAGCAACGTCCCGGAAAAATAGCCTTTATCGGAACACCGTCATTTATAAGCGCATCCTTATATTTTAAATATATAGCGTTTTGCGCAGCAGATGTATGCGATTTAAGAAGCTGACCGTTTTCCAGGTAATAGGTATCCTGCATATCGCGCGCGGGGTGGTGCTTGGGGATATTGAGCGCTTCAAAGCACTCGTAATCGGTTACCACCTCACTGTAATCCTCGACGTTGAAGCCCATGGATTTGAAAACCGCTTCACACTCGCGCTGGACTAAGGTAATCGGGTGATATGAACCGCGCTCAAGGTTTGCGGGAACAGACAGGTCAAATTCCTCGATTGCGTTTATTTCCGCTTCGAGTTCCTTTTTCTTAAGCTCTTCGTAAGCTGCGTCAATCTTTTCAGCCGCTTCGCGCTTGAAGTCATTAACCACCTGACCGAAGGTCTTTCTCTCCTCAGGGGTAAGGTCCTTCATCTGCTTCATTAAATCAGCTATGCAGCCTTTTTTGCCAAGATAGGCAATGTTTATCTTCTCAACATCGGAAGCACTCGTTATAGCCGCAAGGTCTTGACTTAATTGCGCTTTAAGTTTCTCAATCATTGCTTTTACCTCCATAAAAAATCGCCCCATGCACGTGCATGAGACGAATAATATCCGTGGTACCACTCAATTTGCGGTCAAGTTGCGACCGCCGCTTTTGTAAAGTCGGAGG
>JAZTXE010000097.1:0-19912 GCA_045636205.1 Eubacteriales bacterium
AACCCCAAACCCGCGCCGGCAAGCCTCGGTCTGCCCTGCGTTTGAATTTTTTTAAGATCAAAAAAGAGCCCTAGAAGGGCTCTTTTAAAAGTTCAGGAAATCAACCGATTTTAAAATCCTCTGCTGTAAAACACTCGGTATCCACTACTGTGGGTTCGGGCGGGATACGCTTTGTAGGATCGTATTTGTATTTTCTGCAGTGGTAATTTGTTGATACAATGCCGTGCTTGGGGCATATAACCTGCTCGTTGCCGATTGGCTTAGAGTGCACACAATATATGCAGTAGGGTTCTATCTCTTTGCTGAATATCTTCAAGGAAAAACCTCCTCACTCATTCTCTTATATATCAATATACACTATTTTCGGATATTTTTCCAGTCATTTTGCGAAATTTCATAAAAAATTATCAGCAAAAAAATTGCCAACAGCATGAAAGCGCCTGCAGCGGCACTGATAAGACCTGAATTTAAAATGGAAGCTGAGTTTTTTATTGCGATTGCGGGCGCAAAAGTGAGTACTGAATTTTTTATTATGTTTGTTTTCATGATAATTGCCATGAGGATTGATGAAATGACTGCGTGCAGGCCCTTCCCGATTATGTAAGGCTTCATGGATAGTTTTTTATTAATTATCGATAATGTCTGAAAATGAATTGATACACCCGCCCAACCGATAAGAAATGCTGAAGTTATTATATGAGTGTTAATACTACCGCTGCATTGTGCAAGAGAGGTTAACCCATTTGTTACCTCTAACAGCCCGATGCAAATTTGTTTTGCGAGGTCGGACGAGGTCGGTAAAAGAACCGTAAGAGGATTAAATACGTTGTATATATCAAGAAGTTTAATTATAACTGAAAATGATACTACGAATGCACTAACGTTAATGCATGAATGAACAGCAGATTTTACAGAGTTGGAAAACGAAGAGGGTAGACTGCATATAACCGAGGGCGAAGTCCTATGTATTGAGGTTGTTTTTTCATCTTTTTTGTAAAAACGGAAAAGTATGCCTATTATTATACATGAAATTATGTGTACAGCGTAAAGAATCATGCCTATTCTTACATCGCCCAATATCCCTGCCCCTGCAACGCCGATTATAAAACCCGGGCCTGAGTTGTTGCAGAAGGCTAAAAGACGCTCGGCTTCGGTTTTAGTGCAGAGATCTTTCTCATATAGCGAAAGCGCACATGAGGCTCCTATAGGATACCCTCCTATCAGTCCTAAAACCAATGCGGAAGCACATGCTCCATTTGTTTTAAATAAAGTCATCATTACTCTTTCTACAGGTTTTCCTATATAAGCAGCAATACCGGTATCTACTATAACTCCGGACAAAATGAAGAAAGGAAAAAGGGAAGGAATAACAGTTTGAACACACATCGAAATACCGTGCCTTACTGCATCTGCGGTTTCTGCAGAGTGCGCAATAATGCCACATGCGAATAAGCCTACAAAGAGGATTGTAACGGTAAATTTTGAAAGTTTTTTTCTTAACACATGGCCACCTTCTTTTATAAAAAGTATATTCTCAGCATCAGGTAAAATATGAGTATGTAAAAAAATAAAAAAATTTGGCAAAAACACGTTTGTTGGTTTGAAAACAGAGCGATAACGTGGTATAATGAATTTGCAAAGCAAACTCAATGAATTGCCTTACGGCGTGCATTGAAATCTGCGATTTCATGAATTGTACTTCGTGCATTATAAAGGCAATTCATGGAGCGAAGCGAGAATTCATGGCGGAACGCCAATTCATGACAACAAAGTTGTCAATTCATTAAAATTAATTGTCATCTAAATCGTTCACTGATTTTAAAGTTTGAGATGTAAGGGGCAAAAAGCCTTCCCTTTGAGGGGAAGGTGGACCGCTTGCGGTGGATGAGGGGGCAAAGCAATAACGATTGCTGCGCAATCTACACCTCATCAGTCACTTCGTGACAGCTTCCCCTCAAGGGGAAGCCTTTGAGAAAACAAAATTTTTTGTCCCTAACTTGACAAAATCATAACAGAGGTTTGTCGTATAACTCTGCTTAATAATCCATATTCAGATTTCATGGAAGGAAAAATGTTATGAACAGTATAAAAAGAAAATGGTTGGAAGCTTTGGGTACACCGTCTTATGAAATTCCAAAGGAGCCCATAACGTTTATTAAAAAATATGAATACGAAGATTTTGATCTTGAAGTTTATAGGCAGAGAAATGATCCGAAATCTTCACAACGTGTTATGATGGCTTTTCCTAAAAATCTGACTTCGCCATGTCCTGCGGTCGTTATACCTTTTTACTATCCCGAAGCAATGCTGGGATTTGACCCTGAAACAGAAGAAACCATTGAGAATTTTTGCGAAATTGCAATGATGAGAGATCTTGTAAAAAAAGGTTATATTACTGCAAGTGCCGACGCGTATCATATTACATATACAAACAACACTTATAAAAATAATGACTTTTCCCTTTGGGAAGAAGCGGGAACACGCTTAAGAGAAGACAATCCCGAGTGGAGCGGTGTTGGAAAACTTGTTTCAGATACGACGCTTCTTATTGATGTGGTGGCTTCTGATTTTAGAGTTGACAGTTCACGCATAGCAATTGCGGGGCACTCTTTAGGTGGGAAAATGGCTTTTTACACCGGTTGTCTCGATGAAAGAATCAAGGTTATTGTTGCCAGTGATTTCGGTATAGGTTGGAATCAGACTAACTGGAGGGATATATGGTACTGGCATAATAGTGTGGATCAATTAATAGAAAAACAAATGGATCATTCAGAGCTTTTGGGTGTTGCTGCTCCAAAACCGTTTTGCCTGATTGCAGGTGAATTTGACGATGAAAAAAGCTGGGATGTGATGTGCAAAGCCCCCGGATATGATGCTGATTACGGACGGCTGAAAATCATCAATCACGCTACTGGTCACAGACCACCGAAATGGGCACTCGATGAGGGGTATGACTTTTTAGAAAAATGGCTGTAAAGTGTCTTCGGATACGCAAACTACTTGCTTGACAAAAACATAAATATAGAAGTGTTAAAAAAGAGAGATGGAATATGGATAAATATAAACTTGCGAAAAATGCTTGCTATGTAACAGGGGTAACAATGGCAATATCGACTAATTTATCACCTCTTTTGTTTTTGACATTCAGAGATATGTATGATTTGTCTTATACTTTGCTTGGGTTTTTGGTGGTAATCAATTTTTTTACGCAATTGTTGGTTGATTTGATATTTACATTTTTTACCAAGTATTTCAACATAGATAAAGCGGTAAGAATCACACCTCTTGTTGTGTTTGTGGGATTGATATTATACGCAGTTTTACCAAAGTTTTTTCCTGATATGACATTTTTGTGGATTGTGATAGGAACAGTAATATTTTCTGTTGCTTCAGGGTTAAGCGAGGTTTTACTTAGCCCTGTGATTGCGTCAATACCGAGTGAGAATCCCGAACGAGAAATGAGTAAACTCCATTCGATGTATGCATGGGGTGTAGTGGGCGTAGTAATATTGAGCACATTGTTTTTATCGGTTTTCAGTAGTACGAATTGGATGTATCTTGCCTTGCTTTGGTCAGTTGTGCCATTTATAGCATTTTTAATGTTTTTAAAAGCAAAGCTTCCTTCAATAAACAATTTCGAAGGTCAACAAAAGAAAACAAAAATATTCAACAAGGGTATTATATTGTGCACTTTATGTATATTCTTTGGCGGTGCAGCAGAATGTACGATGTCTCAGTGGGCATCAGGATTTATTGAAAACGTAATGGAAGTTCCAAAAGTTTACGGAGACGTTGTAGGTGTTGCTTTATTTGCGGCATTATTGGGGGCGGGAAGAACCCTGTATTCCAGATACGGAAAAAGAATTATCAATATTTTGCTGTTTGGTATGTTGGGTGCAAGTATCTGTTATTTTGCAGCAAGTTTGTCATTAAGTCCTGTAATTGGAATTATAGCATGCGCCTTTACGGGTGTTTTTACATCTATGTTGTGGCCGGGAACTTTGATTTATGTAGAAGAAAAATTCGAAAACGTATGCGTGGCTGTTTACGCACTTATGGCTGCCGGCGGTGATATGGGAGCATCTCTTGCGCCGCAGTTGTTAGGAATTGTATCTGATGAATTTAGCTTGACGAGTTTTGCTTTGAAGATTTCTGGAATGTTTAATATAAGTACAGAACAGGTTGGTATGAGAGCAGGATTGCTTGTAGCAGGACTTTTCCCTGTTGCTGGTGTTATATGTGTAATTTGTATGAAAAAATATTTTAAGAGACATCCAGGAACAAATGAATCTTTCCATGTCCTTAAAACCGAATGATTTTTAGTCGTGAATCGACATGAACCATCGACTAAACGATTGGTATCTGGATTATACTGCCTTTATACAATTAGTGATACAGAATTATTACATCACTTTTTGAGAGCTGAGATTTTATGTCAGGAGAAAAGATATGATTTGTGAAAAATGCAAAAACGAACTTTCTTACGGAACTAAATACTGCGGCAGTTGTGGCGAAAAAATCCCGAAAGATGCGTATAAAGAAGAATACGAGGATACGATATGGGCGAAGCTTGATAAAATTAAGGATGAATATGACACGCTTTTTCTCAAAAAACTGACTGGGAATATTTACTTTAAGATTGTCTGGCTTATTATCGTGCTTGTTTACTTTTTCTTTACCATGTACGGAAATCTTAACGGAATCAGGCTCAAGGAAAGTGAGTCGTACAAGGTTCAGTATTACGAAAAAGCGGATGAATACTATATCCGTCCCACTGATGAAATTTCGCAGCTTGAGCTTATTGTTCCGATAGGCACAGAAAATATTATTTTTACAGCATTTGCAGACGGCAAGGAATGTGACAAAAAAGAATTCACTACGGAAGAATACAAAGAACAGGGTTATACCGTGGTTTCCAATGAGTACGACTATATATACATAGATGCTCAGAGACGCGGTCAATCTGCCGATAAGGTAAAAGTAATCGTTAAGGGTTAACCGGGAGGTGCAAGATGAGTGATTTGCAAATAGCTGAAATCAAATATTGCACGCATTGCGGAAGCACAAACAAAGCTTCCGCGGTTGTCTGCTGTGAATGTGAAAGAAAAATCATAAATTCATACAGGCCTTTTTATGACTTTCTGAAAAAACATACAAAAGATGATATATCGGGCAATATAACAGATACATTGTTTTCGTGTCTTAAAAAATTCCTGATGTCTCATATTTACGGTGCGGTTCTTTCTGTCACCATTGTTGCTGCAGCAGTGTCAACGGTATATAGCGTTGAGCCGCATATTGAGAGAATATCGGAAGTAAATGATAATGCTCATGTCAGCAGTGTTGAGGTAGACGATGTTGATGAATTCATTCAAGAAGATGTGATGCCTGAAATAAAGCAACTTAGTAGTGACGATTTATACAGTTTTGAGCATTTAACAACTAATTACGACGCGTTTGTTGATGAGTTGCGCACATCAGAGTCATACTGGGATGCGGCTCAAGGAGAATATGGCAGTGCGTCTGAAATATATGCAGAAAATAATATTGCAGGATTCAATTACGGCGGAGTTCACCAAATGATAGCAAATCCCATATCCATGCCGGATTTTTATAGCGACTCTCGTCTTGACGGGATTCATTCTGTCTATTATGCGTCCGACAGATTTTCGGATACCTCTACTGCGGTTACGGGCGAAAACTGTACGACTGAAATTGCAAAAAAACTTCTAACCGACGGATACAGAGTTGCTGAATGTAACTATGTTTTGATAGAGTATGCGGGTGAGACCGATTATGATTTCACTTCCCATTCAGGCAATGGATTTATAGAAAAGCTCGTGTATAAGTTTGTATATGTTGAGCATGAGGGGAAATGGTATATCGCAGATGACAGGCTGATTGAGCATGTGAGAGCATAATTTGTAATAATAAGCAAATTTGTGCGGTTATTGAGTTTAAATTTCGGAGTGGTAGTGGTTATATGCTCGGTGGAAAGAAAAAAACACTTACTTTCAGTTATGATGACGGTGTAACTCAGGATATACGTCTTATTGAGATTTTCAATAAATATAATTTGAAGGCTACTTTCAACCTCAATTCGGAATTGTTGGGACAAGCTTCATCCTTGGTAAAAGATGGTGTATGCGTTGACCATATAAAGAATAAGCCTGAAGATATAAAATACATATACTCAGGTCACGAGGTTGCGGTTCATACATTGACTCATCCTAATCTTGTGGATATTGAGGATGATGCAGAGATACTGCGTCAGGTCGAGCAGGATAGAGTTAATCTGTCAGAGCTTGTCGGTTATGAGGTAACCGGAATGGCATATCCGTGTGGCGGAGTAAATTGTAATGAACGTGTGGCAGATATTATAAAAAACAATACGGTTGTTGAGTATGCGCGAACGGTGGATGTGACGAAAAGCTTTGAACCGTTTACCGATTTGTATCAATATAAAGGAACTCTTAGCCATCATAAAAATTGGGACATGCTCTTTGATATGGGGAAAGAGTTTTTGGAACTTAAAGCAGATACTCCTAAGGTTTTCTGTATTTGGGGACATTCGTATGAGTTTGATGTGCATCCCGAGCGCTGGGAAATGTTTGATGAGTTCTGCAAAATGATGAGTGGTCATTCGGATGTTTTTTACGGCACAAATAAAGAGGTGTTGTGCGGGGGATTTCTCGACAACGCATAAAATGTTTTTACAAAGTATAAATAAAATAATCAGATAAGCGGGAAGGTTATTATGAAAAGAGAATGGAAACCTGCGGAAATACCGCAGGAAGAAGGAATAATAGAGGGGCGCAATGCCGTGCATGAGGCGTTGCGAGCAGGGCGTACGATTGATAAAGTCTTTTATCTCAAAGGTGACGATAAAATGCTGACTCGCCTTGCTATGGAAGCAAAGAAAAACGGCGCAGTTGTTGTAGATTGTGACAGACGCAAGCTTGATCAGATGAGTCGCACCGGAGCACATCAGGGTATAATAGCGATGGCAGCAGCGCGCGAATATGTATCGGTAAGTGAGCTTATTAAAAATGCGCAGGAGAGCGGTAGAATGCCGATGTTTGTCATATGCGATGAAATATCGGATCCTCATAATCTGGGTGCTATTATACGCTCTGCCGAAGCAGCAGGGGCTAACGGAGTTATTTTCCCAAAGCGAAGGAATGCCGGACTGACTGCAGTTGTAGATAAAGCAGCGGCAGGTGCTCTTGAATATATGCCGATAGCTCGTGTGGCAAATCTGCCTGCGGCTATTAAGGAGCTTAAAGATGCAGGCGTCTGGGTGTTCGGAACCGGATTGTATGATGACAGTATTGACCTATATCAAGCGGATTTTAAATGCCCGTGCGCAATCGTCATAGGCTCTGAAGGCGAGGGGATGGGGCGCTTGGTAAAAGAAAACTGTGATTTCGTTGTGAAAATTCCGATGCTGGGTGATATTCAGTCATTGAATGCATCCGCAGCCGCGGCTGTTGTGATGTTTGAAGCAGTACGTCAAAGAAATAGCTGATTTTAGAGTAAAACTTTTTAGAGTGGAGAAATTTGTATGCCGATAGAACGGAATAAAAAAACGCCCAAACAGGCGTCAAATATAGCTGAGCGCATTGATCCGTTAGGCGTGACGCAGTTGCTTGATGAGCTAAAGCATATACCGTCTGTCGGCGCTAAGGATGACGCATTCAATCTTGAGGATGTGCTGGCGGAATTTGGCTCGGGGAAAAGTGTGAAGAGATACGGCAATTTGCGTTCTGATGATGTGGTGGTCGATGAAATTTCAGATAAGAAGGACATATCTTCGAAAGAAAAGGTTGGGAGCGAAAAAAGACCGACCGTAAAAAAAGAAAGCGGTGCAAAACCGGCAGAGCAGGTCACTCAGGTAAGCGAGGTTAATGTCACACCGAATGAACCTAAGTTAATAACAAATATCGTGCGTCCGTGGGAGGATGGAAAATTCGGCGATTTGGACTTATCTGCGAAACCAGAACCTGCACCGTGGAAAAAGAAAAATGTCGAAAATGCAACGGGTAATAAAGAGGATACCAAAACAAAAATTGCGGTTTCATCAAAAGCGGATGAGGATACCAAAAGATTAAATAACAAGCAACGCGTTTTTGATACAGTAACGAGAATAAAGACGGAAGCTGCAAATGTGTTTTTTGACGATAACGGCGAAACACGAGGTTTCCGTATAAAGAAAAAGGAATCTCGGATTCCGCATGAATTACCGTCAGATTATGTAAAGCGCGAGGAAAAGCGTGTGCGCTGGCAGAAGAAACGCGCAATTATGCTTTTTTTGTTCAGCTTGCCTATGTGTTATCTCATGGCATCCGCGCAACTTGGCTGGCCAATGCTTCCTTTTACGGAATATGCGATTCATCCGTTCAGGTTCGTGCTTGCACTTGTAGCTTTTCAGTGTGTTGGTTTGATTTTGGGATATGATATAGTCATAAAAGGTATACGTGGCTTTACCGTTCTTAGACCAAATGCTGAGTCTACGGTTGTTTTTGCAAATATTACAAGCCTTGTGCATGCGGCGGTTTCACTGATAAATCATGGAGTTAATATTGCGCTTCCTTATTGCGCAATAAGTACCGTAACGTTGCTTTTTGCACTTTGCGGAGCTTATCTTAAAAACCGTGCGTGTTTGCGTGCATGTAAAACCGCAGGTGCAACTAAAGAGCCCGTGGGAATCTTTGTCAAAGATTTTTATGGGGACAGAAATGTTTTCAAACACAATATTGAGGACCGCGAAACCTTTGTCGGACATTTGACATCACAGGATGGAGCGGACAGATTTTGGAGCTATTTCGCATCTATTGTTATTGTTGCCTCACTTGTTTTTGCGGCAGTGGCATCATACGGCAGAGGTGCAGGTGAATATTTCATTTGGGGTCTTGCTGCTATATCATCTTTGTCAGCACCTGTTTTTATAATGCATTGTTATGCTCATCCGTTTTCGGTTGTGTGTAAAAAGCTTACGGATATTGGAGCTGCTATCGCCGGATGGTATTCAGCGCAAGAACTTGTAGGCGATTTG
The DNA here is from genome assembly GCA_045636205.1 of Eubacteriales bacterium. Taxonomy (GTDB): domain Bacteria; phylum Bacillota; class Clostridia; order Oscillospirales; family JAAYXM01; genus JAZRUF01. The sequence goes on from JAZTXE010000097.1 coordinate 9,056, forward strand.
AGAGTTATATTACGTGATACGGATGTTTTTCCACACGGTTGTGTAAAGCTGCACGGTCTTAAGGTTTACGGCAATCATTCGCTTGAAAAAACACTTGCATATACAACAAGTATTATTAAAGAGTCGCGCAGCGGTTTGTACAAGGTATTTGCTGAACTCTTAAAAAGCCAGTTCGGTAAAACCGAGAAGGTGTATGGGCTTAAATACCATGAATCCGGCGGAGTTGAAGCGGAAGTAAACGGCGATAAAGTTTTCTTGGGAACTGCCGGTTTCATGCTTCGCATGGGACTTCGTGTAAGTGATGGTGCAAACGTAAAAAATGCTATATTCATTGCAGTAAACTCGGAAATAGCAGGTGTTTATAATGTGACATACAAAGTTAATTCTGAGGTTCAAAACGGATTTGAAGCGATGAAGCGCCGTAAAATACGCTTAGTCCTCGCAACGATTGATTTTAACCTGACTCCAATGATGGTTGAAGCGCTGTTTGGACTCTCGGAGGGTAGATTATTAAAACGCCGCAAAAAACGCAAAAGAGATAAAAATATAAGTTCATACGGTGGCGATTGGAACGATTTTTCATCTTCTGAAAGTGATTTGATTTACCCGGAAATTGAGAAGAGGCTTGATTTATCATCTGATGAGCAGACCCTTGACCGTGATCCGTGTGCGGTTGTGTCACGCGGCGGTTTTGCACCTATGGCATTTAGCATAATTGCAGCCGGGAGACTGCGCAAGGCGACAAAACGCAATATCTTTCTTTCTGCAATCAGTGCGGTTATAGGAATGCTTCTTATGTTTTATTTGGTGTTCTGCGGGAGCGTTACTGCTGCAACACCGCATAATGTTTTTATTTATATGATGCTGTGGGCTGTTCCTGCGTATATTTTTTCACGGAGAGCAGGGGAGTTTTAGCAGAAGGAGCAAATAAATGAGTATAAAAAAATCAGGTATGATATCTATAGTGGGAAGACCGAATGTCGGTAAATCCACGCTTATAAATGCGTTGGCGGGTGAGAAAATAGCCATTGTTTCATCTAAACCGCAGACGACACGTAACCGTATATGCGGAATAATTAACCGCGATGGTGTGCAGTATGTAATGATGGATACACCGGGATTGCATAAGCCGAAAAGCAGATTGGGCGAATATATGGTAAAGGTTGTTCGCGAATCGGTTGCGGATGTGGATGCGGTTGTTATGGTAGTCCCTGCGATTGCACGCATAGGCGAAACCGAGCAGGAGCTTATCGGTAGAATACGAGAGTGCCAAATTCCTGCGGTGTTGATTATAAATAAAATAGATACCATTGAACCTGAGGCGCTCTTCCCAATAATTGAGCTTTACAGCAATGAGTTTGACTTTTCTGCCATAATTCCGGTCTCTGCAAAAGAAGGCGATGGCGTGGAGCTGATTTTAAAAGAACTTAATAAGTTCATCCCTGAGGGACCTGCGCTGTTTCCGGAGGATATGATATCTGACCAACCCGAAAAACAGATGGTATCGGAAATCATCAGGGAAAAAATGCTGCTAACTCTCGATAAAGAAGTTCCGCACGGTACAGCGGTTGAAATAACACGCTTTACTGAAAGGGATAACGGTATAATTGATGTGTGCGCGACGATATATTGTGAACGAGAAAGTCATAAGGGAATAATAATCGGCAAGCGCGGAGCAAAGCTTAAAAAAATTGGTGAGCTTGCACGTAAGGATATAGAGACGTTTATGGGTACAAAGGTTTTCCTTGAAACATGGGTTAAGGTAAAAGAAAACTGGCGTGACAGCAATGCAATGCTCAGAAATTTCGGATACGTAGAGGATTGATTGAAAAAGAGCTAAATGCAGCATACCGTGCTTGCGTTCGGCTCTTTTTTAAAACCAAAGAAAGAAAAATGAATAATTGTTGATAAAAAGTTTGTATAATGTTGAAAAATATGCTATAATAACCTAAACGAAAAGCACTTTGCGCTTTTTGCGCTATCTGCGTACTGTTTTGGCTTGTGATATAATTACCTATAAGAAAAAAGTATCGGGGGATTAAGTCTATGGATACAGCAGGAAAAAAACTCTTTAAAACATCGGTAGTCGGCGGTTTTAATCGCAATGATGTTTGTGCTTATATTGAGGTTTTGGTAAATAACCATAACGAAGAAATTGCAAAGCTGCGCGAGGAGCTTAAGGCGTCCGCGGCGCAAAATATTGAGCTGCGTCAACAGGCTGATGAATTATCAGGAAAGCTCGAAACTGCGGAGAAAAAGGTCACTGCTCTTGAAAGCGAAATTGAAGAAAAGAGTGTTGAGGCTGAGAAAGCTAAGGCACTTGAACAGAAATGCGATGAAATATCCAAAGAGTTTGAGGATAAAAACAAGGCTTATTCAGAGACATGTGCAGAGATTGCGCAATTGCGCGAGAAAATGGATAAATATGCTTCTTTAGAGGAAGAATATACTTATAACAAGAGCAGGATAGCTGAGCTTGAGCTGTCTGCCATTGCGCGCGCTGCCGAGCTTGAGAATGAGGCGGAGCGTAAAGCTCAGGTGCTTGACGAGCAGGCTAAGATGAGGTATCAGGAAAATCAGGATATGATAGCCGAAAAACGCCGCGCGATTCAGATGGAGATGAATAAAATAATGGCAGATATATCATCCTCATATAACCGTTTGCAGTCAGAACTCAATGGCTTTAATTCGCGTTTTGAGGATTTGCTAAGTAATACAAAAGCTAATATCCAGATGCTTACCAAGAGCGCTTGCGGAATATCCGCTAATTTTGCTGCGCTTGAGCAGAAGTGCAGCAAGTTTATGCCTGAAGAGGAACATAGTGATAAATGCGCTGATGCATGAAAGGGAGGTCGCTTTGTGGCAAAGGGTTTTGATGAGCTGGTAGAGTTTTTCTCAAAAGATAAATTTGCAACAAATAACGGCATGTATATCGTGAGTGTTACCGAGGGTGATGCAAGCTGTGCGCTTGATATAACTAGAGAACACTTGAATGCTGTTGGAGGAGTGCAGGGCGGCGCGGTTTTTACACTTGCCGACTTTGCTTTTGCTGTGGCTACAAATTGTGGAGATAGAAAAGTTGTTTCCGTTAAGGCTGATATTTCATTTATGCATGCAACACGCGGAAAGAAACTCATAGCTCATGCGGTTGAGAAGTCGTCTACTCGTAAGCTCGTGTTTTATGATGTTGAAATACGTGATGATTTGGATGATCTTATCGCAACCGTGTCAATGACCGGATATGTAAAACAGTGAGAATTTTAAAAATTCGATTGCGATTTTGCAATCGGATTTTTTTATAAGCAAGATATTGGCCCATTGTGCATATAAATAATTCAGTAATGAAAAGCGCAAGGAGGAAGAATATGCACCGGGATTTATATTTGCCGGAAGGCTCATTGTTACATACCGAAAAAAATAAAAAGGCTTTGTCTTCGCTTCAATCACTTATGCTTGCTATGGAAAACCGGACGATTCTTGAGGGGAAGGTCATTCTGTGCGATGCGGCACATAACTTGGTTGTGGACTTGGGGACATACACCGGAATTATACCCAGAAGCGAAGCAGCTATAGGGATAGAGGAAGGTGAAACTCGCGAGATTGCAGTTATATCAAGAGTCGGAAAAGCCGCCGCATTTCATATTACCGGGATTGAAACATCACCTGACGGTAAAGTTTCTGTCATGCTTTCACGCAAAAGTGCGCAGCAGGAGGCTATGCGATATTTTTTAAATAACTTAAAACCCGGAGACATTATTCCTGCAAAAATAACGCATCTAGAGCCGTTTGGCGCATTTGTAGACATTGGCTGTGGGAATGTATCACTTATAGGAATTGAAAACATATCCGTTTCACGAATCTCGCATCCGAGTGACAGGTTTGAAACATCGCAATACATTAAAGCTGTTGTGCTTTACATTGATGAGGCGAATCAACGTATAGCTCTTACTCATAGGGAATTGTTAGGCACGTGGTCGGAGAATATTTCACGCTTTGAACCCGGGCAGACAGTCAGAGGCGTTGTTCGGGGGATAGAGGACTACGGCGTTTTTGTAGAGCTTGCTCCGAATTTATCCGGATTGGCGGAGCGACGTGAAAATTTAAGCGAAGGTGATACGGTCTCTGTCTTCATTAAGAATATTGCACCGGACAAAATGAAAATTAAACTAATAATAATAGACGTATTTCCGAATGAAAAAACTGAGAAAATTTCCGAAAAAAACTATTTTATTGACGGTGAACATATTAACAGATGGCAGTATTCGCCACGATTATGTGATAAAAAGAATATTTTCACCGAGTTTTAATAAAAGAAAGGTAGTGCAGCTGATAATGCCTTGGGATCAGCTGCACTTTTTTGTTGAGTGAATATGTTATTTGTTAAAAATAACTACCAAATTCATGATAATAACCAAAGAAGTGTTTATATTTTAACAATTGTTGCTTTAGTCGACGTGTTGTTGTATAATGACTTTGATTTCGGCATTATTTGCCAAGTAATACCGAAAGACAATGTCCTTTCTCCCAAGCATAAAAATAAGCCTTTGGAAAAGAGGACAAACATTAATTTTAACAGGAGGAACATCCTATGATCCCTTACGTAATTGTCCTTTCTGTAATCGTTCTCACGCTTGCTTATGTGGCATTTAACTATGCCCGTATCCGTGGCATGAGCGAAGGTACAGCGGACATGGCAGAAATGGCTGCGATTATTCGTAGCGGTTCGGCAACCTTTATGAAGACGGAGTATAAGACTATCGCAATTGTAGTTCTTGCCGTCGCGCTGATTTTCTCACTCTTTATTGAGAAAACAAGCGGTATCACATTTATGATGGGCGCTGCGATGAGCAGCATAGTCTGTGTTCTCGGTATGCGCAGTGCAACGTATGCAAACGTACGCACAGCTAACCGCGCACGTGAGTCTCTGTCAATAGGTGAGACTGTTAAGGTCGCACTCTGCGGAGGAAGCATAAGCGGCCTGGCAGTTCAGGCGTTCGGCATGCTCGGATTTGTTGCGGTTTTAGTAATATGGGGCGGCATTGATGCAGGTGCTATCGGCACCGGATTCTTTGCAAATCTCGAGTGCAATCCGTCAATAATGAGAATTTCTACATATTCTCTCGGCTGCTCGGTTGTTGCTATGTTCAACCGCGTTGCAGGCGGTAACTACACTAAGGCGGCAGACATCTCTGCTGATATCCTTGCAAAAATACGTCACGATATGCCTGAGGACGACAGCCGTGTTCCCAACGTTGTGGCTGACTTCATCGGCGATAATGTAAACGACATCGCAGGTAACTGCTCTGACCTTCTTGAGAGCTTTGTTGCCACCATGGCAGCGGCAATCATGATTGCAGTAGCAAACTTCGGTGGTGCTGATGCAGGTATCTTCTCTGCAACTACCATCTACCCGGTTATCTTAGCCGGCGGCGGTCTGCTCGGATGCCTTCTCGGTCTTGGCTTTGCAGCAATCCGCAAAATGGGTGACAATCCTTCACGTGAGTTAAACCTTGCAACCTGGATTTCTTCCGGCCTTACCGTCATTATCGGTCTTGTTGCATCATATGTCATGTTTAAGGACGTAAGTATTGAAGCTTTCAAGCTCGGCTGGTGGAGCCCGTGGATTTCAAGCGTTATGGGTATAATTTGTGGCGTTGCAATCGGTACAATCACCGAGTACTATACTAGCTCTGATTTCAAACCCACCCGCGAACTTGCTGAGATGGCAAAGGACGGCGAAAGCTTTGTTATCACAAAGGGTGACGCTGTAGGCTCGCGCTCATGCCTGGCTCCGATACTCCTCATCGGTGTTGCACTTGTTCTCTCGGGTATCATCTGCGGCACCTACGGCATCGCAATTTCCGCTCTGGGAATGCTCGCATTTGTCGGTGCAACCGTTTCTATTGACGCATTCGGACCTATCGCGGACAATGCGGGCGGTCTTGCAGAGTCCTGTCACCTTGCACCCGAAGTTCGTGTTATCACCGATAAGCTTGACTCAGTAGGTAATACCACCGCAGCAATCGGTAAGGGATTTGCTATCGGTTCTGCAGCATTTGCAACCGTTTCCCTTATCGTTGCATACGTAGGAAACTACTCTCAGGGCACACCTGTTCTTAACATGGCAAGCTTTATTGTCGTAGCCGGCGCAATCATCGGCGGTGCTCTTGTTGAATACTTCGCAGCACTCCTTACCGATAATACAATTGAGTCCGCACGTCTCATGGCTGAGGAAGGTGACCGTCAGCTGTCTGTTCCGGGCGTTCTCGAAGGAACTGTTAAGCCTGAGTACAATCGTTGCGTTGAAATGGCAGCACGTCAGGCGCTTAAGAAAATGCTTGTTCCGTCAATGCTTGCACTTCTTATCCCGATTGTCGGTGGCTTCCTGTTCGGCGTTGAGTTCGTAGGCGGCTTGCTCGTTGGTGCTACTGTTTGCGCTATTCCGCGCGCTCTGTTCATGGGTAACTCCGGCGGCGCGTTTGACAATGCTAAGAAGTACATTGAAAGCGGTGCAATCGAAGGTCACGGAAAGGGAAGTGCAGCTCATAAAGCTGCAGTAACCGGTGATACCGTCGGCGATACACGCAAGGACGTTGTCGGCGTTGCACTCGACATCTTCATTAAGATGATGTCCACCGTTGCAAATACCCTGGTTACCATCATCCGCAACTTCACACTGTTCAGGTTCTAATTTAATATCAAAAAATCAGGCAAGGATGTGTTCCTTGCCTGATTTTTTCACGCCTAAAGGCATTATAAAAAAGCTTTCCGAACAACAATTCGGAAAGCTTTTATTATGGTTTACCTCATGGCAAATTGCGAAAAGAGTTTCCAGAAAATATCCGTTACAGTCAGTTTATCAACATTCTCCGCAGCGACAATAGGTATTGAAGTTAACTCTTTATCGCCGTTTGTAACCTTTATTTCTCCAAGTTTTTGCCCTTTTTTAACCGGTGCCTTTACGTCATCCGGCATGATGACGCTACACTCGATTTTTGAAGCCTCGGTCTTTTCTATAAGTAAATTTTTGCTGCCGTCAAGTTTAGCGGAAACAGAAGGCTGCTTGCCGGATAAAACCGTCATAGGCTCGATGGTTATGTTTTTAGTTGAATCATAAAGCGTATAATTTGCAAATCCGTAATCAAGAAGAGAAGCTGCAGATGCAAAACGCTCCGGAGAAGTCGCAACACCCATGACTGTTGCAATAAGCTCCATTCCGTCACGCTCTGCGGTTGCGGAAAGGCAATATTTGGCGGTGCTTGTAAAACCGGTCTTTAGTCCGGTGATACCGTTGTATGAGCGAATAAGCTTGTTAGTATTTGCAAGCTGGAAAGCGCCGTCTCTGAGACTATCCATCCATACCGTCGTGTATTTCTTTATTTCATCATGTTCAATCAATGCGCGGGACATGAGCGCAATGTCATATGCAGAGGTTACATGCCCATCCACGTCAAGACCCGTGCAGTTTTTGAAAACCGTATCGTTCATACCCAGCTCTTTTGCCCGCTCGTTCATAAGCGAAACAAAGCCTTCAGCACTTCCTGCAACGTGCTCGGCAAGCGCGGTTGCAGCGTCATTTCCGGATGCTATAACCGTCGCTTTGAGCATGTCGTCCATACTCATTTGCTCGCCCGGCTCAAGATATACCTGAGAGCCGCCCATGCTTGCGGCATTCGGGCTTACTGTCACCATATCATCCATTGAGATTTTACCCGCGTCAAGCGCTTCCATAACGATGAGTAAAGTCATGACCTTTGTCACGCTTGCAGGCGCCATTGCAGTATGTGCATTTTTCTGGTAGAGAATTTCTCCGGTTTCTTTTTCCATAAGAACGCCGCAGGGAGCGGCTATTTCCGGTGGTGCAGGGGAGGCGAAAGAAGAGACTGAAAATAGTGAAACGACAATGATTATACATATTAATTTTTTCATGGTATTTAATCTCCTTATCCGGTTGTTTCAGGTAATTTGTATGTAGGAAGATTAAATTATATACACAATGATTTGTCCTAAAAAATAGAAAAGGGGTAGAAAAAAATAAAAATAGTGTTATACTAAAACTGTTAAAAATTGCGGCGCATTTGCGCTGATAAAAAAGGAAGGAATGTTGAAGATGAAATTTGACGTCCATTGCCATGCGTTTCCGAGCCACGGTTATATTCCGGGCGGCGGAAAGCTTGGAGATCCGTATTTTCTCTCCGTAGAGCAGCAACTGCAGATGTTTGAAGACCACGGCGTAGATATGGGGCTTCTGCTGCCTCTTATCCATTACGAAATAGTTCCGTATCCGCAGACTGTAAAGGAGATTGAGGAAACTGCAAAAAAATACCCGGATAAATTCCTCTATTTTATGAGCATGGATCCGCGTATGATGATGAGAAATCCAAAAGCGGATTTTTCACGCTACATCGAATATCACCTCGAAAGAGGCGCAAAGGGCGTAGGTGAGATGTGTGTAAACCTTCCGTGGGAGCACCCGCTTATGGATAATATGCTCTCTTGCATCAATAAGTATAAGCTTCCGCTTACCATACATATTTCTCCTACTCCGTACTATGTTTACGGAATTTATGACGATTATAACCTCTCCGGTCTTGAGCGTGCGCTTGATAAGTATCCGGATATTAAATTCTTCGGTCATTCGGCTGAGTTCTGGAGTCGCATTTCGGGTGATGCCCAGTATCGCGGATATCCCACAGGTCCGGTTGAGCCTAACGGTCCGGTTGTACGCCTGCTTGAAACTTATCCGAATTTGTATGGTGACCTTTCTGCAGGAAGCGGTCAGAATGCGATGACACGTGACCCGAAATTCACTGCGCAGTTTATGGAAAAATTCCAGGACCAGCTTATGTTTGGTTTGGACTTCTGTCGCATCGTTCCCAAAGGAACCATTACCCTCAGTGATGTCATGGATCAGATGCTTGCCGAAGGCAGCATTTCAAAGACCGTATATGATAAGATTTGCTGGGATAACGCGGCTAAGAACCTCGGCTTTAAAACTGTTGCCGAGCTTGAGAATAAGTAGGGGGGCGTATTAATATGAAAATGAAAAAATTTGATATGCATTGTCATGTGTATAAGGAAATCGGCTTTCCCAGAGCAGATGGCTCATTCTACCTGCTTCCCGAACAAATGCTCAAGGTGTTTGAAGAAAAAAATGTCGCACGCGGTTTGATTTTGCCTGAAGTGCATTACGAAGCCAGTATGACATGCGATGTTCAGAGAATTGAAGATGTAATTGAGATTTCAGAAAAGTATCCGGATAAGTTTTATTTCTTTATGAACCTGGTTCCGCATAGCTTCTATAAAAACCCGGAGGCGGACTATTCCGAGATGATTGAGTATTATCTCAACCTTGGTGCAAAAGGTGTAGGTGAGATGTGCGCAAATTATACTTTCTGTGACCCACTCATGGATAATGTGCTTTTCTATATAAATAAATACAAGCTTCCGTTTACGATACATATGACTCATAACGAGTTCTGCGATTACGGAATACGTGATGATATGGAGCTCTCCGGACTTGAACGTGCGGCACAGAAGTGGAAGGACATAACCTTCCTTTGCCACTCTGCCGATTTCTGGAACAAAATCTCCGGTGAAGGTCCGCAGAACGGTTATCCGACTGATAAGGTTGCACCGGGTGGACGTGTTGTTGAGCTTATGCGCAAGTATCCGAATATCCACGGTGACCTCTCTGCAGGCAGCGGGCTTAACGCAATCAAGCGTGACCGAGAGTTCGGTATTGCGTTCTTAAACGAGTTCCAGGATAGACTTTATTTCGGTCAGGATTACTGCGCGCTTTCAAATAACATGATGCATTCAGAATATTTGGATGAACTCCTTGAAAACGGAGAAATCAGCCAGGAAGTATATGATAAGGTTTGTTGGAAAAATGCGGTAAATCTTTTAAATCTTAACCTTACCGCAGACGACTTTAAATTATAAAAATAAAAGCCTTGAAAGTGCATTGCACTTTCAAGGCTTTTAAACTTAAAAACTAATCAACGATGTATGAAGCAACTGCATTGCGGAATGCTGTGCATTCATCATCTGTGCCGTGAACCTCTATCTTAATCGGTTTTGCAAGGTCAATGCTGAAAATGCCCATGATTGATTTTGCGTCAACCGTATATCTGCCTGAGATAATATCAATTTCGCACATCTGAGAGCAAGCTGCATTTACAAACTGCTTTACGTCGTTGATAGAAGTTAATTGCACGTAAAAACTGTTCATTTTTAAATTCCTCCTTTTTTTCTTACAATCTGACTTGCGTCATCACTGTTAAATACATTATAATACCAACAGAGAAAAAAATGCAACTACTTAGTTGTAAAATTATTTTTAAGTTTATGGGTGAGATTTATGAAAATTGCTTTTTTTACGCTCGGCTGTAAAGTGAATCAGTTCGAAACCCAGGCTATGGAGCTTATTTCTGTCAGCAGGGGACATGAAATAGTTGGTTTTTCGGATGAGGCTGACGCGTATGTTTTAAATACATGTACTGTAACTGCAACAAGTGACAAAAAATCACGTCAAGCATTGCGAAAAGCGCGAAGAGCGCACCAGAACGCTGTTATCGCTGTGTGCGGATGTTTTCCACAGGTGGATACCGAGCAGGCGCGCGAGCTTGAATGCGCGGATGTCATCGGCGGAAGTTCAGACCGTGAAAAACTCCTGGATATGATTGAAGCGGCTTTTGAAAAAAAGCAAAGGCAAGAGTATGTAGATGAGGCGCTTAAACGCAGAAAGTATGAGGTTCTCCCGGCAGGCGGTCTTTCCGGTCATACACGTGCTATGCTAAAAATTCAGGACGGATGCTCTAATTTTTGCTCTTACTGCATTATCCCGTATGCAAG
>JAZTXE010000098.1:0-14372 GCA_045636205.1 Eubacteriales bacterium
ATTTGCGATTAAAGGACGGTGTAATAATGGCAATTGATGCTGTAAATTTAGTTGCTGCGGCGGAAAAGCAGGCCGAAGAAAAGCTTAGTTCTTGCTCAGAAGCGGCAGCTAAAACCGTAGCCAATGCCACACGAAACGGCAAAGAGCTTATGGAGAGTACCCTCAGAAATGCTGAAGCTGAGGTTGCAAAGCTCATGCAGCAAGCAGAAATAAATGCCGCAAACACTGCAATGGAAATCACCGCCGAGGCCGAGGGTGAGTGTGAAAAGCTTCGAGTTCTCGCATCAGGGCGCATGGATAAAGCGGCAGCATTTATATTAGAAAAGGTTGTGACGCGATAATGGCTATTGTTTCCATGAAGCATCTCGCGCTTATCGCATGCTCATCCGTGCTTGATGATTTGATTTGTGATATTTCAAAGCTCGGTGCGGTCGAGATAACTCAAGCAGGCGAGAATATCGCAGATGCGCAATCTGCCCTGCTTTCAAAGACAGACTCTGACAGCGCCGAGCTTCGCGCAAAACTTTTGCAGATAAAAAGTGCACTTGAGATTTTGGGCAAATATGCATCAGTAAAACGCGGGCTATTCAAGCCGCGCGCGACTGTAAGCGAAGATGAGTTGTTTGACGATAAGTTTTTACAAGGCGCATTGGAGCTTTCTGAAAAACTTGTCGAGTCCGAGCGTGAAATAGGTGTAAACCTAAACGAGACAAACCGCCTTAAAAGCCGCAAGGAGAGCCTTATGCCGTGGAAAACCCTTGACGTGGCACTTGATACCGAGTCCACCAAGCACATGGCGCTTACATTTGCAACCGCTTCGGCGGTACATGAGTTTTCCGCCATCAAAAATGCCGCAAGTGCGGTATCCGACTCGGCAGAACTTTTCCTCGCCTCATCTGACCGTGAGCAGCATTATTTTATGATTGTCTGCCACAGTGACGACACCCGCAACATTTACGATGCATTGAGACCTTATAATTTTTCGCGAGTACAGTTTAAGGATATAACTTCGACGGCTGCAATAAACATCTCTGAAATTGACGGGCGCATAAATGAACTGGGTGCAGAGCGCGAAAAGCTAAAGTCCGGCATTGCCGATAAAGTAAAGCGGATAGCTGAGCTTGAAAGAGCTGCAGACGCATTTGATATTCTTCTACGACGTGCGCTCGCACGCGAAAAGCTTTTAAGCACCAAAAGCACGGCGCTTCTTGAAGGCTGGTTTCCCGAGCGCGAGGAGAAAAACTTATCCGCAATTTTGGATATGTACGGCTGCGCTTATGAAATGCGCGATCCGACCGATGACGAAGAGCCTCCAATCCTCACGTATAACATGAAGCTTTTTGCCCCATTCGGGATTATAACAAATATGTACAGTCCGCCCGCGTACCGTGGCATTGACCCGAACCCGTTCATGGCGCCGTTTTTCGCTGTGTTTTTTGGAATCATGCTCTCAGATGCGGCATACGGTCTTTTGATGATTTTAGCCGGCGCGATAGTGCTCTTTAAATTCAAGCCGCGCGGCGGATTGCAGCAGGCGATGATACTTGTAACTATATGTGGAGTATCCACATTCGTCTGGGGCGCGCTGTTTGGCGGATTCTTCGGAGATGCGATAGGCTCGGTTTACAAGCTTGTCACCGGAGAAACCTTCACTGCCAATACCGCGCTTTGGTTTAACCCGCTCGATGACCCAATGAAAATGCTTATATTCTCCTTTGTTTTAGGCGGTATACACATCTTTGCCGGAATGGGAATACAAGCATACATGCTAATACGTGACGGTCACTTTTGGGACGCAGTGTTTGACATTGGATTTTGGTGGTTGGTTCTTGCAGGTGCGGTTTTCCTCATCGTAGGACCGATACCGCTCGGCGCAGCACTCGCCGGTGCGGGCGCGTTAGGCCTTATTTTGACGCAAGGGCGGCATGAGAAAAAACTTTTAAAGAAGATTACAAAGGGCATATCAAGCCTATACGACATTACTTCGTATCTGGGAGATATTTTATCCTACTCACGTCTTTTGGCGCTCAGCCTTGCAACCGCGGTTGTCGCAAGTGTTATGAACACGATGGGTGTTCTCACTGGTCCGATAGGTTTTATTTTCGTATTCCTGATTGGTCACACGTTTAACATTGCGATAAACTTAGTCGGCTCGTATGTTCACACCGCGCGCCTGCAGTACGTTGAATTCTTCGGAAAGTTTTACCAGAGTGGCGGTACTCTCTTTGAACCATTGGACACGCAAACTAAATATGTAGACATTATTAAGGAGGAACATTAAAATGGAATTAACAGGAATGGCAATTGCTCTATTTGGCGCGGTTTTGGCAGCAGCTTTGGCAGGTATCGGTTCTGCTAAAGGCGTAGGTATCGTTGGTGAAGCAGCTTCAGGTGTTGTTACCGAGGACCCGAACAAGTTCGGTCAGGTACTTCTCCTGCAGGTTCTGCCGGGTACTCAGGGTCTTTACGGACTGCTTATAGCTTTCCTTGTACTGCTCAAGGTTGGCATCGTCGGCGGCGAGGCTGTAGATGTTTCAATAGCCGCAGGCATCAATATTTTCCTTTCATGTCTTCCCATTGCAATAGTAGGTCTTATCTCCGCCATTGCGCAGGGACGTGCAGCGGCAGCGGGTGTAAATATCGTGGCAAAGCGCCCGGACCAGGTGTCCAAGGGCATGACCTTTGCGGCGATGGTTGAAACTTATGCGGTTCTTGCTCTGCTGGTTTCCTTCCTCATGCTCAACGGCATCCGCCTTTAATAATTAATTTTTAGTTAAGGATGTGCCCATATGACAGGCATTGATAAAATCTGTGAAAAAATTGCAAATCAGGCGCAAGCCGAGTGCGACAGCATAACCGAGCGTGCCAAATCTGAGGCTGAGGAAATCCTTAAAGGATACCGTGAGCTTGCTGATACGGAAGCCTTAAAAATTTCAGATAACGCTCGCAAGGCGGCTAAAGAGCGTGAAGAGCGCCTTATCGGCGCAGCACGGCTTGAGGCGCGAAAGCTCCATTTAAAAACCAAACAGGAAATGATTGATGCAGCATTTTTGAAAGCACTTGAGATGCTTACTCTCCTGCCTGAGGATGAGTATATTTCCGTGCTCGCAAGGCTTGCAGCAGAAAGCTCAATTTCCGGCGATGAGGAGATTGTCCTCTCTCCCGACGACCGTGCAGCTTACGGCAAGCAGGTTGTCACAGAGGCAAACCGTATTTTAAAATCGCAAAAAGAAAAGGATGAGGCATCATCCATCAAAAAACTTGGGCGTCAACTACTCTCACAGCTTAGCGGTGGTTTAACGTTATCCAATGAGACGCGCAGCATTTCCGGCGGAGTTATACTTTTAAAGGATAAGATGGAAATCAATGCAACTTTTGATACCCTTATCCGTCTTTCACGCGAAAAACTCTCCGTCGAAGTCGCTCAAATTCTCTTCAATTAATCGAAGGGAGAAACATCCCAATGAAAATAAAAGACAGAGACTACCTGTATGCATCCGCGCGCGTACGCACTCTTGAGCGCCAGCTCTTAGGGCATGATGATGCCGAGCGAATGCTTGAAGCGGAAAGCGTTGCAGATGCAGTAAAGGTTCTTTCAGAGCTCGGCTATCCCGAGCTTGACGGAAAACCGTCATCTATTGAACGCGCTATATCGGCTGAGCGTGAACGCACCTTCTCACTCATGCGAGATATTTCTCCAAACCCGGAGATTGTCGATGTGTTTTCAATTAAATACGATTATCACAATATCAAAACATTGATTAAAGCGTTATATGCAAATCAGAACGCCGAGCATCTTCTTATAAACTCGGGGCGCGTCGATATAAACACGTTAGTATCATCACTAAAGCAAGATGACCTATCCCCTCTTCCGCCCGCGATGCGCGTGGCATACAAGGATGCGCGGGATACCCTTTCACGAACGGGTGACGCACAAGCTTCTGATTTTATACTCGACCGCGCCTTGTTTTCAGAAATGCTTGAGTGTGCAAAACGCTCAGGTAGCAGTTTTCTTTTGGGGTACGTCCGTCTTATGACAGACTGCGCCAATCTGCGCATAGTGGTGCGTGCATTGCGCCAGGAAAAAAGCATGGACTTCATGTCCCGCATTTTGCTTGACGGCGGCAACGTCTCCCCGCAAGATTTAATTTCTGAAATATCCCTTAACGGCTCTCCGAGTAAAATTTTCTCCTCTTACGGTTTGGAAGCCGCTGCCGAGGCGGCTTCGGCGGCGATTACCTCTAAAGGGAGTCTTACGGTTTTTGAGCGCATATCTGATGATGCACTAAGCGCTTATCTTGAAAGCGCCAAATACTCCGCCTTCGGCGATGCGCCACTGGTTGCATATCTTGCGGCGAAGGAAATCGAGCTTTCCAACATAAGGATTCTTTTGACGGCAAAGCTTGAAGGACTCCCCGCCCCGGAAATTCGTGAAAGATTGAGGGCAACTTATGTATAAAATAGCTGTACTTGGCGACCGCGAAAGCGTAATGGGGTTTAAGGCACTCGGTTTTGAAACCTACCCGGCAACCTCATCCGTCGAGGCGCGCGAGCTTATCGCGCGTCTTGCAAAGGACACTTATGCGGTCATATACATCACCGAGCAGCTTGCCTCGGATATTGAAGATGAAATCATAAAATATAAGGACTCTGTCACCCCTGCGATAATACTTATCCCGGGCAAGGACGGCACGTTGGGAACGGGTATGCGCGCCCTTCACAATGCGGTTGAGCGCGCGGTTGGTGCAGATATCCTATAAAATTTAAGTTGCACATGCCGCGGATATGTGCGAAAGGAATGAACTCGATATGAGCAACGGAAAAATAATCAAGGTCTCCGGTCCTCTTATTGTAGCGGAAGGCCTTGCTCATGCAAATATGTTTGACGTGGTTTTGGTCGGAAGTGACTGCTTGATAGGTGAAATAATCGAAATGCGCGGTGACCGCGCTTCCATTCAGGTATATGAAGAAACCGCGGGAATAGGCTACGGTGACCAGGTGGTTACCACCGGTGCGCCCTTGTCCGTTGAGCTTGCACCCGGTCTTATTGAAACTATATATGACGGAATTCAGCGCCCGCTTGAAAAGCTGCGTGAAATAAGCGGAAGTAACATCAAGCGCGGAGTTGAGGTCAAATCGGTTGACCGTGAACGTCTGTGGCACTTTACGCCAAGCGTTGCACCGGGTGATAAAGTATCCGCGGGCGACATTTTGGGAACCGTGCCCGAAACGGTTATTATAGAGCACCGGGTTATGGTTCCCCACGGTATGTCAGGTCAGGTTGTTGAGGTATTCTCGGGAGACTTTACTGTGACGGACACGGTCGTTCGCATAAGGAAAGACTCCGGCGAGTTCGAGGATATTTGCATGCTTCAGAAATGGCCGGTACGTGTAGGCCGTCCTTACAGCGAAAAACTTCCGCCCGACGTTCCCATGATTACCGGACAGAGAATTATCGACACGGTATTCCCCATCGCAAAAGGCGGTACTGCCGCGGTTCCGGGGCCGTTCGGAAGCGGCAAAACAGTGGTTCAGCATCAGCTTGCAAAATGGTCGGACGTGGATATAGTCGTATACATCGGTTGCGGCGAGCGTGGAAATGAGATGACGGATGTTCTGCGCGAATTTCCAGAGCTTAAGGACCCGAAAACCGGCGAATCACTTATGAAGCGCACGGTGCTTATCGCAAACACCTCGGATATGCCGGTTGCCGCGCGTGAGGCTTCCATATACACGGGTATAACGATTGCCGAGTATTACCGCGACATGGGCTACGACGTAGCGGTTATAGCAGACTCCACATCGCGTTGGGCAGAGGCGCTGCGAGAAATGTCCGGCCGTCTTGAGGAGATGCCCGGTGAAGAGGGCTATCCTGCATATCTTTCATCGCGTCTGGCTCAGTTTTACGAGCGCTCGGGTCGAATTATATGCAAATCCACCCAAAAGCGTATGGGTTCACTCACCGCAATAGGCGCGGTTTCACCTCCCGGCGGTGATATTTCAGAGCCGGTAAGCCAGGCTACGCTTCGCATAGTAAAGGTGTTCTGGGGACTTGATTCCTCTCTTGCTTATGCGCGCCACTTCCCCGCGATAAACTGGTTAAACTCCTATTCTCTTTATTTAGACAGACTGAAGCCGTGGTTTGATGAAAACGTGAATAAGACCTTTATTTCAAACCGTACCGAGCTTATGAATATACTCCAGCTTGAAAATGAGCTTCAGGAAATCGTGCGTTTGGTCGGCATTGATGCGCTCAGCGCAAGCGACCGCCTTACCCTTGAGACCGCGCGCATTATACGCGAAGATTTTCTTCAGCAAAATGCATTTGTGGATACTGACAGTTTTTCCCCACTTGACAAGCAGGCTATGCTTTTGTCGCTTATCCTCAAATTTAATTTGCTTGCAAAAGATGCGCTTGACTCAGGTGTTGAGCTTGATTCACTCTTTAGTATTTCCGCCCTTGAGCGCATAGGACGCGCCAAGGATGTTCCAAATGACGATTATGTTGATGCCTTCTCTCGCATATCCGAGCTTATGGAGAGCGAAATCGAAAAGCTTAAAAACAAGGAGGCGAAGTAAGATATGCTGCGTGAATACCGTACTATAAAAGAAGTTGCAGGCCCGCTGATGCTTGTTGAAAATGTGGTGGATGTAGCTTACGACGAGCTTGGTGAGGTTGAGCTCCCGAGCGGCGAGCTTCGCCGTTGCCGCGTACTTGAAGTAAACGGTAATAATGTCCTGGTTCAGCTTTTTGAAAACTCCGCGGGAATCAATTTAGCTCAAAGCAAGGTTCGCTTTTTAGGCCACGGAATCGAGCTTTCGGTTTCCGAGGATATGCTAGGCCGTGTTTTTGACGGCATGGGCCGTCCTGCAGACAACGGTCCGGAAATTCTTCCGGATGAGCGCCGCAATATAAACGGTACGCCGATGAATCCGGCAGCAAGAAACTATCCGGATGAATTTATCCAGACCGGAATATCCACGATTGACGGACTTAACACGCTCGTGCGCGGTCAGAAGCTTCCGATTTTCTCAGGATCGGGTCTTCCGCATGCGCAGCTTGCTGCTCAGATTGCACGTCAGGCAAAGGTTTTAAAGGCAGATGCCCAGTTTGCAGTTGTTTTTGCAGCTATAGGCATTACCTTTGAAGAGGCAGACTTCTTTATTTCCGACTTCAAACGCACGGGTGCAATCGACCGAACTGTTCTTTTTATAAATCTGGCAAACGACCCGGCGATTGAACGTATTTCCACACCGCGTATGGCGCTTACTGCAGCCGAATACCTCGCCTTTAAAAAGAACATGCACGTTCTTGTAATAATGACAGACATCACAAACTACGCAGAGGCTCTGCGCGAGGTCTCAGCGGCACGTAAAGAGGTGCCGGGGCGCCGCGGCTATCCCGGATATTTGTATACAGACCTTGCAACAATGTATGAGCGCGCAGGTCGCCATACGGACAGTGAAGGTTCAATTACCATGATACCGATTCTCTCCATGCCCGAGGATGATAAAACGCATCCTATCCCTGACCTGACCGGATATATAACCGAAGGTCAGATTATCTTATCACGTGAGCTTTACCGCAAGGGAGTTCTGCCGCCGGTTGATGTTCTACCCTCACTTTCTCGTCTTAAGGATAAGGGCATAGGAAACGGCAAAACGCGCGAGGACCATTCGGGTACAATGAATCAGCTCTTCGCCGCTTATGCGCGCGGTAAGGATGCAAAAGAACTTATGACGATTTTGGGCGAAGCCGCACTGTCGGACATTGACAAGCTCTATGCAAAGTTTGCAGATGAGTTTGAAAAGAGATATGTTAATCAGGGGTATGATGAAAACCGCTCGATTGAAGATACTTTGAATTTGGGGTGGGAGCTTTTATCAATACTTCCGAAGACCGAACTTAAGCGTATTAAGCCCGAATATATTGATAAATATTTCCCGCTGGATAAATAGCGTTAAGATTTTTGCAAGGAGGTGTTCCGTCTGGCACGACTGAATGTTAATCCGACGCGTATGGAGCTTAAACGGCTTAAAACTCGCCTGGTCACCGCGCGGCGCGGGCATAAGCTCTTAAAGGATAAGCGCGATGAGATGATGAAGCAGTTTTTGGATATTGTGCGAAAAAACAAAGAACTTCGCGTGCGTGTAGAGGAGTCTCTTGTACGCGCACAGAAGAACTTCGCAATAGCTTCTGCGGTTATGTCTCCTGAAATGCTTGAGCAATCTCTTCTCTGCCCGAAGCAGAGTGTTTCGCTCTCCATGTCATTTAAAAATATAATGAGCGTGGATGTTCCGCGCTATGAATTTGAAATGAAAAACGATGACCCTTCGGATATTTTCCCCTACGGTTATGCGATGACATCGGGTGAGCTCGACGATGCCGTAGGTGCGCTCTCCGGCATAATGTCTGAGCTTTTGGAGCTTGCACAGATGGAAAAATCCGCCCAGCTTCTGGCACAGGAGATAGAGAAAACGCGCCGCCGTGTAAATGCACTTGAGTATGTAATGATTCCTCAGCTTGAGGAGACGATAAGATACATTACAATGAAGCTTGACGAAAACGAGCGCGGAAATCTCTCACGCCTTATGAAGGTAAAAGATATGATGATCAAGGAGCAATTTGAAAAGAATCACCAGTGATTTTAAAACGGAGCCGGTGCCAAACCCGGGCTCCGTTTTTTAATTTCACAAAAATACAATACGCATTGTTTTTGATTTTTAAAGTAGCTATAATGAATACATCAAATACCTATTAAGGAGTGTATGACAATGTCAGAATTAGCTATTTTCGGCGGCCCCAAGGCTATTACAAAAGATCCCGGCGATATGTTCAAGTGGCCGATTGTAACCAAAGAGGACGAAGATGCTGTCCTTGAAGTTTTGCGTGCCGGCAATATGTCAGGCACTGATGTAAGCCGCGCATTTGAAGAGGATTTCAAGGAATGGACAGGTCGCAAGTATGCGCTCGGCTTCAACAACGGTACGGCTTCTCTGCAGGCTGCTATGTACGGTGTCGGCGTTCGCCGCGGCGATGAGGTTATCTTCCCCTCCTCCACATATTGGGCATCTGCATTCCCGATATTTTCCTTAGGCGGTGTTCCGGTTTTTGCAGACATTGACCCGACCACTCTCTGTATCGACCCGAAAGACATTGAGCACCGTATCTCTCCGCGCACAAAAGCTATCCTGGTTGTCCATTTCGTTGGTCATCCGTGCGATATGGACCCGATTATGGAGATTGCAAAGAAGCACAATCTGAAGGTTATTGAGGACGTTTCTCACGCTCAGGGTGGCTACTACAAGGGCAAAATGTTAGGTACTATTGGTGATGTAGGCGCAATGTCGCTTATGACTGCAAAGTCATTTGCTATTGGCGAGGGCGGTATGCTCATCACCGATGATAAGGATATTTATGACCACGCTTGTGCTCTCGGTCACTACGAGATATTCAATGATTCCAACATCGATGCTGAGGACTTAAAGCCCTTCCTGAGACTTCCGATGGGTGGCTATAAGTACCGCATGCATCAGCTCAGCTCTGCTATGGGTCGTGTTCAGATTAAGTATAACGATGAGCGCTGCGCAGAGACTCGCAAAGCGATTGACTACTTCTGGAAATGCCTTGAAGGTGTACCGGGTCTCCGTCCGCACCGCGTTGACGATTCTATCGGCACTATGGGCGGTTGGTATTCACCGCGCGGACTGTACGTAACCGAAGAACTCGGCGGTTTGAGTGTTTCTCGTTTCTGCGAAGCTGTAAGAGCTGAGGGATGCCGTTGTGCCCCCGGAGTTTATACAGCAATGCACACACATCCGATTTGCACCACCGCTGACATTTACGGTGACGGCAAGCCCACTCGTATCGCTTTCGCTGACCGCGATGTTCGTGAGCTTGATAAGTCCTTGCCGGTTACCGAAAAAATCAGCACTATGGTATATAGCATACCGAGATTTGTACATTTCCGTCCGGAGATTATTGAGGAATATGCAAATGCATACAAGAAGGTTGCCCTTAACTATAAAGAACTGCTTGAAGGCGACCAGGGAAACCCTGCCGACCTCGGCGTAAGCAGCATGTTTGCCAAAAGATAAATAGCGATTAAAAAAGAGGCTTTGGTTTCAAAGCCTCTTTTGCATATATTACGAAAAACTAGTACTAAAATCTTTAAAAATCATTTTTTACTTTACTTTTTTTCTTTTACTTAATATAATGAAATCACCAAAATACATATAAGGAGTGTATTACAATGTCAGAATTAGCTTTCTTAGGCGGCCCTAAGGCTGTCACCATGGATCCCGGCGATATGTTCAAGTGGCCGATCGTTACCAAAGAAGACGAAGAGGCAACACTGGAAGTCCTGCGTGCAGGCAATATGTCAGGTACTGACGTAAGCCGTGCATTCGAAGAGGATTTCAAGAAGTGGTCAGGCAGCAAATATGCGCTCACCTTCAACAACGGTACTGCTTCCCTGCAGGCTGCTATGTACGGCGTAGGCATTCGCCGCGGCGATGAGGTTATCTTCCCGAGCGTAACTTACTGGGCAACCGCTTTCCCGATCATGTCTTTGGGTGGCGTTCCGGTTTTTGCAGACATCGACCCGGTTTCTCTCTGCATCGATCCGAAGGACATTGAGAAGCGTATTTCCCCGCGCACCAAGGCTATCATGGTCGTTCACTACCTCGGTCATCCGGCTGATATGGACCCGATCATGGAGATTGCAAAGAAGCATAACTTAAAGGTTATTGAGGACGTTTCTCATGCTCAGGGCGGTATGTACAAGGGCAAGATGCTCGGTACTATCGGTGATGTAGGCGCAATGTCCCTGATGGCTGCAAAGTCTTTTGCTATCGGCGAAGGCGGCATGCTCATCACTGACGATAAGGATATCTACGACCACGCTTGCGCTCTCGGTCACTACGAGATATTCAATGACTCTAACATCGACGCTGAGGACTTAAAGCCGTTCCTGAGACTTCCGATGGGTGGCTATAAGTACCGTATGCACCAGCTCAGCTCTGCTATGGGCCGTGTACAGATTAAGTACTACGACGAGCGCTGCGCTGAAATCCGCAAGTCTATTGACTACTTCTGGAAGTGCCTCGAAGGCGTTCCGGGTCTCCGCCCGCACCGCATCGACGATTCTATCGGCAACATGGCAGGTTGGTATGCACCGCACGGTCTGTATGTAGCTGAGGAGCTTGGCGGACTTTCACTCACCCGCTTCTGTGAAGCTGTAAGAGCTGAAGGCGCTCTCGCTTGCTCTGCAGGCTGCAACGCTGCAATGCACACTCATGAAATCATGAACACTGCTGACGTTTACGGCGATGGCAAGCCCACCCGTATCGCATTCGCAGACCGCGATGTTCGTGAGCTTGATAAGTCTCTTCCGGTTTCCGAGAAGATTGGTGCTATGGTTTACGGTATTCCGTGGTTTATCCACTTCCGTCCTGAAGTTATCGAAGAGTATGCAAACGCATACAAGAAAGTTGCTCTCAACTACAAGGAGCTGCTTAAGGACGATCCGGGCAACCCGGAGATGCTCGGCGGTTGGAACTTCTTCCACCACACCAAAAAGTAATAGCTTTATATTTATCCGAGTGGCGCTTTTGCCACTCGGATTTTTTATACAAAAAATCCGGGGTTTGACACGAAATATCAAACTCCGGATTAATTTATTTGTTTTTCTATCCCTCACGCTTTTTGTTTATAAAATATAAAACCAAATCCGCACTTACAAAAATAAAGTTGACTACATATAGAATCAAAACATAAGTGACTTTGCCGTTTATAAACTTGCCCGCTATCCCCGCAACATATCCAAGCCATATGGCAATGACAAAAAACAAGCTCTTTCCCTTTACGGATTTTGACACTATACTTTTGTACACCGATATAGGCCACGACACCCCAAAGCAAGCCATCATAAGACTTTCAAAAAACTGTTCCACAACTAAATTTCCCTTTCTGGTTGTTTTCGTTTCCTGATATATTATATATTGACAGACCCAATATGTAAAATATATAATTGTTATGTAATCAATAACTTAAAGTTATAGGTGATAATAATGCTCGACTTAAGTAAACTACATCATTTCCACATAGCCGCAAAATATCAAAATATAACGCGCGCGGCGCAGGAGCTTTATATCTCTCAACCCGCACTTACCAAAACCATCAAAACCTTAGAGGAAGAAATTGGTTTGCCTCTTTTTTGCAAAAAAGGCAGACATGTGTATCTTACGGAGCACGGCAAATATCTGAAGGAACGGTGCGAGCGCATATTCACAATTTTAGGGGATATCTCTGACGAATTTGACAAGATGAGAGAAGATTCACAAAACACCATAAAGCTCAATGTACTGACAGCATCGGTTATAGTCAGTGATGCGGTAGTTGAATACACAAAGAAAAACAAATCCGCGCATTTTCGCATCATTCAGAACACGGAGGTTGACTGCGACATATCCATAACCACAAATTCGCTGAACTTTTCGCATCTGCCGCCGTATATTGAGCGCGATATAATAGAAGAGCAGATATATCTTGCAACTCCCAAAACCCCTGAATACGACATAAAAGAGCACATTGACTTAGCCGAGGTTCGCGAAAAGGGCTTTGTAAACCTTTCCGGTTCGCGCCTTTTCAGAATTGTTTGTGACAAGTTTTGCAACTCTGTAGGGTTTACGCAAAATGTTATTTTTGAATCTGACTCACCCGCAACTATGAGAAACCTTATAAAAGCAGGTGTCGGCATCGGGTTCTGGCCGGAATTTTCGTGGAGCGAATTTCCATCATCGGATGTCAATTTAATTCCAATATCCAACCCGATTTGCCGCAGGGATTTGGTGATTGGCTTGCATAACGCCTCCTCCGCAGCAGCACGAGATTTTTACGAATTTCTCCTCAGATATATAAACGAACATGAAAAACCGGTTGCACTTAGCTAAGTGCAACCGGGTTTATGTTTAAAAATTCAAGAGAACAATCGCAGCTATGCAGATAAATGAGGAAACACATGCACTTCTGGATATTTTTTCTTTTAAAAACACCCGCCCGCACACCAAAACCGCAATCATTCCCACAACGCTACACAGTGGCAGGAAAAATGCACTCGGAAACCTGTTTATGAACATGACAAATATGTAATTGCTTAAGTCCAGCCCGACTGCCGCAATACCTGTATAAATTAAGAACCTAAAGTCCGTCACAAACGGCTTAATCTCATCCCGCGCAAAAAACAGAATGAAAATCCCACCCAGTACAAAGCTCAGCAGACTGTAGAATATCAGATACTGTTCTCCGTAATCGGGAAAAGCGCGCATTGAGCTTTTGGTAAAGATAACCGCAATACCCATAAAAACAAGCGTTCCGAGCGAGTATGCGAGCCACTTTTTACTTATCTTCTGTTTAACTCCGCCCACCGTATATGAACTGCGGTTGTATAAAAGAAGACCTGCAATAAACAATAAAAGCCCCAAAGACTTGCAAATCGAAATTTCTTCCTTCCACACGATAATCCCAAACACTACGGGTATAAGACTGTTAAAGGAATATATGGTATTGGTAATCGCAGTTGATCCCTCGTTCATCGCCATAATCATCATCATGTAGCTTAATGTATAAAACACCGCGAAAGCAAGCGGGTATATGTAAAATCCCGCATCACACAAAAGTCTCGGATACGGCGGCAATGCGAGAAGTGCAGCAGCTTGCAGCGCAGAATACACTGTAGTAAACACAAGAGCCTGCTTGAAATTTGAAACTCTTTCTTTTTGGGCGAGCTTCATGAAAATTCCGCGTGCACCGTGAGAAATAAAAAGCAGCACCAATATTACAAGCATCATGAAATTTTCCATTTTAATTCTCCGTCACATTATATCTTAGCGCACAAAAACCGCCATTGCAGTGTAATTGTCCTGGCGCTCGGTCTGCTCTCTCTCAAGGTGAAAGCGCATCAGAGAAAGCCATTGTTCAGGGCTTTTGGAAATGCTGAGGGTATCCTCCATCCTCTCCTCAAGAATCCTCTCCCAAAATCCGTCCGTACACATAAGCACTGCATCACCGCGACGCAGATGAATAGGTTTATTGGTCACATCCGCACTCACTATATTATACGCGCCGAGTGCGCACAAAAGCTGGTTTCTGTCCTCACAGAAGCGCACATCGCCTTCGGGGAGCTTATCATTTCCCATCATAAGCTGAGGCACTGTATGGTCCCGTGTTTGAAAAACAATCCGGTTTTTCCTGAAAAGATATAACCGGCTATCCCCCGCATGAGCAAAACACGCATATCCACGACGCATAAACATGGCGACAAGCGTGGTTTTCATACTATCATACCCATGCTCTTGGCCCTGTTTGCACC
>JAZTXE010000099.1:0-25650 GCA_045636205.1 Eubacteriales bacterium
GGACAAGGGGACGGTTCTGTTGTCTTATTATATTTTTTCTATAACCCCTTTACTTATCCCTGTTAATCTGCTGATTTGTCTAATAGATAATCCATTTTTCCTCAATTTCTTTATGCATTTGTCCCGTTCTTCGCGTGCTAACATTTGAAATTCTGTTGTACTCTCACATCCTGATACCCTTTTTATCTCTTTTCGCGCATCTTTATCACTTAACCTGAACACCAAGTTGTCTATTTCAAGACATTCGTCTTCGTTGTCTTCGTTATTATATTTAATGAAGCTTTCTTCATCAATAATGCTATATACAAAATCTTTATCTATCACTTCTCTTCTGTTATTTACATATTCATTATAACTACTATATTTATATTCGGAAACATCCTCAGTCCTTCCTGCTTTCACAGGATTTTGATGAATATATCTCAAAACTGTCAGAAAATATTTATCATCTTCTACCGGCTCGCTTTTAAATCTGTCTTGAAATAAATGTCCTGTCCTATAGTACTTCCGGTTATACCAATAAACATAACTACCTGCTATCCTTTTTATAATTAAATCCAAATCTTCTTTTTCAGCTTTTAACAAAATATGTATATGATTAGACATAAGGCAGTAAGCGAATACCTTGTATCCGCTTACCGACTTATAGCTTTTTAATGTTTCAATGAATTTTACATAATCTTCATCGTCTTCAAATATTGTTTGCCGGTTTATTCCTCTGAACATTATGTGGTATATTCCACTTGCGCTCTTTAATCTTGGTGCCCTCGGCATATTATTCACCCCCAGTTAAACTATATCATTAATTAAACTTCCTCGTCAAGACAATAGAAACTTCATTAAATTTCAAAAAACGTCCCGACACTAAAGCCGAGACGTTTCTTTTTATTCAATTGAATATCCGCCACGCACAAGAACTGTGGCACCGGACGGCGCAGAAACACCGCGGCCGTTAACCGTGCACAGATACAAATGGTTCTTGCTAAGCGCAGAACCGCCGGGCAAATTTTTCGCGCTCGTTGTATCAATAAGTCCGGGGGTTCCGGAAGATACACAAACAGCACTGCCCAAGCGAAGTAAAACCTCAGTGCCCACCGAGCATCTGAGAACCTGACCGGCAGAGAGCTTTACCAAAGTAAACGATGCGGTCTGCCCCTTGTTTCCAACGCGCGATGCTACCGACTGTGCGATAGATTCAAGCACTGTACTATCCGCGGCAAAGCTTGCGTTTTCCGCAGTAAATTCAGCTATCTTCTTGTCCAAATTATTGCTGTAGGAACTAAGCTTATTATCCACTTCATTTGAAAACGCGTTAATCTTATTTTCTATATTCTTATCTATTTTCGCCTGTAAATCGGGTGCAAAAACGCTGTTTATGTAGCTTAAGCTGACCAGCGGATCATCTTTACCTCCATATTCAGCGGCAATCGCTATCACACCCATAAACACAACCGCCGTAAGCACAAGTCCTATTACGGTGGCAGACCACTTTTTCTTTTTCACCCTTTAAACCTCCGTCTTTTTATTTATTCAGCACCCAAGCCAAAGCTAACCGCTATTGCATTATCCACCTTCTGCATAAGCCCTTCATCCAGCCGCCCCATTTTTTCTTTTAACCTGGTTTTATCAATGGTGCGTATTTGCTCAAGTAAAATAACCGAGTTTCTGGACAAACCATAGCATCTGGCGCCAAGCTCAATATGAGTCGGCAACTTCGCTTTATTTATCTGAGACGTAATCGCAGCTGCAATTACCGTAGGGCTATGCCGATTGCCCACATCGTTCTGGATTATAAGCACCGGGCGAATCCCCCCTTGCTCACTTCCAACAACCGGGCTTAAGTCGGCATAAAAAATATCCCCTCTTTTAATCGAATAATCCACGCACTTCACGCTCCGCAGGAATAAAGTCTCCCACCGAAATCCATTTCGGTGTGGCAACTATATTTTTCCACGAGTTCATGCGTTTTAATCATGCGTTTTAAAATTTTAATTCAAAAAGCCGTACAAGCGCGTCCAAAGCCTTGCCCTGCTATCATTATATTCAATTAAGGCGCAGGTGTTTACTTTAAATACACACGCGGCACGCGTTTCGTTATAAGGCAGCAAATTTCATAGCTGATTGTGTTAAGGTGCTCTGCCCATTCATCGACTAAAACCTCAGCGTCTCCGTCTTTTCCGAACAAAGTCACCGTATCGCCGACTTTTACATCTTCGATACCGCTTATATCCACAACACACATATCCATACAAATTCTGCCTAAAATCGGCACGCGCTTACCATGGATTATAAACTCCGCAAAACCGGACAATCCGCGCATCACCCCATCGCCATACCCCGCAGGCACCACCGCAACGCGCATGTCCTTATCTGCTGTGAAAGTTCTTCCATAACTTATGCTCTCACCTTTACGCACTGTCCGGATTTCCGAAACAATGCTCTTAAAAGACATAACCGGTTTAAGCTCAAGTTGCGGAACGCTCTTTCCGTCAGGATATAAGCCATATAAAATAAGACCGGGCCTTACATATTCAAGATGCGCTTTTTTATAGTTTACCACAGCTGCACTGTTAGCACAATGGATAATATCCGGCCGATAGCCTTTTTCTTCAAGCTTTTCCAAAAGAGTTTCAAAAAGCCACATCTGTTTTTCTGTAAATGAAGTATCCACATTCTCTGCATCCGCAAAGTGCATGTAAAGTCCTTCCGCTTTAATCCCTTTAGTTCTTGCAGCCTGCGCAATTTCCTCAGCAGTAGCTTCTATGTCCTCGTCCCTACAGTGAAAACCTAACCTTCCCATGCCGGTATCCACTTTAAAATGAACTCTTATACTCTTTCCCTCTCGCTGCATAACCGAGGATACAAGCTTTGCATACTCACTGCTAAACACGGTTTGAGTAAGCCCATATTGATTAACAAGCACAAGTCCTTCCTCCGGAGTTGCACCCAGAATTAAAATATCTTTTTCTATCCCTGCCTCGCGCAGCGCAATCGCTTCATGCAGACATGCTACAGCAAAATAATCCACACCGGCGTCTTGATACACTTTAGACATCTCAACTACACCGTGCCCATATGCATTCGCTTTAACTACCGCGATTACCTTTGCATCTGTATACTTGCGTATTTGCTGCAGATTATAAATTGCATTTTTAAGATTTATTTCCACCCATGTTCGTTTTATCTCATTCATGTCTGCCTTTTGTCCCCTTTATACGTCCTTATTGCAGCAAAATCGTTTCGTATTCACACCGTATTACGCATCTTCCGTCTGAAATTATTTCCGAGTATATCGGATAATAATTTTCTCGGTTAAACCATGTGCGATACTCAGTATCCTCATCACTTCCGTCATCTGAATATATAAGAAGTATTGTATCAACACCGTCGCGGCTTCCGAGCTCCGTCTGGCTTATTTCTCCGCCCGACCATTTTTTCATAAGACGCGGTAGTGCATTAAGAGGTGTCAGCCCTCTGCCATCGAGCTTTCCGGTTTCAAGCCGCGAACCGTCAAACTCAATCTCGCCCTCTCCGTCCTTTACAGATACTTTTATCCCCGATACTTCTTCAGGCTCAATAATTTCAATAGAGCTCTTATCATCTTTTTTGTATGTATATCCGACTCGATATTTAGACACACGCTCAGGAAAATCCGCAGATATTCCAACCTGCATTTTCATGCCGCCAAGCGCCTTGTAATATTCCTTTATACCGGCTTTATCAACACCCAAATCCCTTGCACCGCACCCCGTGAGAATAACACAGAGGATTATCGTAAGTAGTGCAAATCTAAACCTTGTAATCAAGCTGCTACCTCCTAAAATTACAACTGTAATTTATAGGCTATAACAAATCGCGCAACGCAAACTTTATATCAGAAAGCATGTCGGTAGGTGTCATACCATACTCGCCCAAACGCTCTGCACTCAAATCACCCGCACGACCGTGAAGCCACACACCAATATATGCAGCCTTCTCCGGCTCTATTCCCTGACCGACAAGTGAGGTTATAACGCCCGCAAGAACATCCCCGCTTCCGCCTTTTGCCATACCGGGATTTCCGCCGGTGTTTTTATATACCGCACCATCAGGCAACGCGGTAACTGTCCCCGCACCTTTTAAAACCGTGATGCATCCGTACTCCTTTGAAAATTGCGATGCATATTCTGCGCGCCGCGCACGGTCAAACTCCGGGTGCAATCTCTTGAATTCGCCCTCATGCGGCGTGATAATAACTTTTGATTTAGCTCTTTTGAGAAGCCCAACATCCTCGGAAAGCTCATTTAAACAATCCGCATCCAAAACAAGCGGTATCTCAGCACGCGTGAGCAAAAGCTTCACTAGTCGCTTTACTCCCTTGCCGCGACCAAGGCCCGGTCCCGCAAGGCATATGTCATATTTTCCGAGCTCGTCGACTATGCTCTCCGCAGCACTCGTGGAGATTCTCCCGTTTTCATCTTCCTTTTGCGGAAGAAAAATTGCCTCATTTAGCTTTCCTGCAAGTATTTGATGTATGCTGCCCGGATGCGCTAAAAAAACAAGTCCGCTTCCTGAATTAATTGCAGCCTGGGCCGCGAAATATGGCGCACCTGTGTAATTTACGCACCCGCCAACTATGAGAACGCGCCCATAATCACCTTTATGCGTATCCTTTTTTCGTTTCGGTAAAAACTCTGCAACCTCACTCTGGGTTATGTTTTTAACGTCCATACCCATTCTCCTCTATTCCCCTGCAGTTTTTATTATATTCCTCTGCGGCACATATCTCTTTATTATATCAATAACACGCTCATTTGGCTTAAAAACAAGAAGGGTTTTCCCATCTTCGCCACCGAGCGAAAATATTGCATACCAACATCCGTCAAGCTCTGCAGGAGCAGCGTTATGTACTGTCTGAACCGTCCTCTTTAAATGCGCTATCTCCTCAGCACTCTCAACCTGCGCAAGGCAATCAAAATTTTTAACATCAACCGTCAGTATACGTTTCCTGTCAGACTTTCCGCGTATGCAGTCAATATCCAGACGCGATTCTATTACCGTATACTCATACTCTATATTCATCCGCCTGATAATTAAAAACGCCGCGACAACAATCACAACTGCAAGTGCCGGAGCCAGTGCGGCGATTACCGGAATAAATAACATAATCGCAAGCATCATAAGCGCAATAATTATCATGCCAATCTGTAAAACAATGGTTTTTCCGGTCTTCTTGCACTTTACTATCTGCTCTGCATATGTTCTCTGCTCCATCTGTAAATCACCCCATTTTGTATAGTATTAATTATATACTCTTTTAAGTCAAGACGCAAAGCTTTTTTACAAAGATTTTCATATTTTATTTTCAAAAAACATCGCCGAACAAAGAGTACCCCCCCTCGCCCGGCGATGCCGCATGCTATATACTACTCAATTTCAAACTTCCATCCGTTATACTCACTTGCATACCCGAATGTAACCTTTCCCAATGTATCTCTTATCCCCTCAGGATCTTCTTCATTGGGATAAAATTCATACTGTGTCACGTGCCCCTCTTCGTCACGCTCAAGTATTTCAAGCTCTCCGCACAAGATCTCGCCTTTAACCTCATATTCAGGCATGTATGTGTATAGTACATCAAGCATTTCCTTAAGATGTACAATAATTCTCTTCTCACCCTCAGCAGTCTGACTATGCTCGCGGAAGGAATATCCCGCATCATTTTTCTCATCAATCATTATCTTTATATAGAGTTCATGTTTCTTTTCATCCATAATCTCCGCACGCAACCCTACAATATCCACATATTTATCCGTATATGGAATATCTAAGTCAAAATGCATAGGGTCAATGGCGTTATAGAGCATATTGGAGAGCAAACTCTCTTCCATATCCCCTGAAAACATATATAAGTGTTTCCTAAACTCAAGCGGAGACTTCGGCTGTGTATTTAAATTAAGAGAATATATGTCCTTTGCAGGTATAATCGCCAATCTGTCACGCCCACTGTAAACATCACTGTGTACGATTCCGATAACTTTCCCGCTCTTATCAACAATCGGAGAACCAATACTGTTACTGCTCAGGTTAATGTCTGCTAACAGCATTTTTCCGTTTTCCTCAACACTCACTTTACCCGCGAGTTCTTTTATAGTGTGTCTTCCCGTGTTCTCAAAAACAGTTACTTGCTCAGAACTTAAAACCTCTCCGTCTTTTATAGAAAGCGGCGCATCACTTTTGAGATTTGATTTAATTACCGCAATGTTTTTCTCTTCATCCCATGCAATAACCCCGACAATCTCCTGCTCCGACTGCCCCGGGTAAGATACAGTCACGATTTCCGCACCGCGGACCACATGAAAGCTTGTTGCTATCTTTCCGTCGCCGGATAATATAAATCCAAGCCCCTCAGCAATCGTGTTTCTGTCCTCGTCAAGCTTGCGTACTATCACAACCTGCTTTGACACATCCTGCATACTCGTCTCGCCGTCTTCATCTGCATATGATACCCCGGTGTTTATATGCACGGTTTTGTTATCAGCACTCCAGTTAAGACCAATATCAAAAGTCTTGAGTATGTCCCTTAACCGAAAATAGTTATTTCCATCAATATAATAAGCGGTATATTCAACCGGACTTCCGTCAAGATATATTGGTGACTTTGTAGAAACCGCCTTTTTGTTCCCTCCGTTCACGCCACCAAGCTCACCGCCGAGTACGGTATACGGAGCTTTCGTTTTCATGTGAATTTCACCCTTCTCCGCATTCCAACTGACATTAAACTGCTTTTCGCTTCCGTTTACCGCCATTGCAATGTCACGCAATTTATAGTAATTTGTTCCGCCTATATTATATCCCCGAAGCTGGGTAAGCTCTCCGTCAACAAAAATGCTCCACCCGCTCGGGATTGCATCAACCTCCACCGCCGCAGCAGGGATTATCATAAAGGCCACTAAAGCCGCCAAAATATATGCCAATGCTTTTTTTATCATTTTTCTCACTCCTTATATTTTAAATTCAGTATATCATGTTTTGCCTTTCCAAACAAGAGAGATGTACACTTTAACTGATTTTACCAAAAACTCTTGATGTAGTTTCAAGAATGTGATAAACTGATAAATAGCGACTTGATGTGAAAGAAAAGGATGATTTACCCTATGACTCGAAACCTTATTGATTTTATCGACATTTCCCCCGAAGAATTTGAAAATTTATATACGCTTTGCTCGGATATAATGGAGCATCCGTCGGATTATATCGACGCTTGCCGCGGCAAAGTTTCCGCAAATTTGTTTTACGAACCGAGCACTCGTACAAACCTTTCCTTTCAGACTGCAATGCTTCGCCTCGGTGGAAGCGTTATAGGTTTTTCTGACCCCAGCGCATCTTCGGTTTCCAAGGGCGAATCGCTTAAAGATACCGTTGCAATGATGTCAAACTACGCGGACGTAATAGTAATGCGCAATCCCTGCGAAGGGGCTGCAAAAGCCGCATCACTGTATTCGCGTGTCCCGGTAATAAACGCAGGTGACGGCGGTCATCTGCATCCGACCCAGACCCTTGCGGACCTCACAACCATCCGCAAGCATTTGGGAAGGCTTGACGATATAAACATCGGTCTGTGCGGTGACCTTAAATACGGACGCACCGTCCACTCTTTGATAAAAGCCCTGTCTCGCTATCCGGGTGTTAAGTTCCACTTAATCTCCCCACGTGAGCTTCAGATTCCCGACTATGTCCGCCGTTTTATGGACACTCACAATCAAAAATATATTGAGATAACAAGCCTTGAAGCCACGATTGACAGTCTTGACGTCTTGTATATGACGCGCATCCAGAAGGAACGCTTTGCGCGTATCTCTGATTATAATAAACACAAAAATGCGTATATCCTTACTAAGTCAAAACTCGGCAATGCACGAGACAGCCTTCTCGTAATGCATCCGCTTCCGCGAGTGGATGAAATAAACGTGGATGTTGACAATGACCCGCGCGCGCTCTACTTTAAGCAGGCAGGCTACGGCATGTATATGCGCATGGCACTTCTCAAGACAATACTTGAAAACAAGCCGATGGATGCCGCCCCGTGCGACATTGGAGGTTGCCGCTGTAAAAATCCTCGTTGCATAACTCAGACCGAGCTGTATCTCCCCCGCCTTGAAAAGCAGGTCGGAGACTCTCTCTGCTGTGAATATTGCGATAAGGAAATTTCAATTTAACCTAAAAAGCCTTTCTGTCTATAGCGCAGAGAGGCTTTTACGATATAGACCTGTTCTTACCATTACACCCTAAAATCCATACAAGAAGGGATATTGACATGATATATTGTGTAGAAGACGACAGAAGCATCCGTGATTTAATGATTTATACGCTAAACGCCTCCGGTTTTGAAGCGGCAGGTTTTTCCGATGCAACCGCACTCTTTGATGCCCTTTTACAGAACACTCCCGAACTCATAATGCTTGATATCATGCTTCCCGGATGCGATGGCATAGAAATTCTAAAGCGCCTTCGTTCGCAGAATTCAACCGCGCATATTCCGGTCATCATGGCTACCGCCAAAGGCACCGAATATGATAAAGTCATAGGTCTCGACCTCGGTGCGGACGATTATCTTGCAAAACCTTTCGGCATGATGGAAATGATCTCCCGTATAAAAGCTGTACTCCGTCGCACCGGAATGCACGAAAATAAAAAACTTTTGCAAATCGGAAATGTCACACTCAGTCCAAGCGGACACACAGTCACCTGCGGAAATGAACGTATTCAACTTACATTAAAGGAGTTTGAAATATTGCGTCTTTTCATGGAAAATCCCGGACGTGTATTTACCCGCGAACAACTGCTTTCCAGTATATGGGGAACAGATTTTCTCGGCGAAACGCGCACTGTCGATGTTCACATAGGTACTCTGCGCACAAAACTCGGCAGTTGCGGTGAATATATCCAAACCGTCCGCGGTGTCGGCTACAGAATGGAGGCTTAAATACGTGACAAAGCGAATTTTCCGCTCAATCTCCATAGCCGCCATCGCGGTTTTCTTCACATCTCTTTTTCTGACCGCAGGCATATTATACGATTATTTCTCAGAAACTCAGCGAAACGAGCTTAAAACCCAAACTCTTTTGGCCGCTCAAACGTTTTCACTTGAGGGCGAAGCATATTTTTCAAGATTATCCCCTGACGGTTTCCGTATAACACGCATCGCCGCTGACGGCACGGTTTTGTATGACAGTGTCATTGATAAATCCAAGGCAGAAAACCATTTAACCCGCGAAGAAATACAATCCGCTCTGCATTCAGGTTATGGCGAAAGCTCGCGCTTTTCCTCTACATCTAACCGCCGCTCACTATATTCGGCAAAAAAGCTTCCGGACGGTACTATTCTCCGCCTCTCCGTCCCCCAAAGCTCAATTATAATTTTGCTTTTTAACACGCTAAAACCCATATGTATAATCTTTTTTGCAGCGATTATCCTGTCAACAATTTTAGCGTCCCGCCTCGCCAAAAAAATAGTCCAACCACTAAATAAGTTGGATTTGGATAATCCTCTTTCAAACAAAGATTATTCAGAATTATCCCCACTCTTCAGAAGACTCGATTTGCAGCAGCGCGAGCTCACGCGCCAGGAGAGCCAGCTGAAAAGAAAAGAGACCGAGTTTGACGCCGTAACCGCAAACATGAATGAAGGACTTATCCTCTTAAATGATAACGGTATCATTCTCGGCATCAATCCCGCAGCAAAAAAAATATTAGAAGCCGACCACCGTTGCGTAGGTAAAAATATTCTGGAAATTAACACTTCCCCCCAACTGGAAAATTTGCTTTCCGAGGCACTTGGCGGCTCAGATTGCCAAACACAACTTACTCTCTCAGCAGATAAATATCAATTCAATGCTAACCCGGTAATATCAGATAATCACGTATCTGGCGCAGTTATTCTCATGTTCAACGTAACCGAAAAAGAAAATGCCGAGCAAATGCGCCGTGAATTTACCGCCAATGTTTCCCATGAACTCAAAACACCTCTGCATTCCATATCAGGATATGCAGAGCTCATGCAAAACGGTCTGGTAAAACCGCAGGACATCAGTTCATTTTCCGAAAAAATATATTCCGAAGCGCAACGTATGATACGACTGGTTGACGACATCATAAAACTCTCACGTTTAGACGAAGGCGCAAACGCGGAGCAATGTGAAGTCGTAAACCTTTACACCGTTTCAAAAGAGGTCATCTCAAGCCTTCAACCCGCGGCAGAGCTTGCAAATGTGTCACTTTCACTTACCGGAGAAGCTGCCGAAACTCATGCCTTCCCGCAGCATATACGCGGTATCATATTCAATCTGTGTGATAACGCGGTAAAATACAATCGCCCAGGCGGAAGTGTTGAAATAAAAATTACTTCAAGCGAAAGTGAAGCCTGCATTACCGTTTGTGACACAGGTATAGGCATCCCATCCGAACACCACAGCCGCATTTTCGAGCGATTTTACAGCGTTGACCGAAGTCATTCAAAAGAAATCGGAGGAACCGGTCTGGGGCTTTCAATCGTAAAACATGCCGCAAAGCTCCACAATGCAAAAATTGAACTTTCAAGCATTGTGGACAAAGGAACAACCATCTCCGTGCATTTCCCCAAATAAACAGCTTTACAGGCGCACTGCCATTATTTACCGGCAGTGCGCCCTCTCTATTTTACAAAGATTTTACATACACTTTAAATAACCGCGTTAGATTAATCTTAAACTGTGTTATATGATATGTTTGACAAAATTTGAGAAAGGCAGAAAGAATAAATGGATTTTTTTAATTTACTTACGCTCATAGGAGGCTTATGCCTATTCCTTTTCGGAATGAATATTATGGGTCAAGCCTTGGAGCGCCGTGCAGGAAACAAACTCCGCTCACTCCTCGGTAAACTTACAACCAACAAACTTGCAGGTCTTCTGACCGGACTTGGCGTTACCGCTATTATCCAAAGCTCATCGGCTACAACAGTTATGGTCGTAGGCTTTGTAAACTCGGGTCTGATGTCCTTAAAGCAAGCGATAAACGTAATCATGGGCGCAAACATCGGAACAACTATAACCGCATGGATTCTAAGCCTTAGCGGAATAGCGAGTGACAGCTTTTTCATCCGCCTTTTAAAGCCGACTTCCTTTACGCCTATTCTGGCGCTCATTGGAATAATCTTCTATATGTTCTGCAAGAACAGCAAGAAGAAGGACACGGGCATGATTCTCTTAGGCTTTGCCACTCTCATGTTCGGCATGGACACTATGTCCGGTGCAGTAAGCGGTCTGCAGGATGTACCTGCTTTCCAAAACATGTTCCTTCTCTTTAAAAACCCTATCCTCGGCATGCTTGCCGGCGCTATTCTCACCGCAATTATCCAGTCAAGCTCGGCATCTGTCGGCATCTTACAGGCACTTGCCTTTACCGGTCAGGTATCATATGCAGCCACAATACCGATTATCATGGGTCAGAATATAGGAACTTGCATAACCGCAATTCTCTCCTCTTTCGGTGCGAATAAAAACGCAAAACGCGCAGCTCTTGTTCATTTGGGTTTCAACGTAATAGGAACTATCGTCTGGTTATCAGCTTTCTGCATATTAAGCGCGGTATTCTCCCCTGCATTTTTGGATGCACCTGCCTCCGCATTCGGCATTGCAGTCTGCCACTCAATTTTCAATATTCTCTGCACAATCTTGCTTCTCCCTATGGCAGGATTCTTAGAAAGACTTGTTAACAAGCTTGTGCCGGATGCCAAAACTCCCGAGCACAATGCAGAACTTGATGAGCGCCTTCTCACCACCCCGCCGATGGCGCTTGAGCGTTGCCGCACTGTTGCGGGACAAATGTCCGACGCTTCAATATCTGCACTTAAAAAATCTCTTTCATCAATGACTGAATACTCTTCTTCTCTTGCATCTGATGTGCGCGAGCTTGAAGAAAAGAGCGACCACTTCGAGGATGCACTCGGAACATACCTGGTAAAACTCAGTACGAAATCCATAAGCGAAGCTGACAGCCGCGAAGCCGCAATGCTCTTAAAAGCTATAGGCGACTTTGAGCGTATATCCGACCACAGCGTAAACATTCTCGAAGCGGTTGAGGAAATGAAGGACAAGGAATTTATATTCACCACATCAGCTCTGAAAGAACTCTCTGTCCTCTTTGACGCGGTAAACGAAATTCTTGACTTGACAGCAACTGCATTTAAGCTAAATGATTTAGATGCCGCATACCGCGTCGAGCCGCTTGAACAAGTAATAGATAAAATAAAGGAAGAACTTCGCTCACGTCATATCGACCGCCTTCAGCAAGGCACCTGCAGCATAGAAGCAGGCTTTGTATGGTCTGATTTACTCACAAATTTAGAGCGCACCTCCGACCACTGCTCAAATATCGCAGGATGTATAATTGACTTATCACAACATACAATGAACATCCACGAGTCACTCCGCGCGCTGAAAAGCGATGATATGAAATTTAAAGAGGAATTTGAAAAATACTCTTCCAAATACTCACTTGCACAATAAATTTACAAACCACCGCCGTGAAAGAGCATCACAGCGGTGGTTTTATTTACTCACCCAAATTTTTTCCGGTTTTTTTACAATTTGCTTGAGTATTGCAGGTACTTTGTGGTAAAATATACTGTAACATCAAAATATGTGTAATTTTACGTAAATAATCTGCGGAGGATTTAAGACATATGGATACAAATTTCGAAAGCAAAAATTTTATACATGAGGCGATTGACGAAGATTTGTCAGCCGCAAAATGCTCTACCCCGATTCATACGCGCTTTCCGCCCGAGCCCAACGGCTATCTGCACATCGGAAGCGCCAAGGCTATATGGATAAGCGCGGGTACGGCTGAGAAGTACAACGGTTCTTTCAACCTGCGCTACGATGACACCAACCCGGTGCGCGAGGATGATGAATACGTCCGCTCAATCGAAGAGGATTTACGCTGGCTTGGCGCTGAGCCGACCGGTGGCATCTTCTACGGCTCTGATTATTTTGACAAATGCTACGAGTACGCGATTGGTCTTATTAAAAAAGGGAAAGCATACGTGTGCGACCTTACCGCTGACCAAATGCGTGAGTACCGCGGAACCCTTACCGAGCCGGGCAAGAACAGCCCGTACCGTGACCGCTCAGTCGAAGAAAACTTAGAACTGTTTGAGCGCATGAAAAACGGCGAGTTTGAGGATGGCGCACGTACACTCCGCGCAAAGATTGATATGGCGTCCCCGAACATGAACATGCGCGACCCGGCAATTTACCGAATTGTCCACACCGCGCATCACCGTCAGGGCACCAAGTGGTGCATCTACCCGCTCTATGACTTTGCGCATCCTATCCAGGACGCACTTGAGGGAATTACCCACTCACTTTGCTCTATTGAGTTTGAAGACCACCGCCCGCTCTACGACTGGGTTGTACGCGAAATCGGCTTTGAAAAGCCGCCGCGTCAGATTGAGTTTGCGCGCCTTAACATGACATATACCGTCATGTCCAAGCGTTATCTGCGCCAGCTCGTCGAAGAAAAGTACGTTGACGGTTGGAACGACCCGAGAATGCCTACCCTCTCCGGTCTGCGCCGCCGCGGATATACACCTGAGGCAATCCGCAATTTCTGCGACCGCATAGGTATTGCAAAGACCTACAGTGTTGTTGACTACTCTTTCCTTGAGCACTGTATCCGCGAGGACTTAAACTCCAAAGCGACACGTGCAATGGCGGTTCTCCGTCCGATAAAGCTTGTTATTGACAATTACCCCGAGGGCCAGACCGAATACTTTGAAGCGGTTGATAATCCTGAGGATCCCAACTCCGGCACACACAAAGTCCCATTCTCGAAGGAACTCTATATCGAAGAAGATGACTTCATGGCAGAGCCGGTTAAAGGATATTTCCGCCTGTTCCCTGGCAACGAAGTTCGCCTTAAATATGCTTACTATGTCCGTTGCACAGATTTTAAGACTGACGAAAACGGTCGCGTAACCGAAGTTCATGCGACATATGACCCGGAATCCAAAGGCGGTTCAACGCCTGACGGTCGCAAGGTCCGTGGCACTATCCACTGGGTAAGCGCTAATGATGCAGTCGATGCCGAGGTCCGCCTTTACGATAACCTCTTTACCACTGCAAATCCGGGCGATGTTCCCGAGGGCGGAAGCTTTACGGACAATGTAAACCCCGACTCACTGCAGATTCTCTCCGGTTGCAAGTTAGAGCCGATGCTCAAGGATGTTGAGGCTCCCGCAAGCTTCCAGTTCTTACGCATGGGATACTTCTGCGTAGACGAAAAGCTTTCAAAGCCCGGCGCACTTGTATTTAACCGTACGGTATCGTTAAAAGACTCCTGGGCAAAAAAGAAATAGAAAGAATAGACGGTGAAAACACATGTTTGAAAAAATTTATGCAGAAAATGAAGCGCGCATTCCAAAGGGCAAAATAAGAACCCGCTTTGCGCCCAGCCCGACAGGTTACATGCACATCGGTAACCTGCGCACCGCGCTTTATACATACATGATAGCAAAGCACTCAGGCGGTGACTTTATCCTGCGTATTGAGGATACCGACCAGGGTCGTTACGTAGAAGGCGCAACCGAGCTTATTTATCGCACACTCAAGCAGACCGGTCTTAACTACGATGAAGGTCCGGACATTGGCGGTCCTGTCGGTCCGTACATTCAAAGTGAACGCCGCGGAATATACCTTGACTATGCTAAGCTCCTCATTGAAAAAGGTGCGGCATACTACTGCTTCTGCGCAAAAGACGATAGCGACGCACCTTCATCGGATATTCCGACCAAGTATGACGGTCGCTGCTCACGCCTTAGCGCTGATGAGATCAAAGCAAAACTTGATGCAGGTGTTCCCTACGTTATCCGTCAGAAAATGCCCGAATCCGGTCAGACCACGTTTTCTGACGTCGTCTACGGCGAAATAACTGTTGACAATGCAGAACTTGATGACCAGATTCTCATAAAGTCAGACGGTCTGCCTACCTACAATTTTGCAAACGTAATTGACGACCACCTGATGGGCATAACCCACGTAGTACGCGGCTCAGAGTATCTGTCCTCCGCACCTAAGTACAATCTTCTTTACGAGGCTTTTGGTTGGGAAATCCCCACATATGTACATTGCTCACCGGTTATGCGAAATGAACATGAGAAACTTTCAAAGCGCAAAGGTGACCCCTCTTACGAGGATTTGCTTGCAATGGGCTATCTCAAGGACGCACTGATAAACTACGTAACCTTGCTCGGCTGGAGTCCGGGCGGTGAGCGCGAAATATACTCGCTGAGTGAGCTTACAGATATTTTTGAAATCAAAGGCATTTCAAAATCCCCGGCTATATTTGACACTCAGAAGCTCAATCACATAAACGCAGAATACATCCGAGCAATGTCTGCCGATGCTTTCCACGAGATTGCCGAGCCGTATATCCGTCAAAGTGTTAAAAACCCGGATATTGACACGCGCTTAATTGCTCCGCTTCTGCAACCGCGTTGCGAACAGCTTACCGACATTCCCGAGCAGGTGGATTTCTTCGATGCTCTGCCCGAATACAGTCCTGAGCTTTATCGCCACAAAAAAATGAAGACCGACGAGGCAATTTCTTTGGATATTTTAAAGAAGCTTATCCCGGTTATTTCAAACATTTCCGAGTGGACTCACGAGGCTATTCACGATGCACTCTTCGGTCTTATAGCTGAGCTTGAAGTCAAAAACGGAATTGTGCTTTGGCCGCTTCGCACAGCACTTTCCGGAAAACCCACTACCCCGGGCGGCGGTGTTGAGCTCTGCGAAATTCTCGGAAAAGACGAAAGCATATCCCGCATCAATGCAGGAATTTCACTGCTTGAGAAAACCCTCGCATAAATCACAAATTTAAAAAACGGTCATAAGATGAAC
The DNA here is from genome assembly GCA_045636205.1 of Eubacteriales bacterium. Classification (GTDB taxonomy): domain Bacteria; phylum Bacillota; class Clostridia; order Oscillospirales; family JAAYXM01; genus JAZRUF01. The sequence goes on from JAZTXE010000099.1 coordinate 15,924, forward strand.
TGAATGCTCTATGTTTTCGGAGGTTCATCCTATGACCGTTTTATTTATGCTTCTTTCAATAAATTTAGATTCGCTTGTAACCGGCTTTGCCTACGGTGTGCGGCGCGTTAAAATCCCGCTTATCTCCGCTGCGGTAATATCCTGCTCCTCGATAGCCTACTCCGCTCTTGCAATGGCTGCAGGCACTGCGGCAAGCGTACTTTTCCCTCCGCTTGTGTGCCGCTTAGCCGGCGCTTTAGTGCTTATAATCATCGGTTTAATTTTAATTGTAAATTCAGCAAAGGAAAACGAACTCCCTGCTCCCGCACCGAGCAAGGAGAAAGACACTCTTTTTAATCTGGTAATAAAATCTTTCGGAATTACAATTTCGGTTGTGCGCGACCCAACGCTGTGCGATTTTGACCGCTCGCAAAGAATAGATTTTAAAGAAGCGCTGTACTTAAGCTTTGCACTATCTGCCGATGCTATCGGTGTGGGGCTTGGTTGTGCAATGAGTGGAATAGTAAACAGTTACATACCACTTCTTGTCGGCTCAAGCCAGCTTGTATTGCTTTATACAGGACTTTACTGCGGAAAATTCTTATCTAATTTTTTAAATGTCAGCCGACGCATATGCAATGTTATATCCGGTATAATTTTAATAACACTCGCCATGCTCCGTATTTTTAATTAATAAGCTCTATAAATCCTTTGCCATACTTGCAAAACACGTCAAAATAAGATACAATATAGATAATAATTTATATGGTGGTGTGGCAAATTGAGTAAACTTAAAGTAATGACCGTATTCGGAACCCGACCCGAGGCAATAAAGATGGCGCCGCTGGTGCTTGAGCTTCAAAAACACCCTGAAATTGAGCCGCTGTGCTGCGTAACTGCGCAACACCGTGAGATGCTGGATTCCGTATTGGATATTTTCAAAATAAAGCCGGACTATGACCTTAACATCATGGCACCGCGTCAGACACTTGCAAGCATTACCACAAAGATTCTTACCGGCCTGGATGAGGTTCTTGACAGTGCAAAGCCTGACATTGTTCTGGTGCACGGTGATACATCTACCACTTTTGCCGGTGCGCTTGCTTCTTTTTATCGCGGCATAAAGGTAGGACATGTCGAAGCCGGCTTGCGCTCTTTCGACAAGTACTCACCCTTCCCCGAGGAAGTAAACCGCAAGCTTACCGGCAATATAGCAGATTTGCATTTCTGCCCGACGGTAAACAATGCCCAAAATCTCAAAAACGAAAAGATTGACGGTGAGATTTTCATAACCGGAAACACTGTTATTGACGCACTCAAAACCACTGTACGTGATGACTATTCTTTCCACAGTGATGCGCTTAAGAACATAGATTTCGGTGCATGCCGCACGGTTCTTCTCACCGCTCATCGCCGTGAGAATTACGGAGAGCCGATGGAAAACATAATGAACGCAATAAAGGAGCTTGTAAACGAGCATCCGGACATCCAGATAATTTATCCGGTGCATCTGAGCCCTGCTGTACGTGACACGGTTTTCCCCATCCTTTCAAGCGTGCCGCGCGTGCATCTTATCGACCCGATAGACGTTGATGATATGCACAACCTCATGGCGCGTTGCCACCTTATCCTCACCGATTCCGGCGGTCTTCAGGAAGAGGCTCCGTCTCTGGGAAAACCGGTTCTGGTTCTCAGAACCGAAACCGAGCGTCCGGAAGCGGTGGTTGCAGGAACGGTTAAGATTGTAGGCGTTGATAAAGACGTTATATTGAAAGAAGCAAACCGTTTGTTAAACTGCGATGATGCATATCAGCAGATGGCACATGCTGCAAATCCGTACGGTGACGGTCTTGCCAGCGAAAGAATTACAAATGCTATTTTGTGGTCAATGGCAGGCATCGGAAACCGTCCCTCAGATTTTTCTGCCAACTGATTAAACCGCGATCAACTTACAAAGGAGGTGCCATGTGAAAAACCAAAAAATCTCATCCTACGCTTTTACCGCAATACTGGTTATTCTTGTTACGTTGATTTTTATTATTATTTTTTCACCGGCAGTTACCTCCTCTGTTGTAAACTCCATTCCTACGTACCCGCCAAATACAACATCTCCGGATACTACGGAAATTTTAGAAAACCCTGATTACAGCCAAATTGAAATAACAAAAGAGAATGTGCAGTCGGTTATACGCGCCATGACGCGCCCTTCCGAATATTATTATGAAACAAAAAGCACGCTCTTCCATTCGGGTGGCAACAAAAGCTATCCGCGCAAGAAGTGGACAAACAACAAACTTGAGCGAGTGGATATTATTTCAGAAAACGGCACAACCACGATGACTGTTATATACAGTCCTTCCGCAGTGTACATGTGGCGTCCGGGCCAGACGCGTTATTACCGGACAAACCCCGGAGATTTCACAGCGGACACATCACAGATGATAATGGTATATGAGGATGTACTTAAACTTGAAAGCAAAAATATCCTTGATGCTAAGTATACCATCTACAATTCACTGCCCTGTATTTACGTCGAAGCGCTAAATCCACTTACCGGCTATAAAAGTCGTTATTGGATTTCCACGGACACCGGTCTGTTAGCATTTGGTCAGATGTTAGGTTTGAATGACACTGTAATTTACACCGTCGAAGCGACGCAAACGGTTGTATCCCCTCAGGATTCCTCAATTTTCCTTTTGCCCGACGGGGCTTCCATAACAGCAGAATAAAATAATCCCTCGCAGATAAAATAGTCTGCGAGGGATTAATAAATTCTATATACCCAGAACAATTGCCAACGCGACAATCAAAAGTTTTTCATCGTTATCCACATCCAAGATTAAAAACGCCAACAAAAGCAGGGGTAAAAGCCCCAATTCGCCTATGTTAATACCTTTTAGCATACGTTTTAAATCTAAAAATCCTCCGGTCTCTTTTACGGATTGCTTAACTGTTTCTTGGGAGATATCATTTTTAATTTCGGCATCAACGGGAATTTGCGCTTGCCTTTCCTCTTCTGCCTGCGCAGGAAAATCTTCCTGCACCTGTCCTTCTTCGACCGGGCGGTATAAATCCTCAAAAGCCGCTCTGTCCTCAGACATATATCGGTTAAACAAAGGAATCCTCCTCCCTCATACTTCTAAACGCCTGCTTGGCTACTTTGGAAAGTTTTACGATTTGGATTGCTTTGGTTATATGTACTTGGTCCTCATCCTTAAAATATGAACGCAGTGCGTGTAAGAGCTGGATTCTTCTGTCATCGGTTTTTCTGTACTCATTCATTATCTGCATGGCAGTGGTAACAACTTTGGGATCTATAGACTCGAGTAAATTGGTCTCATCCGTATTGGAATTAACCGGCAGAAGCGATGGCATTACTAATTCTTCTGCATCCGCATTTTCTGCCGGCACTTCATTTTCCTCTGCTTCACCACCCCCAAAAAGAGTTTGCGCAGTCTTTAAAACCTGAGCCATTCCATCAGGAGACTCAAGCAATTTTTTAATTTTCTCTTCCAAATCTGCCATAATATTCCCCCCTTATTCTGAAGCAGCAGATATTATTTTGCCGAGAATTTCCGCACCGTCCTCGGTGGATAGCACAGATGAAATCATTTGCTTTGCCGCAGCATCATTTCCTTTTTGCATATCTTGGGCGGCTTTTTTTAGTTTCTCTCCACCATCGCTTAGCAGAGCATTTACAACACTTTTCCCTTTTGGTGATGACAGTATCTCAGAAAACTTACCCAGGTTTTGTTTTATTTTATCCCCATTTGCGTTTGCCAGTAACGCCCTTGCAACGCTCTCCATATCTGCTGACATATCAATACGCACCTCCAAAAAATCGCAACAAGCTCGATATTCAATTGCTTCTATGTCAGTATATGCCGGATGTACTGTATCGGTTACATTTTTTATTAAAGGTGATTTATGATGAAGATTTTAGTTGTATCAGACTCTCACGGAAACGCCTCCGCGCTCTGCCGCGCCATCCTTAAAGAAAAGCCTGACTGCATCATTCATTTAGGTGACGGTTTTAACGATATACCCGAAGGTTTAGACATCCCTTGTTATCGTGTATGCGGAAATTGCGACCCAATAAGCTGCGGATTGAGCGAAACGCTCGTAATTGAACTTGAAGGCGTGCGTTTACTTTTGACACACGGTCATAAATACAATGTCAAAAGCACCCTGTCGCCAATATACCTCGCGGCATTAGAAGAAGGCGCACAGCTTACTTTATTTGGTCATACCCACATGCCTTTTTCGGATATTGACGATAAATCCCCTTCTCTGTTTAATCCGGGCTCCATACGACATCCGCCGCATTCATATTTAACGATTGTCCTGCGTGACGGAAAATTCAGTTGCAGGCACAAGACTCTATTGTAAATAATATTTTTATTTACATAATAATATTCCGCGTAGACAGTTGAATTTTATATAAAAAAGCGTTATTATATTTTTGATTATATCAAGAGTGCAAAGTTTAAAATTATCATGACACGGTGATTTATATGAAAAGAGTATTTCCTTCCCCCTTAAAACGCCCATTGGCATTTCCGATACTACTCATATGTATTATTGTTTTTTTGTTATATACAATAATTGATACTGCAGTTGTTTTTAAAAGCATACCGCTTTTGGTTGTAATATTTTGCAGCATCATCTGCGTTTTCGCAATAGCTTGCATATGGCGGTTTTATTTTATCAAGTATGAATATATACTCGTCGGCGATGAACTGGTGGTGCGAGAATATACTCTGCGCAAGGTTATTCCCATAAACTCCTACTCTTTAAGCTCAATAAAATCAATTGACCGCATTTCACTCCTTCACAGAAAAGGGCATCGCGCAAAAAAGTATAACATGTGCAACTCCCTGTACAGTTCTCTGTTTTCAGGTTTGGTAATGACGTATATAGACTTAAATTCCGCAGAGCGCACAAAGGTTCTCATTGACCCTCCGGAGGATGTAAAAAAGCTTTTGAAGCTTAATTTGGAGGACAGGTTCCATATTCCATCAAAAAAATAGTTTATCAGGAGTGCTAAATAAATGGCAGATGCAATTTCAATCTTAAAAAAAGGGATATCCGACGGTATTCCAATAGGTCTTGGATATTTATCCGTATCCTTTGCATTTGGAATGATGGCCTCAAACGGTGGGCTTCCGATTTGGGCAACCATTGCAATTTCTATGACAAACCTGACCTCTGCAGGTCAGATGGCAGGTCTTGGATTAATTCTGTCCGGCGGGTCGTTTATCGAAATGGCTTTGACTCAGCTTATAATTAACATACGCTACGCACTTATGTCCTTATCGCTTTCGCAAAAATTAAATTCAGGTGTTACGTTTTTACATAGACTTTTAATCTCCTTTGGTAACACGGATGAAATCTTCGCGGTGGCAAGTTCGCAATCCGGTGAAGTTGGTAAGAAATACATGTACGGGCTTATAATAATGCCTTACTTAGGGTGGACGATAGGAACAGCAACCGGCGCAATTGCCGGACAAGCACTTCCGCAATCGGTATGCTCTGCACTTAATATAATGCTCTACGGCATGTTCATTGCAATTTTCGTTCCGCCTGCCAAAAGCTACTCCCCGGTACTTAAAGTAGTAATACTCGCAATTGTACTCAGCTGTATATTCGCGTGGATGCCGATACTTAACCGAATATCGTCGGGCTTTGTTATTATTATATGTACACTTATATCCTCAACTTTCGGCGCGGCATTTTTCCCGATTGAAAGTGACATGGAAGGCGGTTGGGAAAATGAATAGTTTGGCTCGTCTTATCGCGTACATCGCAGTAATGGCAATCGTTACATATCTCATACGCATGATACCTCTTGCCTTGGTCAGACGGAAGCTTAAAAGCAGATTTATAAAATCATTTCTCTTTTATGTTCCGTATGCGGTGCTTGCCTCAATGACTTTTCCCGCAGTTTTCACAGTTTCGGACTCATCAGTTGCGTCGGTAAGCGGCTGCGCTATAGCGGTGCTTTTGGCGCTTAAAAACAAAAGCCTTCTTACAGTTGCACTGAGTGCTTCGGCGGCAGTATTTATTGTAGAATGGATTATTCGTCTAATAGTCTGAGGAACAAGTTATGAAAACAGTCTTTCCGAGCTATTATAATTCGTTTAAATGCTTGGCAGGTGCTTGCAAAAACAGTTGCTGCATCGGCTGGGAAATTGATATTGATGAAAAAACACTCTCTGAATATAAAAGTATACCGGGCGATTTCGGTAAACGTCTTAAAGATAGTATAGACTTTACTGCTCCAACCCCATGTTTTAAGCTTGATGAATCCGAGCGCTGCCCTTTTCTGAATCAATCGGGTTTATGCGATATTATCCTTATGTTAGGAGAAGACAGTATTTGCAACATATGCACGGACCATCCGAGATTTCGAAACTTTTTCTCTGAGCGCATTGAGATGGGTTTGGGTCTTTGCTGCGAAGCTTGTGCAGCTATTATCCTCTCCAACAAGGAAAAGGTTCGGTTAATTGAAGAAGATAATGAAGCTCATTCATGTGAAATCACGGAACATGATCAGATTTTCCTTAATTTTCGCGCTAAGATATTTAACTTACTTCAGGACAGGTCGCTTACTATAGATGAGCGTGTACAGGCTATGCTTTCCGCATGCGGCAGTACTCTTCCCGATAAGTCCATTGGTGAATGGACCGGAATTTTCTCTTCTTTAGAGCAATTAAATCCTGCATGGGGTGAGTTACTGGAAGAGCTTAAATGCACGAATTCTTCTGATTTAGATTTCTCATTTGGCGATGATATTAACACTGCATTTGAGCAACTTATGGTATATCTTACATACAGACATCTATGGGATGCATATGAGACTGACCGCATCCCTGCTTGCGCCGCGTTCGTAGCCTTAAGCTATATGTTTTTACGCGCTTTAGCTGCGCTTAAAGAAAAGTGTTCGATAGATTATTTAGTGGATGTTTGCCGCCTTTATTCGTGCGAAATTGAATATTCCGAGGATAATATGTCCACGCTTTTTGATTTGCTTGAGAGTTAAATAAAAACCCCGCCCGAAAAAAATCGGCCACCGTTTTTATTTTAAACTGCCATTATACGCGATGTCTGATACACACTGTCAGAAACATCTTTATGCATCTTAAGCGCTTCATCAATATCAAAATCAACAATTTCACTGTTTACCGAGCATACTACTCGGTTGCTCTTTCCATTGAGTATTGTGCTCACTGCATACTCACCCATACAGCTTGCTATAACACGGTCCTGCGCAGACGGGCTTCCGCCGCGTTGGATGTGACCCAAAATAGTTACTCTTGAATCTATCCCGGTCTCCTCACGGATTTTCTCGCTTACTTCTATTGCATTGCCCGTACCTTCGGCAACTATGATAATATAATGCGAACGCTTATTTATGCGACCCTCGCGGATTTTCTCGACAATATCCGTCTGGAAATTGACTTCTTTTTCAGGAACCAAAACCGCAGTAGCGCCGCATGCGATACCTACGTTAAGTGCCAGATGACCCGCATGACGCCCCATGACCTCGACAACCGAGCAACGCTCATGCGACTGCATTGTATCACGAAGCTTATCTATAGCCTCCATGGCAGTATTGCATGCGGTATCAAATCCGATACTGTAATGAGTTGATGCGATGTCGTTATCAATCGTCGCGGGAATTCCGACTGTTGATACGCCACGCGCGGCTAAATCACGTGCGCCGCGGAAAGTACCGTCACCGCCTATCGCGATAAGACCGTCAATCCCCAAATATCTGCATGTGTTTGCAGCTTTCTGCAAGCCTTCCTCTGTCATAAATTCCGGACAACGAGCGGTATAAAGCATTGTTCCGCCGCGAGAGATTATGCCATTAACACTTCGCGCATCAAGCTCGATAATATCGCCGTTTATAAGGCCGTTATAGCCTCTGCGTATTCCAAGACATGAAATTCCATAGTATGCTGCTGTACGTGCAACCGCGCGTATCGCCGCGTTCATGCCGGGCGCGTCTCCACCGCTTGTTAAAACACCTATTCTTTTAATGTTTGCCATCTTTTGTCACCTCATAAAAGGCACGTGCCTTTTCTTTTATTATAATAGTATACTCCACTTTTTATAAAGAGTGAAGAAAATTTTGCAATTAAATGAAAAGCAGTATTATTTCAGAACCGCGTTTTCAAGTCCCAATATTTCCGTAAGCCTTGTAAATAGCCGCATATCTTCAGAAGAATGCGTCCTGAGCATCTTTCCGCTGTCGGCAAAAAACAGTATAGTTTCCCTTTTCCCCGGAAAATTGGTAAGAATATTGCGGATTTGGGTGTAAAGCGGGTCGTCTTGACTTGGAAGGCGCAGGTAGAGTTTCTTATCACCTTCCGGCATCTCTATCCCCCTGCCCGCATACTCGTTCACGGGATGCACTTCATCGCAGAGTATCTGCGGCGGGTTATCCTCACGCAGGCTCAATCTCCCGCGCATGACAACCATTTCACCCTCGCGCAGAATCGCACCGTACTTGGTAAGCACGGTCGGAAACACGAGGACTTCTATGCTACCCGCCACGTCTTCAAGGGTAATATATGCCATCATTGAATTATTCCTGGTAGTCTTGACACGCATTGCAGAAATAACGCCTGCCAAAAGAACACTTTGATTATCCTGAAATTTTTTCGCGGTATTCGATGGTTCTGCATCCGCAGTTATCTGGCTTATCCCTATAGTCTTTAGTTTTTTTAGCAGGTCGCCGTATTCATCAAGTGGATGCCCGGACAGGTACATTCCGGTGGTCTCACGCTCCATATTGAGAAGCTCCTGCTTTGTGCACTCTTTGACATCCGGAATGGGTATCATATTAAAACTTTCATCCTCGAGTGCACCAAACAAGTCAATCTGACCGGCTATATTGCGGTTTTTCATATGCGAAATACTGTCAAGTATTTTCTCGTAAATACGCAAATGTGCAGAGCGTTTCCCAAGTGCATCAAACGCACCGCATTTTATAAGGTTTTCAATTGCTCTGCGGTTGAGTTCCCGCTCGTACATGCGCTCGCAAAAATCCTGAAGTGATGTGAAGCGTCCGTTCTGTTCGCGCTCATAAACCACAGCTTGTATAAAACCGCGACCTATATTCTTTACAGCGACCAGACCAAAGCGGATGTTTTCACCGCTTACGGTAAACGAATCGCACGATTCGTTTATATCCGGCGGAAGAACATTAATGTTCATCTCACGGCAGAGTTCCATGTACTCAGCGATTTTCGCAGAGTTGTCCAGAACAGACGTCAAAAGTGCCGCCATGTACTGGCGCGGATAGTGAAATTTCATATACGCGGTCTGATATGAGACTACAGCATATGCTGCCGCATGTGCCTTATTAAAAGCGTAATTTGCAAAAGCAACTATTTCGTCAAAAATTTCATTTGCAACCTGTTCGGAAATCCCGTTGCCCGCTGCGCCGCAGATACCCTCTTCGACGTTTCCGTGAATGAAATTTTCGCGCTCTTTGAGCAGCTCTTTTTCCTTCTTTTTGGATATTGCACGGCGAACCATATCCGCGCGCCCGAGGGAGAAACCGCCTATTTTACGGAATATATCCATAACCTGTTCCTGATATACTATGCAACCGTATGTAACTTCCAGTATTTCCTTTAAAAGTGGGTGTTTATACGTCACTTTTTCAGGATGGAATTTGCAATCTATATAATGCGGGATAGAGTCCATAGGACCGGGTCTGAAAAGTGCAACTATA